>DATNHC010000103.1:0-10458 GCA_035605155.1 Solirubrobacterales bacterium
GCGGCCTCGACAAGACGATCTCCTGGTTGGCCTCCGTCCAGAACGAGGATGGCGGTTGGGGAGACGTGCCGGGCCAGCCGAGCAACGCCGACGTAACCGGTTCGGTGATGCAGGCGATCCCCGACAGCAAGGCAGCCGAGCGCGGGCTCTCCTATCTGCGCAAACACCAGCGTTCCAGCGGAGGCTTCGGCCTCGGCTCGGGCGGCGCGGTCAACTCTCAGTCGACCGCCTGGGCGGTGCAGGGAACGATCGCCGTGGGTGGGGATCCGGCCAAGGCTGGCCCCGGCGGCAGCAGCGCGCTCGACTATCTGGCCGCTCGGCAGACCGATGACGGGCACTATCGCTACTCGGAGTCCAGCGACCAGACGCCGGTCTGGGTCACCAGCCAGGTGCTGGTCGCCGCGGCCGGCGAGGCGCTGCCGGTAGCCGCTCCGCCGCGCCAGAAGACACCGAAGTCGCCAGAGCCGGCGGTCTCGCCTCCCTCGGTAGTGGCACCGCCGCCGAGCAGCGAAGCGGCCCCGGGCGTCGAAGGCCCAGCGCCGTCGAGCCCGCCGGCGGCCGGCACAGGCGTGCCCGGCGGCACCGCCGCCCCGCCTCCGGTGGCGGACGGCGTGACCCCGGTCCCCGGGGTCGGATCGCCGGGGGTGGAGTCCGAGGCCCCGCCTACGGAGACCGGGACCCCCGCTGCGGCAAGCATCGAGGGCACGGAGCCAGCCTCGCCGTGGATCGCGATCGGCGTCGGCCTCGGCGCGACCGCCGCAGCAATCGCCGCCCCTCTGCTGCTCGGCCGTCGCTTCGGCTGGTGAGCAGCCACTCGGTCGAGCGATCCCCAGGGGTGAAATCGATCGCTCGCCGGGTGTCGCGGCTATGTTCCAGGCATGGATGTCGAGACCGCGATTCGCACGCGTCGCACGCACAAGGCCTTTGGGCCTGAGCCGCTCGCCCGTGAGCAGATCCTTGAACTGCTCGATCTGGCCCGCTGGGCGCCGAATCACAATCTGACCGCGCCCTGGCGTTTCCGCGTCGTCGGCCCGGCGGCGCTGGAGCGGCTCAAGCGGGCAGCGGGGCCCGAGGGCGCCGCGAAGCTCGACCGGGCGCCGACCCTCGTCGTCGTCTCCTGCGTGCTTGGTTCTGACCCTGTCCAGAACGAGGAGGACCTGCACGCCACCGCGGTCGCCTCCTACATCGTTCTGCTCAGCGCCCACGCACGCGGCCTCGCCGGGTACTGGCGCACCCCCGGCCTCTTGCGCTCGGCCGCCGGTCGTCAAGCGGTTGGCCTGCCCGACGCCGAGCGCTTCGTCGGCCTCCTGCACCTCGGCCAGCCGCGGCAGGAGAAGGACCCCCCCGAGCGACCAGCGGTCGAGCAGGCGACCGTCTTTTTGGACTGATGCTCTCGCGCGCCGCTGCCATCGAGGCGATCGCCGGCCAGCGCTTCGAGGTCGTCGTGATCGGCGGCGGGATCACCGGCGCCGGCGTCGCCCTCGATGCTGCCTCGCGCGGCTACTCGGTGGCGCTGCTCGAGCGCGGCGACTACGCCGAAGGCACCTCCAGCCGCTCCTCGAAGATGATCCACGGCGGCCTGCGCTACCTGCAGAACCTCGACCTCGGCCTGGTCCGCGAGGCCCTGCTGGAGCGACAGCTGATGGTCCAGCTCGCTCCGCACCTGGTCTACCCGACGCCCTTCCTCGTCCCCGCCTTCCCCGAGGAGCGCCGCCCCCGCGGGCTCGGCATCGGTCTCAACATGTACGACGTGATGGCGACGACGCGGGTCGGCCGCAGCCGTCGCGAGATGCGCTCATCCAAGGAAGAGAACGAAGACTTCTACTGGTCGCCGGACCGCCACCGGACGATCGACCGCGACGAGGTGCTGGCGCTGGTGCCGTCGCTGGAGTCCCGCGACCCGAAGAACGCCTACCTCTTCTACGACTGCCAGACCGACGACGTGCGCCTGACGCTGACGATCCTCGGCGAGGCAGAGCGCTTCGGCGCGACGATGCTCAACGGCGCCGAGGTGGTCGAGGTCCTCGAGCATGGTGGCAAAGCCGTCGGGGTTGCCTTCGTCGAGGCGGGCTCCGGTGAGCGGATCGAGGTCGGGGCCGAGAACGTCGTCAATGCGACCGGTGTCTTCGCCGACCGTATCCGCCCCGAGGAGGTGGTCGGCGAGGAGGACGTGCCGCGCATCTCGCCGAGCCGCGGCACCCACGTGCTGATCGACCGCAACGACCTCTCGACAGGCTCGGCGGCCTGCATCGTGCCGGCCGGCGAGGGACGGGCGATCTTCGCGCTGCCCTGGTACGGGCGCACCCTGGTCGGCACCACCGACAACGATTTCGAGGGCGACATCGACCACCCGCGTCCCGGTGCGGACGACATGGCCTACTTGCTCGACGCGGTCAACGAGTTCTTCGGCACCTCGCTCGGCGATCGTGACCTGGTCGGCGCCTACGCCGGCGTAAGGCCGCTGATCGCCACCGGCGACCCGAAGAAGTCGGTCGACATCTCGCGCAAGGCGGAGCTCTATGAGACCTCGTCGGGGATGCTGACGATCACCGGCGGCAAGCTGACCACCTGGCGGCGGATGGCCAAGCAGACCGTCGACCGCCTGGTCGAGCGCGAGGTCCGCGAGGCGCCCTGCCATACGGCCGAGATCCCGCTCGGGATGGAAGCCCGACCGGAGGACCTGCACGGGCCGGAGCCGGTGGGAGAGGAGGCGATCGCCCAGCTCGCCTTCCGCTATGGCCATGCCGCGCGTCAGGTCCTCGCCCTCGCCCACGCGGATCCCAAGCTGGCGAAGCCGATCGTCCCCGGCCGCCCGGATCTGCTCGCCGAGGCCGTGATTGCCGCTCGTCACGAGCAGGCGCGCAGCGTGGCCGACGTGCTGTTGCGCCGCACCCGGCTCGGCTTGCTCGCCGCGCCGCAGCTGCGCGATGCCGACTCGGTGCGCGCCGTCGCTGCCGCGCTCGGCGCCGAGCTCGGCTGGTCGCGCCGCGAGGTCAAGCGCGCGGCCGAGGCCTGGCCGGTCGCCGCCGCTGCGGCGGGCACCGATCCCGCCCTCGCGACGGCCGAGGGACGCGCCGGGTAGCGGCTGCAATAACCTGCGGCCTGTGAACGCGCAAATCGACACGGTGATCTCCGGGCGTTCGAATCCGGGGCGATTTGCGCGTGAACGCACGGAGATTTCATGACCAAGGCCGAGCTCGAGTCCAAGCACATCGCCGAGCTGCATGCGCTCGCCGCCGAGGCCGGCGTGCCCGGATATCGCATGCTGCGCCGTGAGGACCTGGTTGAGAAGCTGCTCTACGGCAAGGCCGGCGGCGAGGAGAAGCCGCCGCGCGAGAAGCGCGAGCGACCGCCGCGGCAGCGCCGTGAGCGCCCGGCCAGGGAGCCCAAGGTCGAGCGCTCCGAGCCCCAGTCCGAGAGCCGCAAGCCCGAGCCGAGGGCGCCCGAGGCGGCCAGCCCGGCGGCAAGGCCCGAGGTCGGAAGAGAGCCCGAAGCCGGGACAGGGCTAGGAGCGGCAGCAGGGGACGAGCCGACCCGGCCACGCCGCAGGCGCCGCCGCCGTCGCTTTGGCCGCAAGAGCAAGGGACTGCGCATCACCGACTTGCTGACGCCGCCGCCCGGCCGTCAGGCACTCGTCTACGGCGAGAGCAGCGCCGCCTGTACGGCCCTGCTACGGGAGGTTGCCGGCGAGCTCGCCGGCGCCTCCGAGGGCCCCGACCCGATTGCCCTGCTCGTCGATCCCAGCCCCGAGGAGCTCGCCGATTGGAAGCGCGAGGCGCCACAAGCGGAGATCGTCGCCGCCGGCCAGGCCCGCCATGCCAGCGATGCCCTGGCCCAAGCCGCGCGCCGCGCCGAAGCCGGCGAAGACGTGATCCTCCTAGTCGACTCCCTGACCAAACTGGCCGAGAGCTTCGACGATCCAGACACAGCGAAAAAAATCTTCGATGGCGCCGCCACCAGCCAAGCAAATGGCTCCCTCACCGTCGTGGCGGCCCTAGAGCGCCCCGCCTAGCGCCGGTACGCAATCCGTCGCCAGCTCGGCTCCTTCGACAGCTCGATCAACTCAGAGCTGCGGTCCGGCTGCACGTAGCCGAAGGTCTGGTTGCGCTCGTCGAAGACGATGTCCAGCTCGCCCTCCTTGACGCGCTGGTCGAGCCAGGCACCGCGGAAGACGAGGCGGCGTAGCCAGTGCACGAGGCTGCGGTTGGCGGGACCGACGAGGTCGTCCCAGTTCTCGTTGATGTGCTCACCGAGGCGCGAGCTGGGCTCGGCGATCTCACCGCTGACCGCCAGATCGAGCAGGTCGTCGAGCTCCTCCTGGCTGAGCCCCTGGTCGACGAAGCCGAGTTTGACCGCCGCCTGCTCGACGCGTTGGCCGAAGTCCTCCTCGTTGAAGGCGAAGCGAAGCTCTCCGTACTCGAGCACGTAATCGGAGCCAGACTCGTAGTTCCCTCGGCGGGTCGTTTTCTTATCCACGGTTGAAGCCCATCCGCTCTCGCAAGCCCTGCGAGAGCAGGTGCTGGATCATGCCGATCATCGTATTCCCATGCCCGTGCGTGCCCGTGCCTGAATGAGCGTTTGCACCCAGCCCCCGGGCGCCGACCTCCCCGCTCGTTCGATCGAACACACTCCAGTGTGCTCAATCGAACGAGCGGGGAGAAGAGGGGCGATGATCGACCTGCACTGCCACATCCTTCCGGGCGTCGACGATGGCTCGCTCGACCTGCGGGACAGTCTCGCCATGGGGCGCCAGGCGGCCAGCGACGGCATCGAGGCGATCTGCGCCACGCCTCATATTCGTCACGATCACGATGTGCGGATCGAGGAGGTCGGGGAGCGGGTCGAGGCCCTGAACGAGGCGCTCCGCGACGCCGATCTGCCGGTCAGCGTCCTGCAGGGTGGCGAGGTGGCTGAGACCGCGGTGGAGGGGCTGAGCGAGGAGGAGCTTGGCCGGGTTTCGCTGGGCGACGGGAGCTGGATCCTGCTCGAGCCGGCGCCCGGACCGCTGAGCGAGAGTCTCGTGCGGCGTGTCGCGCATCTGGCCGAGCGCGGCCACCGCTCGCTGATCGCCCATCCCGAGCGTCATCTCTCCGCCGATATGTACGAGCGGATCGCGGGGCTGGTCGCCGCCGGGGCGCTGGTCCAGGCGACAGCCGACTTCTTCCTGCGCGAGCGCTTCGCCGCCGGGATGCGGGGGCTGGCAGCCGCCGGGTTGATCCACGTGCTGAGCAGCGACGCGCATTCCTCCCACGGCGGCCGGCCGGTCCACCTGCGCGAGGCCTTCGAGTGCCTGGCTGAGATCGAGCCGATCGCCTCGCACCTGGAGTGGATGCGGGACGTAGCGCCGCGGGCGATCGTCTCCGGCGATGAGCTGGGTGAGCCGCCCTTCGGCCCGACGGTCTAGGGACGGGGTCAGGCGTCACGCCTTTATGCGTTTCGGCGGGCCGCTCAAAGCGGCCGCAGCTCGACCTTGCGCGCCAGATCCTCGATCACAGAGCGTGAGCCGCTGCCCAACCCGGCGCGGAGGAAGTTGGCGGCGCCGGCGGCGGCGGCGGTGCGCAGCATCTCCTCCCACTCGCTCCCATTTGCCATGCAGGCCGCGAGTCCGCCCATCATCGAGTCGCCGCAGCCCTCGCGCGAGCCGCGCTCGAAGCGCGGCGGGACCAGCTCCCATGCCCGCTCGCCACGAACCACCATCGCCGGGTCCTCGGCGCGGGTGATGATCGCCGCGCCGGCGCCCTTCTCGAGCAGGCGCCCGGCAGCCGTACGCATGCGCTCCTCGGTGTCGACCGGCCCGGTGATGTATTTGGCCAGCTCCCAGTCGTTGATCTTGACCAGATCGGGCCCGCCCTCCAGGGCGCTGTCGAGCCGCGGAGGGGAGAGGTCGACGACGACCGGGGTGCCGTTCGCCTTCACGTCGGCAACCAGGTTGCCGTAGATCTCCAGCGGCAGCGCCTCGCCGGGGTATGGCCCGCAGAGCGCCAGCACATCGGAGTCCAGGGCGGCGGCGACGGTGCTCGAGAAGAGCTCGTCGATCTCGTGCCTGGAGGGGGGCAGCGAGGCGCTCTGGGCGAGCGGCTCGCGCTCGCCGCTGCGTCGGTCGTGCAGGTAGGCGCCGCTCTGCTCGGTGGTCTCGACAAGGCGCAGCTCGACGTCCATCTGCTTGAGCAGCGGCCGCAGGAGGCTGCCGGTCTCGCCACCGATGAAGCCGCAGAGGACGGGGCGAGCGCCCAGCTCGGCTGCCATTCGCGCCACCCAGACGCCCTGGCCGGCGGCATGCAGGTGGATGTCGTCACCACCGTCGCTGGTCAGCGCCTCGATCGTGATCGAGAGCATCGGGTGGGGGCCGAAGACCGTGACCTTGCCGGCGGAGGGCATCGCCAGAGGCTAGGGGGAGACTCGGGCCGCGTCCAGGCTTGAGGCTCCATGTCCGGGCTTGCTCCGCGCCTTCAGCACCTGCCGGTCGCGAAGCTGCTCGGCCGCGAGGTGCCTGTGGCAACCGGCTGGCGAGCCCGCCTGCTCGGGCTCACCCATCTCGACCGGGCACAGGCCGGCGCGGGCCTGCTGCTGCCGCGCTGCGCCAGCGTCCACACCTTCGGCATGCGTTTCCGACTCGACCTTTACTTCCTCGATGAGAACGGCATGGTGGTGGCCCTCGTTCCCGCTGTTCCGGCGCGCCGACTCGTCACTCGTCGGTCCGCTGCTGCTGTCCTGGAGCGCCCTTCAGTCCCTCGAGAGCCCCTCGGGGTGGGCGACGATCGTGTGCAGGTCGGCCCGTCGGGCTCGGAGGCGGACCTTGGCGCCGGGCTCGATCTCCCCCAGCTTCTCCGTCTCCACGCCCACCGCCAGCTCCTGACCGGGTGCGTCGGTCAGCAGGTTCGGATACCCCTCGACGTCGTCGGCCTTATCCACGGCGAGGACGACGTCGCTCATCTGGGCGACTCCCTCGCGCGGCTTGACCTCGCGCACGGTTCCTCCCAATTCGGCCCAGTTCTCAATCGCTCGCACCATCGTCGTCCTCGAGATCTCCGTTCGTGGACCCGCTCTCGCCGCGCAGGTACTCGACCAGCGCCTCGCTGATCGGCTGTCCGCCGAGCTCCTCGTAGAAAGAATAGGCGGGAGAGGGGTTGACCTCGAAGCAGAACCACTGGTCATCGGGAGTGCGGCGGAGATCGACGCCGCAGACCGGCAGCTCGAGGGCCCTGCTGAGCGCCAGGCAGCGCTCTTCGATCTCAGTGGGGAGGACGGAGGGGCTCATCTGCACGTCCTGCGCGTCGCGCGCGGCGTAGCGGTAGTCGGTCGCGGCCGAGCTGATCTCGGTGGCGTGGATCGATTCGCCGACGACGTGGACCCGCACGTCGGCACCGGGGATCAGCGCCTGGAACTGGGTCGGCAGGTGGCGAACCCGCTCCAGATCACGCGCCCGCGAGGGTGTCAACCGGCGGACTATCGATCGCGTCGAGGAGATCGACTTGTAGATCACCTGATCGTGCTCGGCGACGAAGCGGCGCACCTCGGCGGGGTCGTTGGTGATCGTCGTCGGCGGCGTGCGCAGACCGCAGGCGAGGATGCGTTGGGCCTGGTATGGCTTGGACATGTTCGAGGCGCTGGGGCCGAGGCGGTTGGCGACCCTGCAGGGAGCCACCTCGAGCCAGGCGAGCAGCGCCTGGAAGAGGGCCTGCGCTCGGGCGAGCTTCCCGGCGTCCGGGGGATCGCCGACCTCGGGCAAGGAGCGGGGCTCGGCCAGGCGCACGTAGACACCGCTGAACCGATCGAGGTCCCAGGTCCCGTCGGGACCGCGCAGCAGGCCAGTGAGGTCACCGTCCAGCTCGAGCTCCAGCGTCCACTCGCCGACCTGGCGCTGGTTGAGGACCAGGTGTGGGATGTCGACCTGCTTGGCGGCCGCCACCGCCCTGGCAATCGGGCCTTCGGAGGGAATGCCGCAGAGCAGGATCAAGCGGTCTCCCCGGTGAGCAGCTCGGCCACCGCGACGGCGCCTTCGCGGCCAAGATTGGGCAGCGTCTGCGCGCCGCAGAAGACGCTGGTCTCCCCGCCGTCGGCGGTCGGGGCGGCGAGGTGGACGCCGAGCACGGGGCAGGCGGCGCGGCGCGCCAGCTCGACGCAGGCGGTTGCCTCCTCGTCGGTCACCTCACCGAAGACCCGCTCGCCGACGACGAGCGCCTCGCGCGCCGGTCCCTCGACTGGCTCCAGCCAGAGCTCCTGACCCTCACCCGGGATCTCCGGGGGCGGGACACCGAACGTCGCCGTCGAGCTGGCTGCGAGGCTGCCGGTAACCGCTTGCCATTCCGCAGGCGGCGGCTGCGCCCCGGGCGCCGCCAGCTGCAGCCGGCGGCTGCGCAGCCCCGACGCCCTGGCGAGGGCCAGCCACTCGAGCAGGCCCAAGACCGGCCCGCTCAGCCCACCCGGCGAGGGAGGGTTGACGAGGGGGCAATCGAGGCTGGTCAGCCAGCTGAGCAGCAGTGCGTAGCTCTCCATCGCAGCGTATTCGCGATCGGTGTCCGGAGCGCCGGCGAACTGCGGCGGCAGGCTGTGGCGCAACCGGCAAGCCGCGCCGAACAGCTCGTGCGAGTCGAGTCGCCGCCGCCCGGCGCAGGCGATCTCGGTCTCGACCCCTGCCTCGTCGACCCGATGGGTGAAGCGCGAGTCGAGGAGCAGCTCGTCGGCCCAGACCAGCTCGACCTCTGGGGCAGAGGCGCGCCGCTCCAGCTCTTCCGCCAGCAGCTTCGCGTCTGTGTCCCCGCGATGGGCGAGGACGGCGTAGGGCACTCTGGGTCAGCCGATCGCCGGAGGCACGTCCAGCATCCGCTTCTCGAACGGGCTGTCGATTCGGTCCTGGTCCTTTTCGCGGACGTCGGGCTCACCCGCGAAGGCGCCGCCGCTGAGGTCGGGGCGCAGCTCCGCGGAGATGAACGGCTTGGCCTGGCCGAGCCGTGCTTCGACCGCGGCCAGGCGAGTCTCCAGTCCGGCGAGCGAAGTCGCATCTTCGCCAGGTGGCCCGAACGGCCAGTCTGGCTGGCGGGGACCCTCGACTAACAGCTTGTCGTGGAGCTGCTTGTCGAAGATCGCCTTGATGGCTTTGCCGGGTACCTCGGCCTGGGTGAGGAACATCTTCTCGCGAGGGGGCGTGTCGGCGGCCAGCTTCTCGGCGATCGCGTCGTCGACCAGCTCGGACTTGGTGTCGATGCCCACTCTGCCCGTTTTATCCGCGAGCGGGACCTGGCGCTGGACGCTGAAGCGGGCGGTCATCGTCGGGCCGGAATCGGAGATCTCCGTCACCGCCACACCGGTGTCGGACCCGGCGTAGGACTTGGAGCTGGGCGTCGACGCGAAGCCGAAGGCGCGATTCCCGGTCGAGCCCGGAAAGGGGTCGCCTGGGTCGCCCTGGTTGGCGCGTGTCTCCAGGTCGCGCTTCCCGTCGGCCTGCTTGAGCGCCACCTTCGGGTGGTTCTCGTTGGTGTTGGTGGCCACCGCCTCGTCGATTAGCCAGATCAGCACGCCTTCGCCTGGCAGGTTGTCGTCGAAGCCGGCTCTCTGGCGGTTCTCGACCAGGAAGTACTCCTGGCTCGCCTGGCCGTCGGCCCAGAGCCGGTGCACGGTGTGGCTGTCCTTGACGTCGCCGATCGTGGCAGCCCCGTTGGCGGTCTGGTTGGCCACTGTCACCCAGCCCTGTCCCGCCTTGCACCAGGCCGAGGGGTGGGCGGGCCGGTCTCCGCCTTTGCCGTTCCAGCTGCCGGAGGCCATCAGGCACCAGTCGCCGATCCCTTCGGAGGATTCGTCGGTGTCGTAGAGGTCCGGCCAGCCGAACAGCAGGTGACCCAGCTCGTGGGCGCAGACGCCGAGCTTGGCGTCCTCGGGGATCGTCAGGTAGCCGTAGACCTTGGTCGCGTCGGTCACGTACTCCTCGCCTTCCATGACCCACTTGTGGGACCAGATGTCGCCTTTTTTGAGGGTTACCTCCGCGCCGCTGCCGGCGTGGACGACTATGAAGGCGTCCACGTAGCCGTTGCCGTCGTTGTCATAGGGGCCAAAGTCGACTTTCGCGTCGGCTGCTTCGGCGGCGTGGCGGGCCATCGTCCGCGCGCTGGGCAGCGTGTCGCCGATGCCGGCCTCGCCGTTGGCGTAGTCGGTCAGCTTCTGGGGCAGCCGCAGGGGCCCGACGACCTCTCCCTGGATGTCGATCAGGCCGTGGGTCACCTCTTTGTAGTAGTCGCGCACGCTGCCGGTGGCCATCTCCCCCTGGGAGAAGAAGAGCTTCTCGAGGTCGGCCGGGGTGGCGCTCATCTGCTTGTCGCTGAAATCGACGAGGACGACGATCACCCTGACCACGCCGCGCAGCGGGGCGCGCTCGGCGGCGGCGCTGCGAATCGTCGAGGGGGGTGTGCCAAGGGGGAACTTGGTCCCCGGGACGATCAGGCCGTCGTTGTAGCCGAAGGGTTG
>DATNHC010000104.1:0-3252 GCA_035605155.1 Solirubrobacterales bacterium
TCCTCAGAGCGACGCGGCCAACTCCCCGGCTGGCTCAATCGCTACAACTACCACCGAAAGCACGGCTCCCTCGGCCATCGCCCGCCAGTTGCTCGTCTCAACGAGCTGCTTGGGAACAACCTGGTTGGGAACTACAGCTAGGCAGCGACCGCTTCGCGCCGCTTGCGTACGACCCGCTTCGGCTTTGCCGGCTCGACCAGCCCGGCGAGGAAGCGGCCGGTGTAGGAGCCCTCGACCGCGGCGACCTCCTCGGGGGTACCGGTGGCCACCACCTCTCCCCCCTCTTCGCCTCCCTCGGGCCCGAGGTCGATCAGGTGGTCGGCGGTCTTGATCACGTCGAGGTTGTGCTCGATCACGACCACGGTGTTGCCGGCGTCGACGAGACGGCCGAGCACGTCGAGCAGGCGCTGCACGTCGGCGAAGTGCAGGCCGGTGGTCGGCTCGTCGAGGATGTAGAGCGTGTTGCCGGTGGCGACCTTGGAGAGCTCGGTGGCCAGCTTCACCCGCTGCGCCTCGCCGCCGGAGAGCGTCGTCGCCGCCTGGCCGAGGCGGATGTAGTCGAGGCCGACGTCGTGCAGGGTGCGCAGGCGGCGGGCGATCTTCGGCACGTTCTCGAAGAAGACGACCGCCTCCTCGACCGACATTTCCAGCACGTCGCCGATGTTCTTGCCCTTGAAGCGGACCTCGAGCGTCTCGCGGTTGTAGCGCTTGCCGTGGCACTGCTCGCAGGGCACGTAGACGTCGGGCAGGAAGTGCATCTCGATCTTGATCTGGCCGTCGCCGCGGCAGACCTCGCAGCGCCCGCCCTTGACGTTGAAGCTGAAGCGCCCCGGCTTGTAGCCGCGCGCTCGCGCCTCCTGGGTCTGGGCGAAGAGCTGGCGGATGTGGTCGAAGACGCCGGTGTAGGTGGCCGGGTTGGAGCGCGGCGTGCGACCGATCGGCGACTGGTCGATGTTGATGATCTTGTCGATCTGGCCGAGCCCGTCGACTCCGTCATGGGCGCCGGGGCGCAGCTTCGCCTGGTGCAGGCGGTTGGCGACCGAGTGGTGCAGCGTCTCGTTGACCAGGGTCGACTTGCCCGAGCCCGAGACGCCGGTGACGCAGCAGAAGACACCGAGCGGCACGGCGACGTCGATGCCCTTGAGGTTGTGTTCGCGCGCGCCGCGCACCAGCAGCGCCCCGCGCGGCTCGCGCCGCTCCTCGGGCAGCTCGATCCGGCGCTTGCCGGAGAGGTACTGGCCGGTCAGCGAGGCGGGGTCGGTGGCGACCTCCGCCGGCGTGCCGGCAGCGATCACGTAGCCACCGTGCTCGCCGGCGCCGGGTCCGAGGTCGACCAGGTGGTCGGCGGCCATCATCGTGCCCTCGTCGTGCTCGACGACGATCACCGTGTTGCCCAGGTCGCGCAACCGGTCGAGGGTGGCAATCAGCTTCTCGTTGTCGCGCTGGTGCAGGCCGATCGAAGGCTCGTCGAGCACGTACATGACGCCGACCAGGCTGGAGCCGATCTGGGTCGCGAGGCGGATCCGCTGCGCCTCGCCGCCGGATAGCGAGCGCGCCGAGCGGCCCAGCGAGAGGTAGCCGATGCCGACGTTCTCGAGGAAGGCGAGGCGTTCGGAGATCTCGCGCACGATCAGGCGGGCGATCGCCCGCTCGGTCTCGGTCAGCTCCAGGGCAGCGATCCAGGCCGCCGCCGCCCGCGCCGATTTGCCGCTGAACTCGGCGATGCTGATCCCACCGACCTTGACCGCGAGGCTCTCCGGGCGCAGCCGCGCCCCCTTGCACTCGGGGCATGGCTGCTCGGCCATGTAGCTCTCGATCCGCTCGCGGTTGGACTCCGAGTCGGTCTCTTCGTAGCGCCGCTCGAGGTTGTTGACGATCCCCTCGAAGCGAACCTTGTAGGAGCGGCGCCGCCCGAAGCGATTGGTGTAGGTGACCTGGTGGCGCTCGTCGCCGGTGCCATAGAGGAAGAGCTCTTTGTCGCCCTTCTTGAGCTTCGACCAAGGCAGGTCGACGTCGATGTCGTAGGCGTCGGCGACCGAGGCGATGAGGCGCTTCCAGTAGGCGGTGATTCCGCGGTTCCAGGGTTGCAGGGCGCCCTCTGCCAGTGAGAGGGTCGGATCGGGGACGACCAGCTCGGGGTCGATCACGCGCTGGAAGCCGAGCCCGTGGCAGCGCTCGCAGGCGCCGTGCGGCGAGTTGAAGGAGAAGATCCGTGGCTCCAGCTCGGGAATCGAGGTGCCGCACTCCAGGCAGGCGAACTGCTCGGAGAAGAGCAGCGTCTCTCCGTCGACTATCTCGACTTCGACCAGGCCGGCGGCAAGACCGGCGGCGGCCTCGACCGACTCGGAGAGCCGGCGACGCAGGTCGGGCTTCATCACAAGCCGGTCGACGACGACAGCCAGGTCGTGTTTGAACTTCTTGTCGAGGACGATCTCCTCGTCGAGGCGGCGCAGCTCGCCGTCGACCTTGACGCGCGAGTACCCCTCGAGGCGGAGCTGCTCGAGCAATTTGCCGTACTCGCCCTTGCGACCTCGGACCACGGGGGCCATCACCATGAATTTGGTGCCCTCCTCGAGGGTCATCAGGCGGTCGACGATCTGCTCCTGGGTCTGGCCGGTGATCTCGGCGCCGCACTCGGGACAGTGCGGCACGCCGATCCGCGCCCAGAGCAGGCGCAGGTAATCGTGGATCTCGGTCACCGTGCCGACGGTCGAGCGAGGATTGCGCGAGGTCGTCTTCTGGTCGATCGAGATCGCCGGCGAGAGACCCTCGATCGAGTCGACGTCCGGCTTCTCCATCAGGCCGAGGAACTGGCGCGCGTAGGCGGAGAGCGACTCGACGTAGCGGCGCTGACCCTCGGCGTAGATCGTGTCGAAGGCGAGGCTCGACTTGCCCGAGCCCGAGAGCCCGGTGATCACGATCAGCGCGTCGCGAGGCAGCTCGACGTCGACGTCCTTGAGGTTGTGCTCACGCGCCCCGGATATGACGATCCGCTCAGAAGCAGCCACTACGAGCCGATTCTACGCATACGAACAGATGTTCCCTCAGTCAACTGAGCCGGGCGGGACGACTTATCCGTGTATATGACGGAAAACTCGTCCCGCTCCGGTCAGTAGAGGGCGGTGGCCAGGCGGCGGCGGTATTGGATTGCGGTTGGGTCGCCGGGTGGGAGCTCGGTGAGGATGCCGATGACTGCGCGGCGCAGCTGCTCGCGGGTGTCTTCGTCGGCATCGGGGATCGCCGTGAGCAGGG
>DATNHC010000105.1:0-14728 GCA_035605155.1 Solirubrobacterales bacterium
CCTGCCGCACGACGGCGCCTAATCAGTCTGCCGACCGGCCTTCGCCGGGACGGGCAAGCCTTCTCGCAATTTGCGGCCGGCTGTGCCGGCCGGCTGGTCCCTGGGCCAGCTTGACCCTTGACTTGTCGAGGAAGAACTAGCGCGCAGCACGCGTCGGCCGCGCGCATCCGTGCGGCAGTCTGTCCGATCTGCTGCCCTCGCGCAAAGTCGATCCGGGCACTAAGCGAGGGGCGAGGTGCTGCTATTCGGGTTGCAGCAGCCGCTCGACGACCAGCACGTCTCGCCAGGCGCCGTCGAGCTTGCCGTGGCGGCGATGCAGGCCGACTGAGTCAAAGCCACAACGCTCGACCAGGCGAATGCTTGCAACGTTGTCGGTAAAGAGCTTGCCGATCATCTTGTGAAAGCCGTTCCTTTGAGCTGCTGAGGCGAGCGCTTTGGCCAGCTCGGTGCCGACCCCCCGGCCGCGCGCCGGGGCATCCACATAGACGCTTGCCTCGCCGATGCCCGCGTAGCACTGGCGGTCGCTGTATGGGGCAAGGCCGGCCCAGCCGATCACCTCGTTACCTGCGACGCTTACCAACAGCGGGAACCGAGGATCGCCGATTCGTGTTCCGAAATCCTCAGCAGTTCGCAGCGTGGTCTCGAACGTGGAGTTCCGCTCGTCAATGGCAGCGTTGTAGATCGCGCAGATCGCTTCGCCGTCGCCGACGGTGGCGCTGCGCACCTCGATTCCTCCGTTCATGGACCGCATTCTCGACGTCCGTCAGCAGACGGGCAATGGCCGCATGGCCAAAGCGCCTTATCCAGGTTGCGCGGCCTGATCCGCACAGAGCAGGAGGCGCGAGCGCAGGAGGAATGTCATCGCCTGCACGGCGAGCGCTGCCGCCGTCGCAAGGCTGAAGGCGGCTGCGGTCGCCAGCCCAGGCAGGGCGACCGCGAGGGTGAAGCAGAAGGCGGCGAAGCCGTAGAAGCCGAAGAGGAAGTTGCGCAGCAGGACGCGGACCTGGGCGACGCCGCCGTGGGCGTGGGTGAAGACGGCGAGGACGCTGGTGATGATCGGGAAGGGCGCCAGGAGGCCGCTGAGGTGGGGGCCGAGGGCGCCGGAGACGGCGGTCAACGCGAGCACGAGCGCGAGCGCGGCGAGGGCGCGGCCGGGGAGATCCCACCAAGGCGGCGGCGCAACAGACGAGGGCGGTGAGGGCGCGGGCGGCAGCAGCCGAAGGCCGAGCGCGAAGCACGCGGTGGCCAGGGCCAGCGACAAGGCGAGCGGCGGCTGAATCGGGTTCAGGACCGCCACACCGAGCAGGAACGCAATCCAGCCGTAGAGCAAGCTCGGTGCAGGCCCGACTGCCGCCGTTACCCGGCCATAGACGACCACGAAGGCAGTCAGGGCAGCGAGCCCGAGGAGGGCGCCAGCGGCAGCGTCGGCGCCAAAGTCGCGGCCGTGGAGGAGGGTCTCGACCAGCAGGATCGGACCGGCAACGACCGGTAGCCCGCCGAGCACCCCGGCGACGGCCACCCCCCAGCGGCGACCGGCCAGGGAGACGGCGACCACGCAGAGCGGGGAGAGGAGGAACTTCGTCACCAGCAGCGTCACCGCGGCAGGCTCGCAGATCGAGAGCGTGCGGTCGCTGGCGGACCGCTTCGTCGTGTTGTGGACGTTTGTCGGATTTTGGCGCCGAAAAGCGCACTGTGCAGGTTTTTGCCGATGACAAGGATCAGGGGATTTTTCCGGTCGTCGGCCAGATCCCTGGCAGTCCTTCCCAGTTTCCGTCAATTCCCGGCAGGGATCTCCTGAGGAGCAGGCCCGAACGACTCCCTCGTTCTCGCAATTGGCAGCGAACCGGCCCCGGATTCACGGGCGCTCGATTCTGTCCGGTGACGGGAAGCTGCATGTGCGCGGCGTCACCTACGGGACGTTCGATTCCGACGATGGCTGCTCGTTTCCGGCCGCGGACGTCGTCCGCGGCGACTTCGAGGCGATGGCCGAGGCGGGCGTCAATGCGCTGCGGACCTACGTGCCGCCGCCGCTGTGGTTGCTCGACGCCGCGCACGAGATCGGGTTGCACGTGATGGTCGGGCTGGCTTGGGAGCAGCACGTCGCCTTCCTCGAGGACGCGGAGCGGCCACGGCGCATCGCTGCGCGGGTGGCCGAGCAGGTGCATGAATGCGAGGCGCACCCGGCGATCCTCTGCTTTGCGATCGGCAACGAGATCCCGAGTGAGATCGTTCGCTGGCACGGTAAGCGCGCGGTCGAGGGGTTCCTCGAACGGCTCCACTGGGAGGCGAAAGCAAGCGATCCCGGCGGCCTCTTCACCTACGTCAGCTATCCCTCGACCGAGTACCTCGAGCTGCCCTTCCTCGACCTCACCGCGTTCAACGTCTTCCTCGAGGACGAGGCGACGTTCGAGAGCTATCTCGCCCGCCTGCAGAACCTCTCCGCAGACCGTCCGCTGCTGGTCACCGAGGTGGGCCTCGACAGCCGGCGCAATGGCGCCGCACGCCAGGCGCGTGCCGTGAGCTGGCAGGTGCGTCACGCCTTCGGGACGGGGGCAGCCGGCGTCTTCGTCTTCTCCTGGACCGACGAGTGGCACCGCGGCGGGCAGGAGATAGCCGACTGGGACTTCGGCATGGTCGATCGCCAGCGGCGGCCGAAGCCCGCGCTGCGGGCGATGCGCGACGCCTACGCCGAGGTGCCGTTTCGGCCGCAGGGGCCGTGGCCGAAGGTCTCGGTCGTCGTCTGCACCCACAACGGGGAGAAGACGCTGCCCGAGTGCCTGGAGCGGCTCTGCGACCTCCGCTATCCCGACTTCGAGGTGATCGTCGTCTGCGACGGCTCGCGCGATCGCTCGGCGCAGATCGCCCGCGATCGAGGCGCCTTGGTGATCGAGACCGAGCACCGCGGCCTCAGCCACGCGCGCAACGCCGGAATCGAGCGGGCATGCGGCGAGATCGTCGCCTTCCTCGACGACGACGCCTACCCCGACGCCGACTGGCTCCACTACGTCGCCGCCGCGCTGCGCTCGAACGGGCACGCTGGCGTCGGCGGGCCGAACATCCCGCCCAGGGACGACGGCCCGGTTGCCGCCTGCGTCGCGGCTGCGCCCGGCGGCCCGATCCACGTCTTGATCTCCGACCGAGAGGCCGAGCACGTCCCCGGCTGCAACATGGCCTTCCGCAAGTCGGCGCTGGAAGAGGTCGGCGGCTTCGACGAGCGGTTCCACGCGGCCGGCGACGACGTCGACGTCTGCTGGCGGCTGCAGCGAGCCGGCATGACGCTCGGCTTCAGCGCCGGGGCCGTGGTGATGCACCGTCGTCGCGACTCGGTATGGCGTTACCTCAAGCAGCAGTACGGCTATGGCGAGGCTGAGGCGCTGCTCGAGCGCAAGTGGCCCGACCGCTACAACCGGACCGGCTCCTCGCGCTGGGCGGGGCGGATCTACGAGGCGCCGGCAACCTCGACGCCGTTGCGGAGCCCGACGATCCGCTACGGGACCTGGGGCAGCGGCCTCTTCCAGTCGATCTACGACTCCTCGGACCGCTTGCCGGGGTTGCTCGCTGCGCCCGAGGGCCTCTTGCTCCTCGCCCCGCTGACGATGCTGACGACGCTCGGGCTGGTCTGGTCACCCCTGTTCCTCGCCGCCCCGGCCCTGCTGGCCGTGCTCGCCTGGATCGTCGCCCGTGCGCTGGCCGGGGGTTGGCGGGCCCACCCGCCGATGCCCGGCCGCAGCGCTCGCGAGACCTTCAGGCGTCGCGCGCTGACCGCCTTCCTCTTCCTCTCGCAGCCATTCGCACGGCTCGCCGGGCGCCTCCGCAACGGGCTCTCCCCCTGGCGGCGGCGCCTGCGGCCGCAGCTCACCTGGCCCCGGCCGCGAACGGTCGAGATCTGGAGCGAATCCTGGTGCGAGCCAGGGGCTCGGATCCAGCGCTTCCAGGAGGCCCTCGCCGCGAGCGGTGGCTTCGTTCGCAGCGGCGGGCCGTTCGATCGCTGGGACCTCGTCCTGCGCATAGGTCCCCTCGGCGGGGTGAAGCTTCGCACCGTCGTCGAGGAGCACGGAGCCGGCCGGCAGCTGACGCGGGTGCGGGTCTGGCCCCGGGCCTCGGCCCGCGGGGCGACCGCCGCCCTCGCCTTGGCCCTGCTTGCGGCGCTCGGCTGGCTCGAGGGCGAGACCGCCCTGGCCGTCCTGGCGGCACTCCTCGCAGCCATCCTCGTCGCCCTCGGGGTCGAGGGGACTGGGACCGCCCTGCGGCTAGCGCTGACGGGGCTGGAGCGCCTCGCCGAGGAGGAGCGACAGGCCGAGATCGAGTCGCAATGGGCGACGCTGGATCGCGCGTTGCCGAGCGCGGTGGAGCCGGTTCGCCGATTCCCGCACCCGCTGCGAACGCCGCTGCGCTATGAGGGGGACGTGCGCACGTGAGTCCGGGAATGGGACCGCTGCGGATGAGGAGCCGCCTCGGCGGCGATGGCGCCGGGACGGCGGGGTCGAAGCCCGGGGCCTGGGACCTGTGGAAGGTGCTGCCCCGCATCCGGCCCTATCTGGCGCCGTACCGGAGAACCCTCGTCGTCGTCGTCGTGCTCACGGTGCTCACGGCGTCCCTGGGCCTGCTCGAGCCCTGGCCTCTCGCCGTCATCCTCAACCAGGTTCTCAACGACACCGAGTCGACCGGCATCGTCCGCACCCTCTTCGGCTCGGACCCGACCGTCTGGGTGGTCCTCGTGGCGATGGTCAGCGCCCGCTTCCTGGTGATCGTCCTCGGCAACGCGTTCACGGTGCTCAACCACTACCTCGGCTCCCGCATGGAGCAGAACATGGTGCTGGACCTGCGCAGCGACCTCTTCGAGCACGCCCAGCGCCTCTCCTTCACCTTCCACGACCAGCGCCAGACCGGCGCGCTGATGAGCCAGATCAACCTGCAGGCGGCGTCGGTGGGGACGATCGTGATGGTCCTGCCGCCGATCGCCGAGGCGCTGCTGACGCTGATCGGAATGCTCGTCATCGCCCTCTTCATCGACTGGCAGATCGCCCTGCTCGCCCTCATCGTCCTGCCCTTCCTCTTCTGGTCCTTCAACATCTACGGTCGTCGCATCGTCCCCCGTCTGCAGCGGGTGCAGAAACTGGAGTGGGACTCGCTCTCGATCGTCAACGAGGCAATGGCGATGCTGCGGGTGATCGTCTCCTTCGGCCGCGAGGACTACGAGCAGACGCGCTTCCGCGCCCAGGGGCAGACGGCGGTCGACGAGCGGGTCAAGCTGACCGTCAGCCAGAGCCTGTACACGCTCGGGGTGCAGACCGCCTCGGCGGCCGGCATCTCGCTGGTGATGGGGCTCGGCGCCTGGCACGTGATCCAGGGCAAGATCTCGATCGGCGAGCTGGTCGTGCTGCTCGCCTACATCACCTCCGTCTACCAGCCGCTCGAGCAGATCAGCACCACGATCGGCACGATCCACGAGCAGCTGGTCCAGTTCGAGTCCTCCTTGCGCCTGCTCGACACGAAGCCGAAAGTCGTCGAGCGCGAGGGCGCGATCCCGCTCGAGGGAGTGAAGGGCGGGATCAGGGCCGAGAGCCTGAGCTTCTCCTATCCGGGTCGCAAGCACACGCTGACCGACATCTCCTTCGACGTCGAGCCCGGGGAACGGGTCGCCGTGGTCGGCCACACCGGGGCCGGCAAGAGCACGCTGATGAGCCTGCTGATCCGCTTCTACGATCCGCAATCGGGGCGCATCGCGATCGACGGCGTCGACATTCGCGACCTGACCCTGAGCTCGCTGCGCGAGGAGATCAGCGTCGTGCTCCAGGAGCCGCTGCTCTTCTCCGGCACGATCGCCGACAACATCCGCTACGGCAAGCTGGACGGCTCCGACGATGAGGTGGTGGCGGCAGCCCGCGCCGCCAACGCGCACGACTTCATCAGTGCCCTTCCGGACGGCTATGAGACTGCGCTCGGCGAGCGCGGCTCGAAGATCTCCGGCGGCGAGCGCCAGCGGATCTGCGTCGCCCGTGCCTTCCTCAAGGACGCGCCGATCCTGATCCTCGACGAGCCGACCTCCTCGATCGACTCCAAGACGGAGGCGGTTGTGCTCGACGCGCTCGACCTCCTGATGGAGGGCCGGACCTCGTTCATCATCGCCCACCGCCTCTCGACGGTCCGCCACGTCGATCAGATCCTGGTGATGAGCGGAGGGCGCGTCGTCGAGCGCGGCTGCCACGAGGACCTGCTCGAGACCGGCACGGTCTATCGCCAGCTTCACGAGGCCCAGACGCGCGAACGCAAGCGGGGCGGCGCCCGCCGGCCGCTCGCGGTCGCGGCGGGAAACGGCGACCGCGGGAACGGCGACGCTCGGCCGCGGGATGGCGAGACTCTGACCTGGACGCAGATCTCCGGGGGAAGTCGATGAGCCGCCCGAAGATCGTCCTGCTGGGGATGATGACCAAGATGCCCGTGGCGGGCGTCGTCTGGCAGAACATGCACTACATGCTCGGCCTCGAGCGGCTCGGCTGCGAGGTCCACTACGTCGAGACGCACGCCCGCACGCCCTCGATGCTGATGTCGGACGCCGGCGACGACAGCTCGGCGCTCGCTGCCGAGTTCATCGACGCGACGATGCGCCGCTTCGGCTTCGCCGATCGCTGGGCCTTCCGCGCCCTGCACGACGACGGTCGCTGCTTCGGCATGAGCGAGCCCCGGCTCGAGCGGCTCTACGGCGAAGCCGAGCTGCTGATCAACCTGCACGGCGGGACGCGGCCGCTGCCCGAGCTCGCGGCGAGCGGCCGCCTCGTCTACCTCGAGACCGACCCCGTCCAGCTCCAGCTCGAGCTTCGCCACGCCGTCCAGGACACGATCGACTTTCTCGAGCCGCACTGCGCCTTCTTCACCTTCGCCGAGAACTGGGGCCAGGCCGACTGCGGGCTTCCCCGCCAGGACCGCTTCCGCTTCCTGCCGACCCGTCAGCCGGTGATGATGGATCTCTGGCCGGACCGTTCCGCGCAGAGGGCGGAGGTCTTCACGACCGTCGGCAATTGGCGCCAGGAGTGGCGTGACGTCACCTTCCAGGGCGAGCGCTACACGTGGAGCAAGCATCATGAGTTCGCCAAGTGCCTCGACCTTCCGGCGCGGACCGAGCGCCGGTTCGAGCTGGCGCTCAGCAGCTGCCTGCCATCCGAGCGCGAGCTGCTCGCCGAGCGCGGGTGGCGGGTGCGGGACGGGCTCGAGGTCTCGCGCGGCATCGACGAGTACCGCGACTACATCGGCTCTTCGCGGGGGGAGTTCACCGTCGCCAAGGACCAGAACGTGCGCCTGCGGACCGGCTGGTTCAGCGACCGCAGCGCCACCTACCTCGCCTCGGGGCGGCCGGTGATCACCCAGGACACCGGCTTCGGGGTCGCGCTGCCGGTCGGCGAGGGCCTCTTCGCCTTCGATTCCGTCGAAGCGGCGGCCGACGCCGTGGCGGCGATCGACGCCGACTACGCGCGCCATGCGCGAGCGGCTCGCGACCTCGCCACCGAGCACTTCGGCCACGAGGCGGTGCTGCGGCCGCTGCTCGATCAGATGGGCATCGCGACGGCCACGCCGGGCCGCCGCCGCGTCGCCGCAACCGCATTCCCGACCGAGATGGAGCTGGAGCCGGTGTCGCGCCGGCCGACCAGGCTTGCGCGGGGGACGGTCGAGGCGGCGCGCGCCGGGCTGGTCGAGCCCCATCCGCAACCGCCGGAGCTGGCCTCCGACAGCGCCAGCATCGTCCTCGTCACCCGCGACGGGCTCGTCTTCACTCGCCTCTGCATCGAGAGCGTGCTCGCCTCGACCGAAGGCGATTTCGAGCTGATCGTCGTCGACAACGGCTCCGAGGACGGAACCACGAGCTACCTGACCGCGCTGGCGCGACGCGACGCGCGGGTCAAGGTCATCCTCAACGGGCGCAACCTCGGCTTCGCCGCCGCCTGCAACCAGGGCCTTGCGCTGGCCCGGGCCGAGCACCTCGTGCTGCTCAACAACGACACGATGGTGCCGCCCGGCTGGCTCGGGGGGCTGCTGCGCCACCTGGCCAACCCCGGCGTCGGCCTGGTCGGCCCGGTGACCAACCGGATCGGCAACGAGGCGGAGATCGAGACCCACTACCGAACCTGGGGGGAGTTCGTGCAGCTCGCCCGGCGCCGAGCCCGGGAGCACCGCGGCGAGTGGCTGGAGGTGCGCACAGCGGCGATGTTCTGCTTGGCGATGCGCCGCCAGACCCACCTCCGCCTCGGGCCGCTCGACGAGCGCTACGAGGTCGGCCTGCTCGAGGACGACGACTACTCCGAGCGGGCGCGGGAGGCGGGATACCAGCTGCGCTGCGTCGAGGACGTCATCGTTCACCACTTCGGCGAGGCCTCCTTCGGCCGGCTCGTCGCCGATGGCGAGTACGCCCGCATCCTGCGCGAGAACCAGCGACGCTACGCAGAGAAGTGGGGGCGCTCGTGGCAGCCCTACGACCGCCGGCCCAACCCCCGCTACGAGCGCGAGGCCGAGCAGCTGCGGGAGGCGGTCAAGACGGCGGTGCCGCCCGACGCCACCGTGCTCGTGGTCAGCCGCGGCGACGAGGCGTTGCTTCAGCTCAACGGTCGCCGCGCTGTCCACTTCCCGCAGGCCGCCGGCGGTGGCTGGGCGGGCCACTATCCGGCCGACAGCGCTGAGGCGATCGGTCACCTCGAGGCGCTGCGCGACGGCGGGGCGGAGTACCTGGTGGTGCCGCCGACCTATCGCTGGTGGCTGAGCTACTACGAGGGCTTCCGCGAGCACCTCGATTCCCGCTACCAGGCGGTCGGTCTCGACGAGCCGGCGCTTGCCATCTACCGGCTGAAGGAGGCAGTGGCATGAGCGGCTCGATCTCGATCGTCATCCCGGTCCACGGTCGCGCCCAGCTGACCCGCGCCTGCCTGGATGCCCTGCTCTGCGAATCGGCGACCGGCCGGGAGCTGATCGTCGTCGACGACGCCTCCACCGACGCCACGCCCGAGCTGCTGGCCTCCTACGGCGACTCGATCCGGGCGCTGAGGATGGACCAGAACGTCGGCTACGCTCAGGCCTGCAACGCCGGGGCGGCCGCGGCGCGAGGCGAGGCGCTGCTCTTTCTCAACAACGACACCGAGCCGCAGCCGGGTTGGCTTGCAACGCTGCGCGCCTACGCGGAGCGCCACCCGGCCGCCGCTGCGGTCGGAGCGAAGCTCCTCTACCCGACCGGGGACGTGCAGCACGCTGGCGTCGTCATCGGCCAGGACGGATACCCGCACAACCTCTACGCGGGGCTGCCCGCCGAGCACCCCGCTGTCAACCGCTCGCGGCGGCTGCAGGCGGTGACGGGAGCCTGCATGCTCGTCGACCGGGCGGCGTTCGAGCTGGCCGGCGGCTTCGACGTCGGCTTCCTCAACTCGCTCGAGGACGTCGACCTCTGCCTTCGTCTCGGCGAGGCCGGCGGCGAGGTCCACTACTGCCACGAGGCCGTGGTCACCCATATGGAGTCGGTGTCGCGTGGCCGGCTGGGGCGGTTCGAGCGCAGCGTCGAGCTCTACCGCGAGCGCTGGCGCGATCGGGTCCGGCGCGACGACCTCACGATCTATGCGGAAGACGGCCTGCTGGAGCTCGAGTATGCGGACTCCTACCCGTTGCGACTCTCGATCTCCCCCCGCCTGGCGACGGTCGACAGCGGTCGCGAGCCCGAGGTCGAGCGCCTGCTCGAGACCTACGCGCGGCAGGTCTCCGATCTGCTCGCCGAGGTGGTGCGGCTGACGGCCGCCGCCGACCGCCGCCGCGGCGAGCGCTTCCTGCCAGCGGTGCCGGAGCGATCGCAGCCGGGGAGCTCGGACTCCGGGCGGCGCGAGTTCCTGCGGGAGGCGAACCGCCTCGAGGCGGAGGTGCGGGGGCTGCAGGAGCGCCTGGCGCGGGAAGAGGCGGAATCCGGGGAGGCCAACGGCGAGGACTCCTTTGCCGCCAACCCTCGCCTCGGGTACCGGCGTCTGGTCGAGCGGATTCGGGCCTCAGTTGACGAGGCCGTTCCGGCCGGCGCCTCCGTCCTCGTCGTCAGCCGCGGCGACCGCGACCTTGTCCGGCTCGACAACGGCCGCGCCGGCGGCCACTTCCCGCAGGACGCCGACGGTGGCTATCTCGGGCACCATCCGCGCGACAGCGAGGAGGCGGTCGCCCACCTGGAGGCGCTGCGCCGCGGCGGCGCCCAGTATCTGGTGCTGCCGGCGACCTCGTACTGGTGGCTCGAGCACTACGCCGATTTCGCCGAGCACCTGCGCAGCAACTATCCGGCGGGTGAGCTCGACGGCTGTACGGTCTTCCGCCTCGGCGAGCCTCTCGGCGCCTCCCACGGGGTGCCGGCATGACGGCCGCTGGGAACGGCTGCCTCGGCGCCGACGAATACGCCGAGCTGGTTGCAGCGGTGCGGGAGGCGGTCGCCGCCGCCCTGCCCGGGGGCGCCTCGGTGCTCGTGGTCAGCAAGGGCGACGAGGCGCTGCTCGACCTTCCGGGCGTGAGCGCCGCCCATTTCCCACAGGCCGGCGACGGCGGCTACGCCGGCCATCACCCGGCCGACGGCGTTGAGGCAACGAGGGAGCTGGAGGCGCTGCGCCGGGCCGGTGCCGAGTACCTGGTGATTCCGGCGACGGCGCGCTGGTGGCTCGACTTCTACGAGGAGCTTGCCCAGCACCTAGTCGATCGGGCGGAGCTGGCTGCCGACATAGCCGGAGTCTGCATGGTCTATGCGCTCGGACCCCGGCAGGAGGTCGTGTCGAGGGCCCCGATCGCCGCCAAGCCGCAGGCCGGTCCCGATCAGATCCGCGATTACCTCGAACGCCTCTTCCCAGCCGAGTGCGAGCTGGTGGTGCTCGAGGCCGAGGGCGGCCTCGCCGCCGCCCTGGCGCCTCTGCACGCCTCCGCCCTTCCGCTGGCAGAGGAGCCCGAGTCCCGCGGCGACCTGCTCGAAGACCTCGGCCTGGGCGCCGCAGTCGAGGCGCGATACCTGGTCGTGCCGCGCTCCTGCGATCACTGGCTGCGGAGCCACGCCTGGCTGGAGGAGCAGCTCGATCGCGAGCTTCGCAAGGTCGCAGACCAGCGGCACCTGTGCCGTGTCTTCGAGATCACCCGACAGATGGAGGCCGCATGAATCCCGTTGCCGAACCGGCCGAGAGGCCGCGCACCCCCGCCAGCGGCGACTCGCTGCGGATCCTCTACGTCTCCCATAACCATCCGACCCTGCACCCCGGTGGCGCCGAGGCCTACGCCCTGGAGCTGTACGAGGAGATGCAGGAGCGACCCGGGGTGGAGCCGCTGCTGCTGGCGCGGATCGGCTCCAACGTCGCCCACCGGCGGACCGCCCATCCCGGCACCCCGTTCAGCGCCGTCAACGGGGACCCGAACCAGTACTTCGTCTTCACCGAGACGCAGGATTTCGACTTCTTCACCCTCACCTCGCGCGACAAGTCGCTCTACTCACGCCACCTGACCGACTTCCTGCTCGCCCACCGCCCCGACGTCGTCCACGTCCAGCACACGCACTTCATCGGGCTCGACCTGCTGGGACAGATCCGCCGGGTGCTTCCCGAAACGGCGATCGTCTACACACTGCACGAGTTCCTGCCGATCTGCCACCGCGACGGCCAGATGGTGCGCAGCTTCGACTCTGCCCTCTGCGACGAAGCATCGCCGCGGCGATGCCACGAATGCTTTCCCGAGATCAGCGAGCAATCGTTCTTCCTGCGCCAGCGTTTCGTCAAGGCGCAGTTCGAGAACGTCGACCGGTTCATCGCGCCGAGCCGGCAGCTGATGGACAAGTACGTCCATTGGGGGATCGAGCCGGAGCGGATCGAAGTCGAGGAGTACGGCAGGCGTCCGCCGGCGATCCGCGCTCGCGATCCGAGAGACGCGAAGTCGCCGACCAACATCGGCTTCTTCGGCCAGCTCAGCCAGTTCAAGGGCGCAAAGGTGATGCTCGAGGCGATGGCGCTGCTCGACGAGGAGGTCGACGCCCATCTCTGGCTGCACGGCGCGAACCTCGAGCTGCAGAGCGAGGAGTTTCGCGAGGAGTTCGCGGCGATGCACGACGCGATCCGCAGTCGGGTGACCTTCCGCGGCCCCTACGATCACGCTCAGCTGCCCAGCCTGATGTCCGACCTGCACTGGGTCCTCGTCCCGTCGGTGTGGTGGGAGAACTCGCCGCTGGTGATCCAGGAGGCCTTCTTCCACCGACGGCCGGTGATCTGCAGCGACGTCGGCGGCATGGCGGAGAAAGTCCGCGACGGCATCGACGGCATCCACTTCAGGGTCGGCGACTCCCGCAGCCTGGCCCAGACGATCGAGACAGCGGTGGATGGCCCGCGGCTTTGGCGCTCGTTGCGCGACAACATCGTCGAGCCCCACTCGATGGAAGTCCACGGCGATCGGTTGCTGCAGACCTACCAGCGCTTGATCGAGCGGCGGGCGGGGGTGCTCGCAAATGCCTGAGGGGACGCTGGAAAGAGGCACCGCGGTCGAGCTCACCGACGCCACGATGCCGCGCGCTGCGAAGCTCAGCTCGGAGCTGGCGATCCTGGTCACCGAGCGTGAGCCCTCGGCACTGGGCCTGGCAGAGTCGTCGATCGAGGTCGACGTCGTCGACGTTGGCGAGATCGAGGGCGTCGAGCTCACGGATCTGAAGAGCCTGCTCCGCGAGAAGCTGGCGCCGCTCGACCGGGAGACCCGGGAGGCGATCCTCGCCAAGCTTGCCGACCTCGCCTCGCTCCAGGGAAGGGCCTCCTTCGAGCTGAGCGCCTCGCTCTACGGAATCCGCGAGGTGCTGCGCGAGCGGCTGCCTCGCTGCGTGGTCAGCGAGGAGCATCCCGCCGGCCTGGCGGTGGAACGCATCCTCGCCGTCGACGACACCTCCTTCTGGGTGAACGGCTGGGCGCACGACGAGGACGGCCGCTGCGAGGTGGTGCTCGTCTCCCCGGAGGGCGGGCGGGTCGACATCACCCCGGTCGCCTTCCGCGCTCCACGTCCCGACGTCGTCCAGTTCTACGCCGGCCGCGGCGCGGACCGCACCGCAGACCATGGCTTCACCGCCTATTTCCAGGTGCCCGCCCCCAGCGCCCTCGCGGCCGGCTGGGTCGCCGAGCTGCATACCGGCGATGGGCTCCAGGTCGAGGTGCAGTGCCCGGCCGTCATGCACGACGCGAACGCGGTCCGCTCGGCGATCCTCGGCGAGCTCGGCAGCCGCGGGCGGATCGGCGGCCCCCTGGCCGAGGACCACGGGCGTCATGCCCTGACCAGGCTGCAAGAGAGGATCGTCGCCGAGTCGAAGGTCGAGTCGGTCGACATCTACGGCGTGCCGCCGCGCAAGGCCGCCGTCTCGGTTGTCGTGCCGCTCTACAAACGGCTCGATTTCCTCGAGCACCAGCTGCTCCACTTCTCCCGCGACCCCGAGCTCTCCGGCGCCGACGTCGTCTACGTGCTCGACTCGACCGAGCAGACCGAGGAGCTGCAACGCCTGGCGCGGGAGCTCTTCGCCCTGCACCGAGTCCCCTTCCGCGTGGTCAACCTCACGGCCGGCGCTGGCTACGCCGCCGCCAACGGCCATGGGATCGCACTCGCCCGGGCGAAGCGGCTGCTCCTGCTCAACTCCGACGTGATCCCGGACCGGCCGGGATGGCTGGGCGAGATGATCGAGTTCCACGATCGGGTCGATGGGATCGGCGCGCTCGCCCCGAAGCTGCTCTACGAGGACGACTCGCTGCAGCACGCCGGCCTCTACTTCCACCGGCCCGCTGCCTCGGAGGTCTGGGAGAACGCGCACTGCTTCAAGGGGATGCACCGCAGCTTCGGGCCAGCCAATGTCGCTCGGGCCGTCCCCGCGGTAACGGGAGCCTGCATGCTGATCGAGCGCAAGGACTACGAGGAGGTGGGCGGGCTTCCGCTGCACTACGTCCAGGGCGACTACGAGGACTCCGAGCTCTGCCTGCGGCTGGCGGCCGCCGGCGGCAGCAACTGGTACCTACCGACGGTCGAGCTCTACCACCTGGAGGGACAGTCGTACCTGCCCGGCGTCCGCCGCGTCCCCAGCGAGTACAACATGTGGCTCCATACCGCCCTCCTCGGGGAGCGGATCGAGCAGACGATGGCGGAATTCGATCCGAACGCGACCGTCGCCGGCGCCGGCGACTGAGGAGGCAGCCATGGACCTCGTCAAGATCCAAGACGTCGAGCGGCACCCGCTGGCGCGGGGGCTGCTCGGAGCCTCGCTGGACAGGCCGCGGCCCGGCTCGACGTCCGACACCTACACATTCGGGCTGCGCGGATGGGCGATCGGCGCGGACGCCGAGGTCGAGGCCGTCCAGATCCTCGACGGCGAGCGCCTCGTCGCCGAGGTCTCGGCCGACCGGCCGAGACCCGACGTGGCCGCGTCCTTTGCCTCCAGCGAGGGGGCAGAGCAAAGCGGCTTCGACCTGCTGATCAAGGCGATCGAGCTGGAACCCGAGTTCGAGCTCACCGTCCTCGCCCGCCTGCGCGGCGACCAGCGCGAACCAATTGCGACGATTCGCGGCAGCCGCAGGCGGCTCTCCGTCCCCCGTGCTCCCGGGCTCAACCCGGTGATGCTGACGACGATCGGGCGCAGCGGTTCGAAGTGGCTCGCCTGGCTGCTCAGCTGCCACCCAGCGGTGACGGCCTTCGAGCCGCTGGTCTTCGAGCCTCGCGTCGCCACCTACTGGACGACGGT
>DATNHC010000106.1:0-9864 GCA_035605155.1 Solirubrobacterales bacterium
CATGCGTTGCCATCGAAGACCTCTTCGGCAAGCAGCCAGGCAACGCCCTCCATGACCAGAATCAGGGCGAGGAAGGCGAAGACGCCGGCCGCAATCCCGACAACAGATCCGCGCAGGATCTTGCCGACTTTTTCGGAGATCTCAGCCTTGGCCAGCTCGATCTCCTCGCGCACCAGCGAGGAGCCCTTCTCGGCCACGTCGAAGACCAGCTCGCTGACCGAGCGCTCGTCCTGTGGCGAAGGCGGCAGCGGTGGTGTTGGTGCGTCGTCGGCCACGCTAATCAGGTGGGTCCTCGTTGTAGATGCGTCGGAAGACGATGCCCGAGAGGCGCGTCGCCACGATGCTCGCCAGGGCGCCACTGGCAGCCAGCAGGCCGCTCCAGACGAGTCGCTTGACTATCTCGTTATCCACGTGGCTGGAACCTTCCCTCGGGAAACCCGCAGTAAACCAGCTTCGCGGGCGGCGGGTGGGAAGCCTCGCCCATCCCGCTCACCGCGGCTCCAGTCCGTCGCAGATGGTCGCCACCAACAGGGTCTTCGCTTGGTCGAAGTCGGTGTCGGAGGCTGGGATGACCTCGAAGATCCAGCCGGAAAGCAACTGCTCGACGGCGCCGTAGAAGGACATCGAGGCAAATGTCGGATCGATGTCGCGGCGAAAGTCACCCGCCTCCTGGCCCTCGGCGACGATCTTGGCGATCGAGTCATAGGCGCGGCGGATCTCGGTCAGATGGGTACGACCGAAGGAATTTGCCGCGCGGGTGACCTCGACGATGATCACCTTCATCAGCTCGGGATCGTGGCGGTAGGAGTCGAAGATGAAGCCGGCCACCGCCTCGAGCTTGGAGCGTGGCGAGCCGCCTCCACTGTCGGCCTCCTCGATCGCCGCCAGCAACAGTGACCAACGCTCGCTGAAGAGCTCGTTGAGGACCTCGTCCTTCGACTTGAAGTAGTGGTAGACGAGGCCGTAGGCAACGCCCGCCTCGTCGGCGATGTCCGAGACGCGGGTCGAGTGGAAGCCCTGCCGGGCGAAGACGCGGATCGCCGCATCGAGGATCTGGCGGCGCTTATCGATTGCGGGGGCGGGCGCCTTGGCCATCAGGCATGCACCTCCGTGAGCTGCGGCCAGGAGTAGGCACGCGGTCGGCGGTTGGCCAACGAAGGCAACGATTCGCGGACGCGCTCGAGGATCGCAAAGTCGAGCTCTGCGATGGCGAAGCACTCCTCGTCGGGCGCCATCGCAAGGACGACACCCCAGGGATCGACGATCGCCGAGCGTCCGTGGGAGGCGAAATGCGGGGGCGCCTCGCCGACCTGATTGGGGGCGAGGACGAAGGCCTGACTCTCGATCGCCCGCGCCCGCAGCAGCACCTCCCAGTGGTCGCGGCCGGTAGCAGCTGTGAAGGCAGACGGGATGGCGAGGATTTGGGCGCCGCGCAGGGCGAGGATCCGATACAGCTCCGGAAAGCGCAGGTCGTAGCAGACGCTCAACCCCAGGGTGGCCCCCGCGAGTCGCGCGGTGACGATCTCTTCGCCGGGCTGCTCATGGTCGGACTCGCGATAGGAGACGCCCCCCACGTCGACGTCGAACATGTGGATCTTGCGGTAGACGGCCAGGTCCCCGCCGTCGGGACCGATCAAGACCGAGGTGTTGAAAGCCTTGCCGTCGGCATGCTGCTCGGAAATGCTGCCGGCCAGCAGGTGGATGCCCAGCTCGGCTGCCCAGGCTCGAGCGGCTGTCAGCGTCGGCCCGTCGAGGGGCTCGGCGCCGGCCAACAGATCCTCACCGGCAGCCAGCAGATTCCACTTCTCCGGCAGCGCCACGAGCTCGGCGCCGGCACCCCCCGCCGCCCGTACGAGCCGCTCGGCCGCCTCGAGGTTGCGGTCCCTGTCCCCAGTCGAGTTGAGCTGTATCACCGCTGCGCGCAAGAGTGCCTCTGCAGGTTGGTTGACTGACCAGTCAATCAGGCAGCAAGTATAGGTGCCCGGTCGAAGCTGGGAGCGCCTGCGCGTATGGCGGATCCCTCCTTCTCACCCTCTTGATCGCTCTAGCTTTATTGATCATGCGAGCATAGGGTGATTCCAAAGGTCCTAGCCAGTCGGACCACGACAAGGAGAACTCAAATGACCCTCAGAAAAACCGGTGCTGCAGCGCTGACGCTGGCAGCGATTGCGATTGCGTTGACAGCAGCCTCGTCGGCGACCGCCGGAACCACTGCCCTGTGCGAAAAATTCGAAAACCCCTGCGAAGCAGCGAGCGTGTATGTAGGACACATCGCCGCGGTGGCTGAAGATCCGCGATTCTTAACCAGCGAAGTAGATATCACTTGCAAAAAATCGCAGCTTTTAGGCTTCAATTTAGGGTTAGGCAATCCCCTGACGATTCATCTTCAATTGCTGACCTTTACCGAAGACTGCTTAACGGAAAATGAAGATCCCTGCGTGGTTCAGTCCAACGAAATCGGCTTACCGTTACTGTTAAGAACAGAAGCAAATAAAGGAACCTTGCAGTTCCACGATACGCTCATATTAGTGAGCTGCCCAGGAGCTTTCATTCATTGCGTATATGGCGGGTTACCGGTCCTGGACGCCTTAGGATCGCCGAATGGCGAAACCTTAGCCACGTTCCATGCAAACGAAGTGCCCTTGGAAGGCCAAGGCTTCTGTCCAGAAGAAACCAAATTCGACGCCTTATACAAACTGGCCTTACCTGACCCAATCGTGATTTCTTCTTAGCTGTTCGACTCCAGCCAAGCGGCCGCCCCTGACGGCCGCTTGGCGTTCGCGTCAAATTCGCATGACGCGAGCCACGGCGCGGTCCATCAGGCGGTCGGGCAACAGGCTGCGCAGCAGAGCTTGACCCCGTGCGTCGGCCCCGACCAGGTAGCGGGTGCGGGGACGGTCAGAAACGAGCGCAGCCGCAATCGCGCGCGCGACCTTCTCTGGGGCAACGCCGCGCTCGGCGGTGCGCTTCGCCGCAACCCGGAAGCGCTCGATCGTTTCGCCATAGAGCTGTTCCTGCGTGTCCGGGGCGCGCTCGGACACCTCGTCGGCGAGGCGCTCGCCACGCTCCCAAATCGGCGTGTCGATCGAACCGGGCTCGATCACCGCTACCTCGATTCGCCACGGCCGCAGCTCCTGGCGGAAGCAGTCGGCCACGGCCTCGACGCCGTACTTGGAGGCGTGGTAGGGGCCGCCGAAGGGCAACGCCATGCGCCCGCCGATCGAGCTGACGAAGACGATGCGACCCTGGGCGCGCCGGATCAGCGGCAGCAGCGCCTGGGTCACCGACACCTGCGAGACGAGGTTGACCTCGAGCTGGTTGCGCAGGTCGTCGATCGGGATCGTCTCCAGCGGACCGAGAACCGCGATTCCAGCGTTGTTGACGAGGCCGTCGAGGCCGCGGCCCTCGAGCTCGACGGCGAGCAGCTCCGCCGCTGCGCCGATCGCTGCGGGTTCCGTGATCTCGAGCATTACCGGAGTTAGACGCTCCGAGGCCTGCGCTCGCAGCGACGCCGCATCCGTCTCGCGGCGCACGCCGGCAAAGACCCGCCAGCCTGCCCGGTCGAGCCGCAACGCGGTGGCCCTGCCGATCCCGGTGGATGAGCCAGTGACCAACGCCGAGCGCACCGGCTCAGGCTACAGCGGTCGTATTTCTCTTTGCATTGCGAGAGGAATGGGGCTGCTTTGGGAGACGAGCTGGCAACGAGCGTAATCTTGGGCTCCATGCCCGACCTAGGCAAGGACGACGGCGAGCGCAAGCTGGTGAGTGTGCTCTTCGCCGACGTGAGCGGCTCGATGGACCTTGCCGAGCGGCAGGATCCCGAGGAGTGGCGCAAGATCATGCAGCGCTTCTTCGCGATCCTTGCCAGTGCCGTCGAGCGCTTCGAGGGCACGGTGGACAAGTTCACCGGCGACGGGATCATGGCCGTCTTCGGAGCGCCGGTCGCCCATGAGGACCATGCGCGGAGGGCGTGCTATGCAGCCCTGCAGATGCTCGACGACGTCTCCGAGTACGCCGCGGAGCTGCGTCGCGGCCCCGGGCTCAACTTCTCGACCCGGATCGGCATCAATTCCGGTGAGGTCGTCGCTGGCGCGATCGGCGCCACCGGCAACGGGGAGTACACAGCGATCGGCCACACAGTCGGGCTGGCACAGCGCATGGAGGCGCTGGCCGCACCCGGCAAGGCCTACCTGACCGAGGCCACTGCGGAGCTGGCGCGGGGTTTTATGGACCTGGTGGACCTTGGAGAGTTCGAGATCAAGGGGGCGAGCGCCCCGGTTCGCGTCTTCGAGCTGGCTGGCGTCGGCGCAGCTCGCTCGCGACTCGACATCTCCCGAGCGCGTGGTTTCTCCGGCTTCGTCGGCCGCGATGAGGAGATGGCTCTCCTCGAGGAGAGCCTGGCGCGCGCCGACGCCGGCCAGGGCGCCGTGGTGGGGATCTCCGCCGAGGCCGGCATCGGGAAGAGTCGTCTCAGCCACGAGTTCGCCGAGCGCTGTCGGGAGCGCGGTCTGGAGGTCTTCGAGGCCCAGGCGCAAGCGCATGGGCGATCGATTCCATTGATGCCGGTCCTGCAGATGCTGCGTGCCTATTTCGGCATCGAGGAGCGTGAGCCCGAGCGCCTTACTCGCGAGAAGATCGCCGGCCGCACGCTGCTGCTCGATCCTGAGTTCGCCGACGACCTGCCGCTTCTCTTCGACTTCCTCGGCGTGCCCGATCCCGATCGGCCGGTGGCACAGATGAGCCCGGAGGCGCGCCAGCGTGCCCTGGGCCGGATCGTCTGCAATCTGATCAACGCCCCCCGACGACGTCACACGGTGGTGCTCGTGATCGAGGATCTGCACTGGATCGACGCAGGCAGCGAGGTGCTGCTGACCGAGATGGTTGCCGCGCTGGAGGGGACCCGTACGCTGGCCGTGGTCAACTTCCGACCCGAATTCTCCCTCGACTGGGAAGGTGCACCGATCTACCGCGGCATCCGCTTGGAGCCGCTCAGCCCGAGCGACACCAAGAAGCTGCTCGGCGATCTCGCTGGGGAAGATCCCTCACTCGACGGCCTCGAGGAGCCGATCCACGCACGCACCTCCGGCAATCCGTTCTTCATCGAGGAGATCGTCCGCGAGCTTGTCGAGGCAGGTCATCTCGAGGGAGAGCGTGGCGCATATCGCCTGGTGCGCCCGGTCGAGGATGCCGGTGTTCCGGCAACCGTGCAAGCGGTGCTCGCGGCGCGCATCGATCGTCTCGACCCGACCACGAAGCAGCTTTTGCAGGCCGCCTCGGTGGTGGGAAAGGAGGTGGGCGCGAGAGCGCTTGGGCCAATCGCCGGCCTGGATGAGTCGCAGCTCGATGCGGCGCTCTGCGATTTGGTCGACAGTGGCTTCCTCTACGAAGCGGAGCTCTATCCCGAACGGGTGCTCGCCTTTCGCCACCAGCTGACGCGCGAGGTCGCCTATGGCACGCAGCTAGCGGAGCGGCGAGCGGAGACCCACGCCAACACGGCACGAACGATGATCGAGCTCGAGCCGGAGCGTCTCGATGAGCTGGCAGCTCTCTTTGCGCACCACATGGAGCAGGGCGGCGAGCGTCTGGAAGCGGCACGCTGGTCGGCACGGGCCGCCTATTGGGTCGGCAACAGCCAGCCGCTCGAGGCGCAGCGACTTTGGCGCAAGGTGATGGAGCTGGTCGAGGGGCTCGACGAGAACGAGGAGACCGCATCGCTGGCTGTCTCCTCCCGCCTGCTGCAACTTCAGTACGCCTGGCGGCTCGGCATGGACGAAGCCGAGGAGCGGCGCCTGATTGCCGAGGCTGAGGCAATCGCAACGCGCACCGGCGACCTGCACTCGCTCGCGCTTCTGCGGCTCTCGACCGCGGCGCGCCCGGGAATGCGACACGAGGCGACGACGTGGCTCGCGGCCGTCGAGGAGACGAATCGGCTGGCCGACGAATCGGGCGATCTTCACCTGCGGGTGGCGATGCGAGCCGCCTGCGCGTATGCATTCCTCTGCGTCGGCGACTTCGACGGCTTCGAGCGAGAGCTCGATCGCGTTCTCGCGCTTGCCGATGGCGACCGCAGCGTCGGAGCCGGCATCGTCGTCGGCAGCCCAATCGCCTGGGCGACGATGGGCAAGGGCTTGGCGGAACGCGAGCGGGGACGGCTGGAGGAGGCGGAGGCACTCTTCGACGAAGGCCTTCGTCTCGCCCGAGAGGACGACGATCCCGAGACGATCAGCTGGACCCGCAGCAACCTCTCGCTGATGCTCGCCATGCGCGACGAAATCGATGCAGCGCTCAGCTTGGCGCAGCGCAACTGCGAAGAGACGGAGCGACTCGGTGACGTCTTTTCGCGCAGCCTGGCGCTCGCCAACCTGGGCGCCGTGCAGCTCGCCGCCGAGGACCCGGCAGCCGCGCTCGACTCGCTGGAAGTCGCCGAGCGCCTCTACCGCGAGGCGATGGGCAACGGAGGTGAGATGGAGGCCTGGCGGGCGGCGCTCCGAGCGCAGGCGCTGGCGGGTGTCGGCCGCACCGATGAAGCGATCGAGCTCGCCCTCGAGGCGACCGCGATAGCGCGCGAGCGCGGCATGCTCTGGTCGCTGCCGCTGGCGATCCTCGCCGTCGCGCGCGCGAGAGCTGCGGCGGGCGAGACCGATGTCAGTGCCCTACTCGACGAAGCCGCAACCGTCGCCAAGGAGACCGGCGCGATGACGACGCTCGCGGCGGTCGAAGAGGAACGCGAGGCACTCGCCTTCGGCCGCGCGTAGGTGGTTTCACCGAAATGTTTTAGCTGGCGAGTTGGGGATCGTGGGCACTCGGGCTAGTCACGATGCGCCCGGTGGCGCTCCAACTCGGCGACGAGCAGCTTGGTGTGGAGAGCGGCGATCAGGTCCTGCAGAGGCTGGGCGCCGGCTTGGAGCATCTCAACCACGCGCTCGGGCGGAACCTCCTCGGCAAGACGGTCCATGACCATCTCGACCTCCTCGCGGACCAGGTTTTCGAGGGCGGTTTTGTAACGCAGGGTGTCGTAGACGGTGAAGCCGATCTGCTCGTCGTAGCCGCCGGCGCGAAAGCGGCTGATCGCCTCGATGATCTTGATGTCCGAGGGTGAGTAGCCGCGGCTGTTGGGGCTGAGGATCTCGAGCTCCTCGAGCCGGTCGAGGACCTCCTTGGGGACGCCGTAGCGCTCGCGCACCTCGGCGGCGCTGGTGCGGGTGCGCTCTCCCGCCAGGGCGCGGTCGAGGATGCGGTCCTCGAGCTCGACCAGGGCGCGGGCCCGCTCAGGGTCCTCGTCGAGCACCGACTTGATCGCGCGCAGGGGCATGAAACGCTCCTCCTGAAGCTGCTTGATCAACTTGATCCGGTCGACGAACTCGGGCGGGTAGTAGGCCATGTTGCGGCTCGTCTTGACCGGCTCTGGGAGCAGACCCTCGCGCAGGTAGTGCTTGATCGTCGCCGCCGGCACGCCGGAGGCCTGGGCCAACTCCCCCATGCGCAGCAGCTCGCCGTTGGCGCCGTTGGCGCTCATGCGCGGAAGGTGGTCGCCGCGTCGGCGCCGGGCCCGGCCGCCACGCCCGACTCCACAATCGCCGCGATTTCCTCGGCCGAGTAGCCGGCCTCGGCCAGCACCTCGCCGGTGTGCTCACCGAAGGCCGGGGCCGGCCGAGTGGGGTCGGCGGGAGTGCGGCTCATCTTCACCGGGGCGCCGAGCTGGCGCACGGTGCCCAGCTCGGGTTGCTCCATCTCGACCACCATCTGGCGGGCGCGCACCAGCTCGGAGTCGAGCGCCTCGTCGACGTCGAGCACCGGCTCGATGCAGCAATCGTGCTCATCGTTGAAAGCCTTCCACTCCTTGCGCGTGCGAGCGCGGAAGACCTCGGCGACGGCCTGCCATGCCTCAGAGCCCGGTGCGTCGAACTGGGACTCGATCAGGTCGGGACGCTCGACCCCGTTGCAGAAGGCGACCCAGAACTTCGGCTCCAGGGCGCCACAGGTGATCCAGCCGTCGCTTGCCTCGTAGGGCAGGTAGCAGAGCAGCCCGCCGGCGAGCTGCTGCTCGCCGCGCTGCGGAACCTCGCCGTCGCAAAAGTAGCGGCCGGCGACCATTGCCAGCCAGGAGAGGGCGCCGTCGGCCATCGAGACGTCGACCAGCTGCCCTTCGCCGGAGCGTCGCCGCTCGTGCAGGGCCGCCAGCACGCCGAAGGCCGCCATCAGGGCGCCGCCGCCGAGGTCGGCAATCTGGCCGCCGGACTGCACAGGCGGGCCGTCCTTGGCGCCAGTCAGTCCGAGCAGGCCGACGAGGCCGAGGTAGTTCATGTCGTGGCCGGCGCGCTGTGTGTAGGGACCGTCCTGTCCGTAGCCGGTGATCGCGCAGAAGACGATGCCCGGATTGGCCTCGCGCATCCGCTGGTAGCCGACGCCGAGCCGGTCGAGGACGCCGGGGCGGAAGCCGTCGAGGACGACGTCGTAGCGCTCGACCAGGCGCAGCAGCGCCTCCCTCCCCTTCTCGGCCTTCAGGTCGAGACGCACCGAGCGCTTGCCGCGGTTGAGGGAGAGGTAGAGCGCCGAGCGCGTGCCCAGCTCCTGCTGCTCGTCGGTGCCGTAGTAGGGGGGCGCCCAGCGGATGTAGTCGCCCATGCCGGTGTCCTCGACCTTGAGCACGTCGGCGCCGAGGTCGGCGAGCAGAAGCGAGCAGAAGCCCCCCGGCAGCAGTCGGGTCAAATCGAGGACCTTGACGTCGCTAAGCGGCAGAGCGCTCACGCTTCGGCACTCCAAGCAGCTCGCGCGCCTCGCCGACGCTGGCAACCTTGCGGCCGACGTCTTCGGCCATCTGCCGCGCCTTGGCGATCAGGTCGCCGTTGGAGCGGCACATCTCGCCGTTTGGCAGGTAGAGGTTGTCCTCGACCCCGGCGCGGACGTTGCCGCCCAGCACCAGCGCCGCGCCGAGCAGTTTCCACTGATCGCGTGAGATGCCGATCGTCTGCCACTGGTTCTCGCCTTCAGCCCCGCCTGGGATCTGCTCGGCCATGAAGGCGACGTTGCGGGCGTTGGGCCGGATGCCGCCGTTGACCCCCATCACCAGCGAGATCTGCAGCGGCGTCCTGTCGAGCAGGCCCATGTCGATCAGCGGATCGAGGTTGGCGACGTGACCGGCATCGAAGCACTCATGCTCCGGCTTGATCCCTAGCTCCTTCATCGCGGTGAGGAACTCGATGATCGTGTCGAAGCTGTTCTCGAAGACGGACTTGAAGACAAAGTCCTTGCGCCGGGAGCTGTACTTGGCGTAGTTCATCGAGCTCATGTTGAGCGCGGCGACATCGGGCTTCAGCTCACGCAGGTACTCGAGGCGCTTCTCGATCGGGATGCCGATCGCGCCGGTCGAGTAGTTGACGATCACGTCGCCGACCTCGGCCAGGATCGCCTCGGTGATCGCGCGGAAGTTCTCGACCTCGTAGGAGGGCGTGCCATCCGGCCTGCGGGCGTGGATGTGGAGCTGTGAGGCGCCCTCGTCGACCGCCCGACGCGCCTCTGCCGCGTACTCCTCCGGCGTGTAGGGAATCGCCGGGCACTGATCGCGGTTGGCGATCACGCCGCTGATCGAGCAGCTGATTACCACCGGGTCGTCGAAGGAGCTCACCTTCCGCCTCCCCTTGGCGAGTTACCCGTCCTATACACCCGGAAAGTCGCCAAGACCCTCATACCGGCATCACCCCGTGACGCTTCTTGGGCTTCTCGACGTGCTTGTTCCTCGCCATGCGCAAGGCCTTGACGATCGTCGGGCGGGTCTCGCGTGGGTCGATCACATCATCGATGACGGCGTTGCCGGCGGCGATGTAGGGGTCGATCTGCTCGCGGACCGCGTTGAGCATCGTCTCG
>DATNHC010000107.1:0-15544 GCA_035605155.1 Solirubrobacterales bacterium
TGCCGGGCTTGATGCGGATCGGTTCGCGGGTGATGTCGACGCCGGCGAAGTCGCGGCCGACGAGGACGATCTCGCGCAACGCCTCGTGCACGCGCTTTTTGGGGACAACCGTGATGTCGAGCGCCACGGTCCCGTCCGGGAAGCCGCGCCCCTCGTTGATCTCGGTCTGCTCGGCGCGCGAGACGACGTCGCGCGAGGCGAGCTCCATCTTGTTCGGTGCATAGCGCTCCATGAAGCGCTCGCCCTTGGCGTTGAGCAGGTGGGCGCCCTCGCCCCGGGCGCCCTCGGTGATCAGGAAGCCCTTGCCGGCCAGCGTCGTCGGGTGGTACTGGATCATCTCCATGTCCATCAGCTTCGCCCCGACCCGGTAGGCCATCGCGATCCCATCGCCGGTGCAGATCAGCGCGTTGGTGGTCGGCTTCCAGACCTGGCCGTTGCCGCCGGTGGCAAGGATCACCGCCTTCGCCCGGAAGAGCTCCATCGAGCCGTCGGCGACGTTGCGGGTGACGACGCCGCAGCACTCGCCCCGCTCGTCCATCGCCAGCGCCGTGCAGAACCACTCCTCGTAGCGGGCGACCTGCTCGGAGTGCTTCATCAGCTGCTCGTAGAGCACGTGCATGATCGCCTGGCCGGTGATGTCGGCGACGTAGTAGGTGCGGGCGGCGGAGGCGCCGCCGAAGGCCCGCGTGCCGAGCCGACCCTCCTCGTTGCGATGGAAGGTGACGCCGAGGTGCTCGAGGTGGAGGATCTCCTCCGGCGCCTCGCGGCACATGATCTCGATCGCGTCCTGATCGCCGAGGTAGTCGGAGCCCTTGATCGTGTCGAAGGCGTGCGACTCCCAGGAATCGCCTGGGTTGAGCGCCGCATTGATCCCGCCCTGGGCCGCGTTGGAGTGCGATCGCACCGGGTGGACCTTGCTGAGGATCCCGACCGAGACTCCCTGCTCGGCGGCGGCCAGAGCGGCCCTCTGACCGGCGAGCCCGGCGCCGATCACCAGTACGTCATGCGTAGGCACGAGCGCGGACTCTATAGAGGCGAAATCCGAGTGCGAAGTCGGATTTCGGGCTCCGCCCAACCAGCGGTGCAATGCGTGGTCCGGTGGAGCGGCGACAACGCGTTGCGCGCTGGACAACCGGTGGCCGCTTACCATTGAGTGATGTTCGGCGGCGGCTCGATCACCCTCTTCCACGTGCGCGGGATCCGCATCGCGGTCGACTGGTCCTGGTTCCTGGTCCTCTTCCTGGTGATCTTCTGGCTCTCGCGCTTCTACGGCGACGTGCTCGGCGAGAGCAGCGGTTCCTCGACGCCCTTCGTGCTCGCCGTGCTCAGCGCCGCCGGCTTCTTCGGCTCGATCGTCCTGCACGAGCTTGGCCACGCCTTCGCGGCGCTGCGCAACGGGATCGGCATCTCCAGCATCCAGCTTTGGATCTTCGGCGGGATGGCGCGCATGGACCGCGAGTCCGACGGGCCTGGCACCGAGTTCAAGGTCGCGGTCGCCGGGCCGCTGGTCACGCTGGCGATCGTGCTCGTCCTCTCGGCCGTTGGGCTCGCTGCCGTCGGCCCGAGCGAGTTTGAACGCGCTGTGCTGATCGAGTCCAACTCCGGCGTGTCGGGCGGCATGGCGATGGTCGGCTGGCTGGCCTCGATCAACGCGATCGTGCTCGTCTTCAACCTGTTGCCCGCCTTTCCGATGGACGGTGGGCGGATCGTGCGGGCGATCGCCTGGTGGCGAACCGGCGACCGCAGCTCCGCCACCCGTTTCGCGGCCAGCCTCGGTCGCGTTTTCGCCTGGATCTTCATCGGCGGCGGCCTCCTGCTGATCCTCAACGGCAACGCCTTCGGCGGCGTCTGGCTGGCCCTGATCGGCGTCGTGATCAACAGCTCGGCCAAAGCGGCCTCGATGCAGACCGCGCTCACCGGCAAGATCAGCTCCCTCTCCGTCGCCGACGTGATGGACCGTGAACCCGTCGCGATCCTCGACGAGCTCAGCGTCGAGCAAGCTCTGGACGAGTACTTCCTCCGCTACCGCTGGCCTTGGTTCCCGGTGGTCGATGCCGCCCACCGTTTCTTGGGCCTCATCGTCAAAGACAAAGCCGACGAGGTGCCGGAGACATCGCGCACGACCTCACATGTCTCCGACTTGCTCGAGCGGGATGACGGCACCTTCCAGGTCCGCGACGACGCCCCGCTCGACTCGCTCCTCGCCAGTCGTGCCCTGCGCCGTTTCGGCGCCTTGATGGCGGTCGATGCCGACGGCCGGCTCTCCGGTGTGATCACGGCTGAGCAAGTCGGCCGCGCTCTGCGTGAGGGTCCAAGGTAGAAGTAACTCGGCGCAGGGAGTGGAGCGTCTTGTGCTTTTCCGCTCGGCGAGCGCCGCCCTACTTAGAGGCGGGAAAGTTAAGCGGAACCCCCTGGCCCGCACTTACGAAACCCGGTGCCGCTCGATGATGCGGCCGAAGTCCGTTCCGGCCGGCAGCGTGCCGAAGGCATGGCCCCACTCGCCCGAGAGGCGCGAGGCGCAGAAGGCGTCGGCGACGGCCTCGTCGCCGTAGCGGACCAGCAGCGAGGCCTGTAGGGCGAGAGCCATGCGCTCGACGATGCTGCGGGCGCGGGACTGGATCGTCTCGACGTCGCCGGGGATCTCCTCGCGCAGGGAGCCGATGTAGCTGTCGAGGCGGGGCTCGGCTCCGGCGCCCGCTTGGACTTCGGCGAAGAAAGCCTCGACCGAGGCGGGGTTCTTGACCATCGCCCGGAGCACGTCCAGGCACTGGACGTTGCCGGAGCCCTCCCAGATCGAGGCGAGTGGCGCCTCACGGTAGAGGCGGGGCATGCCGGACTCCTCGACGTAGCCGTTGCCGCCCAGGCACTCGAGGCACTCGACCGCATGGGAGGGGGCTCGCTTGCACAGCCAGTACTTGAGCACGGCGTTGGCGAGGCGGCGGAACTCGACCGCCTCGTTGTCGCCTGCGGCGACCTCGTCGTAGGAGCGGGCGAGGCGCAGCGCGGCGATAGTCGCTGCCTCCGACTCGACGCAGAGGTCGGCGAGCACGTTGCGCATCAACGGCTGCTCGATCAGCTGGGCGCCGAAGGCGGAGCGGTGTGCGGTGTGGTTGAGCGCCTGCACGACCCCGGCCCGGTAGCCGGTGGCGGCGCCGATCACGCAGTCCAGGCGGGTGTGGTTGACCATCTCGATGATCGTCGGCACGCCGCGGCCCTCCTCGCCGACCATGCGGGCCCAGGCGCCGCGAAACTCGATCTCGCTGGAAGCGTTGGAGCGGTTGCCGAGCTTGTCCTTGAGCCGCTGGATCTGGAACCCGTTGCGCTCGCCGTCCGGCGTCCAGCGCGGCATCAAAAAGCAGGAGATGCCCGATTCGGTTTGGGCGAGGACGAGGAAGGCGTCGCACATCGGCGCCGAGCAGAACCACTTGTGGCCGACGAGCTCGTACTCGGCGCCGGGCCCACCACCGTCCATCGGCTTGGCAACCGTGGTGTTGGCGCGCACGTCGGAGCCGCCTTGCTTCTCGGTCATCGCCATGCCACAGAGAGAGCCGCTCTTGCGCTCCGCCGGCAGCGAGCGCTCGTCGTAGTCGAGAGAGAGGAAGCGCTCTTCCCACTCGGCGGCCAGCTCGGGCTGCTTGCGCAGCGCCGGGATCGCCGAGTAGGTCATCGAAAGCGGGCAGCCGACGCCGCTCTCGGCCTGCATCAAGAGCATGAACATCGCCGCTCGGGCGACGTGGGCGCCCACCCCAGGCTCGCGCCAGGGCATCGCGTGCAGGCCGTGATCGACGCCGATGTGCATCAACTCGTGCCAGGAGCTGTCGAACTCGACCTCGTCGATGCGGTTGCCGTAGCGGTCGTGGGTGCGCAGCACGGGCTTGCGCTCGTTGGCCTCGAAGCCCCAGCGGATCGTCCGCCTCGAGCCGCAGATCGCGCCCAGCTCGCGCGCCCGCTCCTCAGCCCAGCCACCCCCCTCGCGCGCGAGCGCCTCGCGCAGCGGCAGGTCCGCGTCGAACGGGTTGTAGTCCTCCAGCGGCGGCGGTTGGTTGAAGACCTCGTGGGTGGCGGAGGAGCGGCGCTCGACGGTGGCCATCGAACTGATTGTGCCACCCCATCGGTAGCATCGCCCGCCCCCGTGGAGAAGATCAAAATCAAGAACCCGATCGTCGAGCTCGACGGCGACGAGATGACCCGCATCATCTGGACCTTCATCAAGGAGCAGCTGATCCTGCCCTACCTCGATCTCGAGCTGATCTATTTCGACCTCGGCATCGAGAGCCGCGACGCGACACGCGACCAGATCACGGTCAACGCCGCCAAGGCGATCAGAGAGCACGGCGTCGGCGTCAAGTGCGCGACGATCACCCCCGACGAGGCACGCGTCGAGGAGTTCGGCCTCGCCGAGATGTACCGCTCGCCGAACGGCACGATCCGCAACATCCTCGGTGGCGTCATCTTCCGCGAGCCGATCGTGATCTCGAACATCCCGCGGCTGGTGCCGGGCTGGACGAAGCCGATCGTGATCGGCCGCCACGCCTTCGGCGACCAGTATCGCGCCACCGACATGGTCGTCCCCGGCGAGGGGACGCTGACACTCACATATACGCCCAAGGACGGCTCCGAGCCGGTCGAGCTCGACGTCTACGACTTTCCCGGGCCGGGCATCGCGATGGCGATGTACAACCTCGACGACTCGATCCGCGACTTCGCCCGGGCTTCGATGCGCTACGGCCTGGAGCGCGGTTACCCGGTCTACCTCTCGACCAAGAACACGATCCTCAAGCGCTACGACGGTCGCTTCAAGGACCTCTTCGAGGAGGTATATGAGGACGAGTTCAAGGCCGAGTTCGAGCAGGCTGGGATCGGCTACGAACACCGCCTGATCGACGACATGGTTGCCGCGGCGCTGAAGTGGGAGGGCGGCTACGTCTGGGCCTGCAAGAACTACGACGGCGACGTCCAGTCCGACACCGTCGCCCAGGGCTTCGGCTCGCTCGGCCTGATGACCAGCGTGCTGATGAGCCCCGATGGCAAGACGGTCGAGGCGGAGGCTGCGCACGGCACCGTCACCCGCCACTACCGTCAGCACCAGCAGGGCAAGCCGACCTCGACCAACCCGATTGCCTCGATCTTCGCCTGGACGCGCGCCCTTGCGGCGCGCGGTCGGCTCGACGACACATCTGAGGTCTCGCACTTTGCCGAGACCCTGGAGCGGGTCTGCGTGGAGACGGTCGAAGGCGGCCGGATGACCAAGGACCTGGCGCTGCTCGTTGGTCCCGACCAGGCTTACCAGACCACCCAGGAGTTCCTCGGCTCGATCGACGAGGGACTGCAGCGCGCGATGGCATAGTGCCCTGTCTCGTGACATCAGACCGAAAATGACGGACCCAGATCACCGCCATACTGCGTCCTCGGTCAGCCGTATAGCGCTGCTATTCGGCCTCCCTGCGTCCTTGTCTGGCGGTGCCGGGGCCTCGTCATTTCCTGGCCCATGTCACGAGACAGGGCATTAGCTTCGAAAACCACGAATCCAGGAGAAAGAGATTCCGTGAGCACCCCTGTGAAAGTCACCGTCACCGGCGCCGCCGGGCAGATCGGTTACGCGCTTCTATTTCGCATCGCCAGCGGCGAGATGCTCGGCCCTGACACACCGATCGAGCTCAGCCTGCTCGAGATCCCCGATGCCGTGAAGGCGGCGGAGGGAACCGCGATGGAGCTCGAGGACTGCGCCTTCCCCTTGCTGCGCCGCATCGAGATCTTCGACGATCCCAAGCAGGCCTTCGACGGATGCAACGTCGGCCTGCTCGTGGGGGCACGGCCACGTGGTCCCGGCATGGAGCGCTCCGACCTGCTCGAGGCCAACGGTGGGATCTTCAAGCCCCAGGGCGAAGCGATCGCCGCCGGCGCCGCCAACGACGTGCGTGTCCTCGTTGTCGGCAATCCCGCCAATACCAACTGCCTGATCGCAATGTCCAACGCCGATGGAGTCCCCCGTGAGCGCTTCACGGCGATGATGCGGCTCGACCACAACCGGGCGGTCGCCCAACTCGCCAACCGGCTCGGCAAGGGTGTGTCAGATGTGACGAGGATGACGGTTTGGGGCAACCACTCGACCACCCAGTACCCGGATCTCGTCAATGCGCGAGTCAACGGTGAGAACGCCTGGGAGGCGGTCGACGATGAGGCTTGGATCGCCGACGAGTTCATCCCACAGGTGGCAAAACGTGGCGCAGCGATCATCGACGCGCGGGGCGCCTCCAGCGCCGCCTCGGCGGCCAATGCCGCCATAGACCATGTCCGCGACTGGGTCCTCGGCACTCCCGAGGGGGACTGGGTCTCGATGGGTGTGCCCACCGACGGCTCCTACGGGATCGAGGAGGGCATCGTCGCCGGGTTGCCGTGTATCTGCAGCGGCGGCGAGTGGTCGGTGGCCGAGGGGGCGGAGATTCCAGAGTTCTCCCGCGCTCGCATCGATGCGAGTGCGGCCGAGCTGGGCGAAGAGCGCGACGCGGTCAGCAAGCTCGGCCTTCTCTGAGGCTTCCCGGCTCTCTATCGGAGCCGCTACGGCGGCACGAAAAAGCCGGCCTCTGGGGCCGGCTTTTTCAAGGGCAATTGGCTATCGATGGCTAATCAGCCGGGGTGGTACTCACGCCCCCTCTTCGCCACCCTTCCCTCTTTCTCCAGTTCACCGAGAACCCGGTAGAGGTAGTTGGGTTTGATTTTCATCGTCTTGGCGATCTCAGACGCGCTGATCCCCGGATTTTTCTCAACCAGGGAAACGGCCTGGTCGGCGCGGGTGCCGCTGCGGCGACGGCGTTTGCGTGGCGCAGCGCCACCAGATGATCCATCTTTGCGAGGCCGGCCAGGGCCACGGCCACTGCCTTTGGGGCGTCCGGGACGACGCTGGGTGATGTTGCCACCCAGCTCGGCGAGTGCACGCTCCAGGCGCTTGCGCTCATCATCGAGCTCGGCGAGCCGCTTCTTGACTAGGTCGAGTGCCTCGTCGAGTACGTTGCTGGTGCTAGGCATTTCCTTCCTTTCATCCCGCGAGCTTCCTCCCGGGTCGTCAGCTTCCCAGAGTGTGGCAGAGTCACAGTGACAGTGACTATTCCTATGGTCAAATCAGGGTCCGTCACTCTGGTCATTTGGATGGAAAGGTGCGCTAACTGCGGACGATCAGGCGCTGCGCTGCGCCTGTCGCTCGGGTGAGATACGCACCACGTTCCACGCCAGGCCAAGTCTCTCCATCGCTTTGATTATCGATGCCGAGGGGTCGATCTCCCAGCGTCGAAGACCGTGTACCGCCGATCGGGGAAAGGCATGGTGGTTGTGGTGCCAGGACTCTCCCAGGGAAGGGAGCGCCAGCCAGAAGACGTTGGTCGAGCGGTCGGGCGTAGCGAACCGTCGCGTACCAAAGAAATGACACACGGAGTTTACGCTCCAAGTGACGTGGTGCACGAAGAAGATTCTCACCAGGCCACCCCAGAGCAAGCCGGTTGCCGCGCCTGCAGGTGTGCCACTCACGATGAAGCCAGCCACGGCCGGAGCTAGGAGGCTGAGGATCACCAGGGGCACAAATTGGCGGGAGATCGCCCGCATTCCCCTGTCCTCGTAGAGGTCGGCTGCATAGCGCTTCCAATCGGCCCTGCCCTGGGTCGACATCAGCCAGCCGCTGTGCGCATGCCAGAGGCCGGCAAGCACACCGCCCACACCGCCGCCATGGCCGACGTGCGGGCTGTGCGGATCGCCCTCCTCGTCGGTGTGCGCGTGGTGCTTGCGGTGGTCGGCAACCCAGGAGATCACCGGGCCCTGCACGGCCATCGACCCGAGCAGGGCAAAGCCGTACTCGAGTCGCTTCGAGGTTTGGAAGGAGCGGTGTGTGAGCAGCCGGTGGAAGCCGACGGTGATGCCGACGGCGGTCAGCAGGTACATGACGGCGGCGATGATCAGGTCGGTGGCGCTGACCACGCTGTTCCAGAGCAGCACGATGGCGGCGAGCGTGGCGAGGAAAGGAAGCACCACGGCGCCTAGGTTGGCGCCTTTCTCCAGTCTGGTCATTGTGTCCATCGATCGAGAGGATACACTGGTTTACTGCATAAGAACTGGTATCAGTATCACGTCATATCCGCTAAATTTGTGATTTAGATGACAGTTTCTCTCGACCCTCCATGGCGTGGCTTGCCGGCATCCGTCGCTGACCTGATCGAGCCGCAGCTCGAGGCGATCACCGGCGAGATCCTCGAAGCGATCGCCAGCCAGGTGCCGGAGTACGCACGCCCGCTCGAGGGTCGCTTCGGCCGCGGCATCCGCACCGGCGTCGGTGAAGCCCTGAGCCAGTTCGTCGCCCTGATCCGCGATCCCGAAGCGGGCCGCCCGGGCCGCGAGGTATACGTGGCGCTCGGCCGTGGCGAGCTGCGCCAGGGCCGCACGCTCGACTCGTTGCAGGCGGCCTACCGGGTGGGCGCCAGGATCGCCTGGCGTCGAATCGCCGCGGCAGGGCGGCGGGCCAAGCTCGACGCCGAGGTGCTCAGCCTGCTCGCCGAGGCGATCTTCGCCTATATCGACGAGCTCTCTGCCGACTCCGTGGAGGGTTACGCCGAAGCGCAGTCGGAGAGCGACGATCTCCACCGCCGTCGCCAGCGCGAGCTGGCCCTGCTGTTGACCGGTGAGCCGGCGGCGAGAACCGCCGACCTGCGGGCCGCGGCGCAGGCTGCCGCTTGGAAGCTCCCGCGCAGCATCGGCGTCCTCGCCTGCGCGGAGCCCGATCTGCAGCGCTTGGCTCGACGCCTGCCCGCCGACGCGCTGGCCACCCAGCTCGATGAGCTCGGCTGCGTGCTGCTGCCTGACCCGACCGGCCCGGGCCGTGCCGAGCCGGTCGAACGCGCCGCCGTCGACCTGTTGCTGGCACAGGGGCCGGCAGGGGAAGTGGCTCAGGTACGTGAGTCGTGGGAGCTGGCGAAAGCCGCTCTGCGGGCGGCGGAAGCGGGGGCGCTGCCCTCGGCCAGCCCGGTCTGCGCCGAGGATCACCTGGCCGACCTGCTGCTATTCGAAAGCAGCGACCTCGTCGCCAGGATCGCCAAGCGCCGACTCGCAGCGCTCTCCCCCTTGACCGAGAAGGGGCGCCGGCGGATGCGCGAGACGGCGCTCGCCTACGTCCGCCACGGCGGCAACGCGGTCGAGATGGCCGCCGCCCTGCGTCTGCACCCGCAGACGGTTCGCTATCGCGTCGCCCGACTGCGCGAGCTGTTCGGCGAGCAGCTTGACGATGCAGACGCCCGCTTCGAGCTCGAGATTGCCTTGCGCTAACGCTCGCGGCGGCCCGGCAGGGTGCGGAATACGACGTCCCAGAGTGGGGAGGAGACGCCGTAGCCGAAGCGGTGATCCTGGAAGTGGTGGCGCATGTGCTGCTCACGCAGGCGCTTGCCGAGCTCGGACTTGGGCACGAAGTGATGCACGTAGTAGTGCGTGTAGTCGTAGAAGAGGTAGCCAAGGAGGAAGCCGCCGAACAGGGGATAGGCCGCCGGCGTTCCGAAGACCAAGGTGAAGGCGCCGAAGAAGAGGGCGGCGAGTGGGATCGCGACCGCCGGCGGCATCACGAGGCGCAGCTTGTCGTTGGGATGGTCGTGGTGGATGCCGTGGATGATGAAGTGCATGCGGCGCCCGAAGGCGTTGTCGGGCTCCCAGTGGAAGACGAGACGGTGCAGCCAGTACTCGGTCAGCGTCCAGATGCCGATGCCGCCGAGACTGAGGCCGATCAGTTGCAGGGCTCCGTAGCCGCGGTCGGCCCCGAGCCACTCCATGACGACGATCGCCGGCACGAAGACGATCGCCGGCACCGAGGGGTGCACCCGCGAGAAGAAGTTGAGGAAGTCGCTCTCGAACAGCTGCGGCGAGGCGGCGAGCTTCTGGGTCCGATCGTGGCGATCCATCGGCGAGAGCCAATGGTAGCGAGGGGTCGAGCGCCGGCACCGGTGCCCTTCGGCTTCCGCAAGACGCGGGGAACCTGTGACGAGACTGTGTCAAAGATGTGGCGCTTTGCGGAAATGAGGTTCGCGAAAGGCGCCCGGCGGTGGCAGTATCGCCGCCCGTGCCGCGCAAGAAGAAACCGACCTGCGAGGACTGCTACTTCCAGAAGAACCTGCTCTGCGCCCTCGAGCTGGACGAGCCCTGCGCCACCTTCCGGCCCGATCGTCCCGAGGGGCTGGTGCCGCCGAGGCAGCCCGTCTTGCTGATGCGGCCGCCTCGGTGGCAGTCGCAGGCGCAGACCGCTTAGTAGGGCGGGCGGCGGCGCCTCCCCGGTGCCCACCACCGCCTTCGGCGGTGGAATCTCGTGCCGCTGCGCGGCAGGAAGCACTCTGCGGAGCCGCTTCGCGAGGCACCGGGGAGGCGCGGCCGCCCGCCCCTCGTGGTGGTTATGTTTCCCCTCTATGCCTGAGCGCGACTTGTATGCCTGGGCCCGCACGACCTACGTCAGTCGGCGGAGCAGAGGATTTACTCCTAACGTGGACGTCTATTACTGCGGGGATCCGCAGCGGGCGGTGGTCAAGGTCGATCTGGCCGGGATCAAGCTCGACGAGGTGGGAATAGAGATCTCAGGGCGGCAGCTGGCGATCGTCGGGGAACGGCAGGTGCAGGAGATCGAGGGGCGGGTCTACCAGCAGGTGGAGATCGAGTCGGGCCCCTTCCGGCGGGTGGTGGAGCTGCAGGTCGACGTCGACGCCGGCCGAGCCAAGGCGACCTACGAGGACGGCGTGCTGCGAGTCGACCTGCCCCTGCGCGACCCGGCCGCGGCGACGCGCGTGCCGATCGGGAGGGACTAGTGCCGAGCGGCGAGAGGCGGCGCTGATGGAGGGCAGTCCGGTGCTCGAGGTGGTCGATTCGCTCGACGCCGAGGACGCGATCCGTGCCAGCGAACCGCTGCCCGACGCGCTGCCGGTCCTGCCGCTGCGCGAGACGGTCACCTTCCCGGAGACGCTCACCCCCCTGGCGGTTGGCCAGGAGCGCTCGATCAAGCTGGTCAACGACGTGCTCGGCGCCAACCGGATGTTGGCGATGGTCGCCGCCCGCGATCCCGAGAACGAGGAGCCGGGTCCCGACGATCTCTACGACGTCGGAGTGGTCGGCGTCGTCGCCCGCATGCTCAAGGTGCCCGACGGCACGCTGCGCATCCTCGTCCAGGGCACCCAGCGCGTTCGCCTCGGTCCCTACGTCGCCGAGCAGCCCTACCTGGTGGCGCGGATCGGCGAGCTGCCCGACGAGGTCGAGGAGGGTCAGGAGCTGGAGGCGCTGACGCGCAATGTGCAGCGCACCTTCTCGGAGATCATCGAGCAGATCCCCTATTTGCCCGAGGAGCTGCAGATGGCGGTCGCCAACCTCGACGACCCGGCGGCGCTCGCCCATCTGATCGGCGGCGCCCTGCGGATCGGCACCGAGGAGAAGCAGCGGCTGCTCGAGGAGGTCGACGTCGTCGCCCGCCTCCGTCACCTCTCCCAGATCCTCGCCCGCGAGCTCGAGGTCGTGCAGCTCGGCACCCAGATCCAGTCGCAGGTCCAGTCCGAGATCGACAAAGGCCAGCGCGAGTTCTTCCTGCGCCAGCAGATGAAAGCGATCCAGGACGAGCTGGGGGAGGGCGACGAGCAGCAGGCCGAGGTCAACGAGCTGCGCGAACGGATCGAGAAAGCGGGCCTGCCCGAGCATGCCCAGAAAGCCGCCGACCGCGAGCTCGCGCGCCTCGAGAAACTGCCGCCGGCAGCAGCCGAGCACGGCGTGATCCGCACCTACTTGGAGTGGCTGGTCGAGCTGCCCTGGTCAGGGCAGACGGAGGACAACCTCGACATCGCCCACGCGCGCGAGGTGCTCGACACCGATCACTACGACCTGGAGAAAGTCAAGGACCGCATCCTCGAGTACCTGGCCGTGCGCAAGCTGAAGCCGGACTCGCCCGGGCCGATCCTCTGCTTCGTCGGCCCACCGGGGGTCGGCAAGACCAGCCTCGGCCGCTCGATCGCGCGCGCCCTGGGGCGCGAGTTCGAGCGCATCTCGGTCGGCGGGGTGCGCGACGAGGCCGAGATCCGCGGCCACCGCCGCACCTACATCGGCGCGATGCCGGGCACGATCGTGCGCGCCCTGCGCGACGCCGGCTCGCGCAACCCGGTCTTCATGATCGATGAGATCGACAAGATGGGCGCCGATTTCCGCGGCGATCCGGCCTCGGCGATGCTCGAGGTGCTCGACCCCGCCCAGAACGACTCGTTCCGCGATCACTATCTCGACCTCGAGTTCGATCTCTCCGAGGTGATGTTCATCGCCACGGCGAACGTCCTCGACACGATCCCGGGCCCGCTGCAGGACCGGATGGAGACGATCGAGCTGGCCGGCTACACGCTCGAGGAGAAGAAGCACATCGCGCGCCGCTACCTGGTGCCGCGCCAGATCGAGGCCAACGGCTTGAAGCCCTCGCAGATCGAGTTCGCCGATCCTGCGCTGGTGGCGATCGTCGAGGAGTACACGCGCGAGGCCGGCGTGCGCAACCTCGAGCGGCAGGTCGGCACTATCTGCCGCAAGGTCGCGCGCGAGGTGGCCGAGGGCAACAGCGCCGGCAAGGTCAAGGTCTCGGCCAAGCGCGCCCGTGAGCTGCTCGGGCGCCGCCGTTTCTTCGCCGAGCAGCGCCGCCGCACCAAGGTCCCTGGCGTCGCCACCGGCCTCGCCTGGACGCCGACCGGCGGCGACGTGCTCTTCATCGAGGCCACCTCGATGCCGGGCTCGGGCAAGCTGACGATCACCGGTCAGCTCGGCGACGTGATGAAAGAGTCGGCGCAGGCGGCGCTCTCCTGGGTCCGCGGGCACTGGGCCGAGGTTGCGCCTGGCCTGGGCGAGCTCTGGTTCGCCGAGCACGACATCCACATCCACGTGCCCGCCGGCGCGGTGCCCAAGGATGGGCCCTCGGCGGGAGTTGCGATGACCGTCGCCCTTGCCTCGCTGGTCAGCGGCCGACCGGTTCGCAACGATGTCGCGATGACCGGCGAGGTGACCCTGACCGGCCAGGTGCTGCCTATCGGCGGGCTCAAGGAGAAGTCGCTCGCTGCGCAGCGAGCTGGAATCAAGCGCGTCCTGGTGCCCGAGCGCAACGAGGGCGACGTGGCCGAGATTCCCGAGCACGAGCGCAGCGAGCTGGAGTTCGTCTACGTCGACGAGGTCTCCAAGGCGATCGAAGCGGCGCTCGCCTCCTAGCCGATGGAGGCCGCGGGCGCCCTGCGCAGGGGCAGCCTCTCCACCTATCTCGAGGCGGTCGGCGGAGCGGTGCGAGCCCGCTCGCGCACCTTCTGGATCGTCGCCGGCCTCACCGTCCTTGCCGCGGCGCTGCGCTTCGCCACGCTGGGCATACAGAGCTACCACCACGACGAGATCGTCACCGCCAGCCGCATTCTGCGCGGCAGCTTCTGGCACGCGATGGATGCGGTTGGCTTCAGCGAGTCGGCGCCGCCTCTCTACTACGCGTTGGCCTGGCTCTGGACCCAGGTGACCGGTACGGCCGAGTACGGCCTGCGCTCCCTCTCGGCGCTCGCCGGAGTCGCCACGGTGCCCGTCGTCTTCCTGCTCGGGGCGGAGCTGCGCGGGCGGCGCACCGGCATCGTCGCCGCGGCGCTGGTCGCCGCCAACCCGATGCTGATCTGGTACTCGCAGGAGGCGCGTGCCTACGCCCTGCTCGTGCTGCTGACGACGCTCTCGCTGCTCTACTTCGTACGCGCGCTGCAGCGCGATCGCAGCCGCGACCTGACCATTTGGGGCGTCGTCTCCGGTCTGGCCCTGGCGACGCACTACTTCGCGATCTTTCCGATCGCCGCCGAGGCGCTCTGGCTGCTCTGGCGCCGCGGGCGCGGGGCGGCGCGCGGCCTCGCCGTCCTCGCCGTCTTCGCCGTCGCCCTGGCGCCGCTGGCAGTCCACCAAGCCTCCTACGGGCACGCCGAGTGGATTGCCGGCCACTCGCTGGGACATCGTCTTTGGGAGATGTGGGTGACCTTCGGCGTCGGCGAGATCGGCGACGTGATCGCCCGGCCGGAGCGACCGCTGCTCGGCCTGGTCCCCGGTCTGGCGATGATCGGCGCGCTGCTCTTGCTCGCCTGGCGCGGCGAGCGCTCCGAGCGCCATGCCGCCCGCCCGGTGCTGGTCGTCGCGGCCGCCACGGTCGGCATCCCGCTTGTCCTCGCCCTGCTCGACTCGGGCAAAGACTACGTTCTGGCGCGCAACCTCCTGCCCGCCCTGGTGCCGCTGCTGGTTGCGATCGCCGTCGGCCTGACGCTGCGCCGCGCGCGTCGTGCCGGCACGCTGCTCGCGGTCCTCCTCGTCGCCTACTCGTTCGCCTTCTCGGTCTGGGTGAGCCTCTCGCCGGCGCTGCAGCGCCCCGACTGGAGCTCGGTGGCCAGCGCGGTCGGCGAGCCCGCGGAGCCGCGGGCAATGGTCGCCTGGACGATCGGCCTGGCCTCGCTGCGCTACTACCTCTCGACCGGTTCCTTCCAGGCCAAGCCGGCAGAAGGCTTCGATTGGTGGGTCGGGGAAGTCGACTTCATCTCCGACGGGCCTGCGCCACCGCCCCCGGCTCGCCTGCTCGGCCCCGGATTTCGCCAAGTCGCCTATGAGCAGGTCGGCCGCATCTACATACGCCGCTACACGCGGCTTACTCCTGGTCTGGCGCCGCTGCGCCTGCGCACGATCCGCGATGCCCAGCTCAACTTCCGTACCAACGGTGTTCTTCTGGATGGAATCGGACCCCGCTGAACGGGTACTACTTTTGCGAGCTATCCTGACCACCCCAGGAGAACCCCAGCGAGGAGAAGGTATGAGCAAGACACGGACCAGCCAGGCCGCCGACCTCTATTCGACTGCGCGCGAGAACCCCTATGTGCAGCGCCTGGTCGAGGATGAAGAGCTGCGCGACAGCATCAAGAAGGCCTTCGAGGCGGCTCGTGGCGCCTACGAGCGCGCCACCAGCAATGGCGGCGGTCCGGTCAAGGCGGTTACGAGCAACAAGAAGGTGCAGCGCGACCTGCGCACCGCGGCGGAGAACCTGCGGGATGCCTCCGAGCAGCTGCGCGCGCCGAAGAAGCGCAAGGGTCGTCTCGGTCGCTTGGTGTTGCTGGCAATGGTCGGCGCCGTGGTCGCCCTGATCCTCAGCGAGGACGCTCGCAAGACCGTGCTCGACGCTCTCTTCGGGGCCGAGGAGGAGTTCGAGTACACAAGCACCACATCTATAAACGGCGGATAGATGAACGGCTTCGATTGCCGCACCCGCGGATGACGCGCCTGACGCTGCGCTGGATCACCCCCCACCTCCTCACCCCTATCGCTCGTCGGCATGCGGCGCCTGACGGACTCAGGTGCCGCCATGCGGCGTCCTCGGTCGCTCATCGGAGAACCTCTCCTCGCTGATTTCCGGAAATAGGGATGTCGCCCGAGCGCAGCGAGGGCGAACCGTGATCCGGTGCAGCGCATAGAGCCGACCCCCGCCGGGAGAGCGCCACGGTCGCTAGCCGCCTAGACGGCCCACGTG
>DATNHC010000108.1:0-14946 GCA_035605155.1 Solirubrobacterales bacterium
TCCGCATCTTGCCTCCTTGGTCTCGGTCCGTCGATGCTACGCCCTCACCAGCGCCTGGTAAAGGTGATTGCAACTACCCGCGCTGCGCCACCGCCACGCAGGGCTCGGGCGCACGAGGAGAGCGTCGCGCCGGTGGTCAACACGTCGTCGACAAGTAGGACGCTGCGCGGCGCCTCGCCCCGCAGGACGATTCGCGGTGGGTGACCGACGCGCTCGGCGCGGCGCCGGCCGGCCTGGCGGCCGGCATCGCGGCGGGAGAGGCAAGCCTGCAGCGGAATACCGGCTCGCGCGGCCAGCTCCACGGCGATCTCGGTGGTTGGGTCGAAGCCCCGTCCGAGCGAGCGCAGGCGGGCGCTGGGTACGGGCACGATCGTGCCGCTCAGGATGCTGGCGGGGGCAAGCCACTCGATCCGCTCGGCGATCAGCCCGGCCACAGGCAGCAAGCGACGCAGCTTCAGCGCGGTGACCAGGTCGCGGGCAATGCCCTCGTGTGCAGCCGAGGACCAAACGCGATCGACGCCCGGCGGGCCATTGCCCGCCATCGGCTCGGCTGCCGCGAGGCGCCGTGTGCAGCGCGTGCAGACCAGCGCCCCTGGCCGGCAAGAACGGCCGCAGGCGGCGCAGAGCGCAGGAAGCAGGGCGGCGACCGCGTGCAGGGCCTTCATGGTCCCAGCCTGCAAGTGCTCGGCGCGCCCGTGGCGCGCAGGGTGCTACGGAAGCGTCAGGGCTTGGCGACGCGACCGGCAATCGCCCCGACCAGCATCGCCGCGGGCGCCAGCTCGGTGCCCGCGAGCAGGATCGAGTCGCGCACCCAGGCGCCGGCGCCCAGGCGGCAGCCGTCGCCGATGATCGCCGGTCCCTGGATTCGGGCTTCCTCGCCGAGCTCGACCCCGGCGCCGATCAACGCCGGGCCTTCGACCTGCGCCCTGCCCAGCGGGCTTGCCGAGCGCACGTTCTCTGCCACCTCGGGTGCGCCGGGGTCGACGTCGACCGCACCCTGCAGCGCATCGAGGTTGCCCTGGCGCAGCTCGTCGAGGTTGCCGATGTCGTTCCAGTAGGCCTCGACCTCATGCGAGTAGAAGGGCACGTCGTTCTCGAGCAAAGCCGGAAAGACGTCCATCGCCCAGTCGGCGAAGTCGGCTGGATCGTCCTCGCCGGCGGCTTTGCTTGTTCCGGGCGCGGGAAAGAAGTCGAAGATCTCAGAGCGGAACATGTAGATGCAGGTGTTGGCCAGGTCGGAGAGCGCCTCGGCGGGCTCGGGCTTCTCCTGAAACCCCTGGACGCGGCCGTCCTTGCCGGCGATGACGACGCCGTACTGATCGGTGTCCGCGACTCGCTTGGTGGCCATCGTCGCCACGCCGTCGTGGGATTCGTGGAACTCGCGCATCGCGGTGAAGTCGAGATCGGTCAGCGCGTCGCCGGCAACGACCAGGAACGAGTCGCCGAGGAACTCGGCGACGTTACGAACGCCCCCCGCCGTCCCGAGCAACCCCTCCTCATGGCTGTAGGTGAGCTCGATGCCGAGCTCGGAGCCATCGCCGAAGTGGCTCTCGATCGTCTCCGGAAACCAGTGCAGATTGGCGATCGCCTCGGTGAGGCCGTGGCGAGCGAGCAATCGCACGCTGTGCTCCATCACCGGCCGGTTCAGCACCGGCACCATCGGCTTCGGCAGCGCGTAGGTGATCGGCCGCAGCCGGGTGCCGAGCCCGGCAGCCAAGACCATCGCCCTCATGCGAAATCCGCCGCCCCCGAATGCGGAAGCGGACGCCTGTCCAGATCCAATTCCTCAGGCATTGCCGGCGAAGGATACGTGGATGGGGCGTATGGCTCAGGGACGTCCGAGTGCTGCCTTGAAGCCCTCGATCGCCTCAACCGGCAGCGGATCCACACCGCGTGCCTCGGCAAGGTCGAGTGAGAGCAGATCGCCGAGCATAGTCAGCCAGAGCAAGCGGGCGATGCGCGTCTTGCCCTCGGCCTCGACGCGCACGACCTCTGCCCCGGAAGCGGAAACGACCTCACCGGTCAGCTCGAAGCGCCGCCGCTCGCGCGGGTGCTGATCGGAATCTTCCAGCAGCACCGCCGAGAAGGCGTCACTCGACCAACCGCAGATCTCGTTGTGATTGACCTCGGGCAGCTCCGAGTGGAACGCGGGCTGCTTGGCGTTCTCGTTGATCTGGGTCTTCCAGCGGCGGGCGACCGGCGCCGTCAGGTCGGCACCCATGATCAGCGGGACGCTGCCCTCGAGGCGAGTAGAGATCTCAGCGGCGCGCACCCGCAGGTCCTCGCTGCGCTCGGAGAGGAAGACGGCGGCGGCGTCGAGCTCGGTGTGGATGCTGGGCGCCACCGCGGTCAGCGCCGCGACCTCGAGCGCACAGACGACCATGTAGGCGACGGCGGTGCGCGGCGCCGGCAGGATGCCCGGCAGGCCGACGACGGGCACCCCCGCCTCGCGTGCGGCATCGACCAGGTCTCCGCCGGTAGAGGCGACGACGCGGTGGGCGCCGAGGGCCTCAGCCGCCTCGAAGCAGGCCAGCGTCTCCTCGGTGTCTCCGGAATAGCTGGAGCAGAGCACAGTCCACTCAGGGGTCGCCCAGGAGGGCAGCCCGTAGCCGCGGATCGTCAACAGCGGGCGGTTGAGACGGTCGCCCAAAGCCGCGGCGGCGAGATCGCCGCCAATCGCCGAGCCGCCCATTCCGCAGACCATCAGGCCAGCGGCGTCGAGCGCCTCGAGCCGTGCCGATTCGACTCGCCAGAGGGCGTCGCGCAGGTGGTCCGGGATGGCAAGGATCTCGGCGAGCATCAGCCCGGGACCTTCTCATCTTCGCCGGCCACGACGCCGTCAGCCTTCGCCTTGTCCGCCACCTCGACGCCAGCGGCGAGGATCGAGCCACTGACCATGGCTCCCTCGCCGACCCGGCAGCCGGCGAGCAGGACCGAGTCGCGTACCTCGGCTCCAGGGTCGAGGCGGCAGTTGTCGCCGATCACGGCGCGCGGGCCGACCCTCGCCCCAGCGGCGATCTCGACATCGGTCCCGACCAGCATTCCAGGCGCGGTCGGCTCGACCTGCGTCTCTACCCGCCGCTCGAGGATGTCCCAGGTGGCTTCCAGGTAGCGCTCCGGGGTGCCGATGTCCATCCAGTAGCCGTCGAGGGGCAATCCGTGCAGCCCATCGCCGACCAGGCGCGGAAAGACGTCGCGCTCGATCGAGACCTCCTCGCCGGGCGGGATCAGCTCGAGCACCGAGCGCTCGAGGACGTACATGCCGGCATTGATCTCGCCGGCCACCCGCTCGCCGGTCTTCTCGAGGAACTCGCGCACCTCGCCACCGTCCTCGCTGCGGACCAGACCGTAGGCGGAAGAGTCCTCGACCGGGTAGAGGCCGAGCGTTGCGCGAGCCCCGCTCGCCTCGTGAGCGCGCAGCAGCGCGGTCAGGTCGAGGTCGGTGAGCACGTCGCCGTTGAGTGCCAGGAAGCGCTCCTCGAGATCTGGACCAAGCTCGTCGGCGGCAAAACGGATCGCGCCGGCGGTGCCACGGCGCTCGGGCTCAACCACGTAGCGAATCCTCACCCCCGCGCGCTCCTCCTCGCCGACCAGCGCCTCGCGCAGGACGTCGGGCAGGAAGCCGCAGGCGAGCACCACCTCGCTGACGCCATGGCGCGCCAGCCACTCGATCATGTGGGCGAGAAAGGGCCGGTCGACGAGGGTCAGGGCCGGCTTCGGCACGGTCTCGGTCAGCGGCCGCAGCCGCGTTCCCTTGCCTCCTACGAGGACTATCGCCTGCACTATTCCGGGGTACCCGCCGGGACCGAACCCTCAATCGCCCTGCCGATTCCCTCGTACTCGAAGCCTGCGTTGCGCAGCATCGCCGCGTCGAGGAAGTTGCGGCCGTCGACGAGCAGCGGGCGCGCCATGCGCTCGGCGGCGGCGCTCCAGTCGAGCTCGGCGAACTCGGGCCACTCGGTGACCAGCACCGCGGCATCGGCTCCCTCGAGCGCCTCGAGCGGCGAGTCGCGGAACTCAACCGTGTCGAGCAGCTGACGGGCGGGATCGCCTGCCACCGGGTCATAGGCGACCACCTCCGCCCCCTCCCCCTCGAGACGCGCCGCCAGGACCAAGCTTGATGCCTCGCGCATGTCGTCGGTCTGGGGCTTGAAGGCAAGGCCCAGCAGCGCCACTCGCTTGCCGAGCAGCGAGCCAAGATGCTTCTGCAGCTTGCCGACGACCCGCCGCTTTTGCAGCTCGTTCACCTCGATCACGGCGTTGAGCAGCTGGAAGTGGTAGCCGCTGTTGCCGGCCAGCATCTTCAGCGCGCTGACGTCCTTGGGAAAACAACTCCCCCCGTAGCCGATCCCGGCGCGCAGGAAGGCCGGGCCGATGCGTCGGTCCAGGCCCATGCCACGGGCGACCTCGGCGACGTCGGCGCCAACCTCCTCGCAGACATTGGCGATCTCGTTGACGAAGGAGATCTTCGTGGCCAGAAAAGCATTGGAGGCGAGCTTGATCATCTCGGCGCTGGCCACGTCGGTGCGCACGATCTCACCACCGAGCGGCTCGTAGAGTCGGGCCACCGCGTCGCCGGCAGCTTCGTGGTCCGAGTCGGCGCCGATCACGACCCGGTCCGGGTGGAGGAAGTCCTCGACCGCAGAGCCCTCCTTGAGAAACTCCGGGCAGGAGACGTAGGGCAGGCGGGGCCGATCGCGGCGGATCGATTGGCCGGTGCCGGCCGGCACGGTGCTCTTCATCACCAGCACGTGCTCGCTGCCCTCCGGCAGCTCCTCGATCACGGCCCGCACTCGCGAGAGGTCGGCATCGCCCGAACGGGTCGGCGGCGTATCGACGCAAACGAAGAGCAGGCGCGCCGCGTCGAGCAGCTCGCCCATGTCCGTGGTGAAGGTGAGCCGCCCTGCGTTGCGCGCCACCAGCTCCCCCAGCCCCGGCTCGTGGATCGTCACCTCACCCCGTGAGAGCGAGTCGACCTTCTGCTGGAGGATGTCGCGGGCGACCACCCGGTGGCCGAGCTCGGCGAAGCAGGCGGCGGTGACCAAGCCAACCCAGCCGACCCCGATTACGCCGATCGGCTCTCTGTCCCCTGTCATCGCTGCGTCCTCCTCTTCTTCTTCGGCTTCTCGTTGGGAATGAGGACCTGCGCCGAGCGCGCCATCCCCACCATCTGGTCGTTGGTCAGCACCCGCAGCAGGCTGTTCGCCACCCAGTAGGTGTTGTCCCCCCGGTGCCAGGCAATCAGCTTGATTCTGTCGCCGTCGAGGAAGATCTCATACTCGCGGTCGCGGATCTCCTGCTCGATGCTCGGCCCGCTGAGGATCGGCGGATCCTCCCAGCCCTGGATTCCCTGCACGCCGAAGTAGTGGGTGCCGTCGGGCAGGTCAAGGGTGATCACCATCCGGTAGGCGCCGTGGCGATCGCCATCGGTGTCCTTGAAGTGGTAGACGCGCGGGTCCTGGATGTGCAGTTCGGGGTTGCTTTCCTCATAGGCCGCTCCGGGAGGCAGGCGACTCGGGTAGAAGACGGGGAAGCCGTGGCTGACCTTGCGCGCCACGACCTTTGCCTCCAGCTTGCCGGCTTCGCCCGCCGCCGCCAGGCCATCATCGCCTGGGGGCTTCGCCTTCAGCTTGGGTTTCGGCTTTTTCTTCGCCATTCCTCGCTTACCTTTGCCCTTCTTCTTCGAGTCCGGGCGAGCGTCGCCGTTCTCGAGGGAACCCCGCGGCCCGCCGCTGGCTTCGATGCCGAGGAACTTGTCGATGGCACCGGCGATCGCTTCCGGCGAGGAATAGACAAAGCTCGGTCCCAGTTCTGCCGGGAAGTCGACCTCGTTGATCGTCGCGTTGCGTGAGGCGATGAACAGCTCCAGCACCTCCAGCATCGCCTTGGTGTCGCTGATGTCGGAGGTCGTGTATTCGGTGAAGACGTCGATCAGTTCGTTGCTGCCGAGGACGAGATCCTTGATCGGCACCCGCTGACGGGCGGCGCTGAGGAAGTCCTGTTGGCGCGCCGCACGGACCAGGTCGGTGTCGGTGTGCCGGAAGCGCACGTACTCCAGCGCCCGTTTGCCGCACATCAGCTGATAGCCGGGCTGCACGTTGATCTCGGCGTACTGTTCGGAGGATTCCTCGTTGGAGTGGTAGTAGCGGCGGTCGATGTCGACGTAGACGCAGCCGATCGCGTAGACAGCGCGGACGAAGCCGAGGTAATCGACATTGACAACATGGTTGATCGGCAGCCCGGTCAGTTCCTTGACCACCCGCAGGGTCAGCTTGGGCCCTCCATAGGCGAAGGCGGAGGCGAACTTGTCGGTTCCTACGCCCGGTATTTCGACCTCGAGGTCGCGAGGGATCGACATCAAGGCGATCGCTTCGTTGTCGGGATCGAGGCGCAGGAGGATCGTCGTGTCGGAGCGACCGGGGTCTTCCGGTTCTGAGGCCCGCTTGTCGGAGCCGATGATCAGGATGTTCTGTGGCTCACCGCCGGTCGTCTGGGCGAGCACCCGCTCGACTTTGTTCTTCAGCACGTTGTTGTGCGAGAGGGCGTCGGCGATGCTGCCGATATAGAGAAGGATGCTGGCCGCAGTGGCCGCGGCGACCGCGGTGACGATCACCAGCGAACCGGCGGTGAAGCGCCACCAGTAGCGCTTCGGCGTGGGCGGCGGCTCGCGATCGCCGGAGGGCGGCGGCTTGCTCAGTCCCGTCTCAGCCATGGCTCAACCCCCGAGTCGCTCGGGCAGCGAGCGCAGGAAGGTCTCGAGCGTCTGCTGATAGGTGTGCAGCGAGGAGATCGAGACCCACTCCTCGGGGCCGTGATGCCCCTCCCCGACCGGCCCGAACTCGACCGCCGGCACGCCGACCCGCAGGAAGGAGACCGCATCTGAGGCGCCGTCGCGGCCGACGCTCATCGGCTCGCCGTCGTGGTGGGCGTTGGCCGCGTCGCGCAGCGCCTGAACGTAGGGCAGCTCGCGGTCGACCACGGCCGGCGGACGCGTGAAGAGCTGTTCGACCTCGGCCGCCGGGATACCGCGCACCTGCTCGAGCAGATTGGCCGGATCCTGATCCGGCAGGTAGCGGATGTCGACGTCGATGGCGCATCGGTCGGGCACCTTGTTGAGCGCGTCGCCGCCCACGATCCGGCCGAGGTTGATCGAGGGGCGGTCGAAGAGCTCCGAGCTGTGCCGTGCGAACGGTAGCGACTCGATACTGCGGAAAACGTCAATCGCGCGCAGCACGGCGTTGTCGCCAAGCCAGGGCGTGGCGCCGTGTGCGGCGACCCCGCTCACCCCGACGCGCAGCGCCAAGACACCCTTGGCCTCGACGCCGATGTGCAGGTCGGTGGGCTCGCCGGTGATCGCGAAGTCGCCGGTGAAGCCGCTGTCGACCAGCCGGTCGCTGCCGCGGTCGACTTCCTCCTCGGACTCCTCGTCGCCGACGATCCCGAGCCGCACCCGCACCTGGTCCTGGTCGCGCATCGCGGCCGTGGTCAAGAGCATCGCCGCCAGCCCGCCCTTCATGTCGTAGGCGCCGCGCCCGTAGAGCCGGTCGCCCTCGACCCGCGGCTCGAACTGCCCCGGCCGGCCCGGCACGACATCGAGATGACCGTGCAAAACCACTGTCGGCGCCCCCTCTGGCCCCACTTCCGCACGCAGGACAGGCAGCCCCCGCACCTCATCGTGCGCCGCCTCGATCCCCCGCGCCTCGAGCCAGCCTTTGACGAAGCCAGCAGCTTCCAACACCGCCTCCGGCTCAGACGTGTCGTAGCCGATCAGCCGCGTAACGAGAGCCACCAGCTCATCGCTCATCGGGGACTCCTCCAGAGAGGGATCCGGTCGGCCTGCGCGGGAATCGATGTCGCACGGCCCCTGCGGGGTCTTGGCGCCGGAGGATGAGCGCGGCTACGCCGCGCAATAGACAGATTGCATGTCGCGGCCTGCCACATTCCCGCGCAGGCCGACCGGATCCCTCCTACCGCCAAGCGTCGTGAGCTTTGAGCATCCATGCGAGGCGGACGGTATTTGAACCACGAGATCGCCGCGGGAAGCAGCGCGCCATACAGAAACAAGCAACTACTCGTCGTCCTCGGGCAATCTGAATCCGACGGGCCTCTTTGGTCGAACCGGTGGCGAAATCAAGTGACGCAAGGTCTTAAAGATCTGGCTCAACTGCTGGTCGTGCTGACCAAACCTTGTCGTTGTCTCCCGTTCGAGCTGTTCGAGGCGCCTCTCAATTGCGGAATACGAGGCCGCCACTCGGCGTAGCTCGACAAATGTCCGCATGATCTCGACATTCACAGCGATGGCCCGCTTACTCCGCAGCACTCCAGAGAGCATCGCGACACCCTGCTCGGTGAAGACATAAGGCGCATAGCGACGTCCGCCCCGCCCGGCGTTTGAGGTCGCAATCTGCGATCTCAAAGCCGCAGTCTCCGCTTTGCTCAGTTGAAACATGAAATCCCCAGGAAAGCGGTCTAGGTTCCGCTTCACCTGCTCAACCAGACGACGAGTCTCGACTCCATAGAGATCCGCGAGATCCTCGTCGAGCATCACCTGCTGTCCACGAACGGCCAAGATCCTCTTCTCAATCGCAGGAGCCGCAATCAGCTCCAGCGGCATCGTCTTCCCGGCTGATTCAGTCACCCAGAACAGAATGCCAGGAGTATCGGAAGCGTTTTGTCTGTCAGCTGTGAGGCTCAGCTAACAACGCGATGGATAGCTCTGATCACCTCCTCGATGAAGTCGATGTCACCCTTCGCCTTTGCGCGGCGCTAGCCGCGCTGGAGATTCGTCGCTAATCGCGGAGCGCGTGCGACATCGACTCCCGCGGACGGACATCGGCTCGCCCGCTCATCCCCCGGCGATCGAGAGAAAAGCTTCCGCCCGGTCGCGGTCCTTCTGCGCCCGCGAGCGGGCGCCGCTGCCCTCCTCGGACCCGGCAAACCGCTGTTCGGCATCGGCGAGCTGCTCTTTCAGCGTCGCCGAATCGAGCTCGTCGGGAGCAAGCACCTCCTCGACCAGCAGCTTCGCCCGGTTGCCGAAGACCTGCAGCCAACCGTGCGCCTGCGCGTAGCGCTTGGTCTCGGACTCGCTGACATGGAGCCGCAACTCGGCCGGGCGCAGCGCCGCCAGCAGCGGCGCGTGGTTGGCGAGGATGCCGACCTCGCCGACCGCGGTGCGGGTCGAGACCTGGCGCACCTCGCCGCTGAAGACCTCCCCCTCCGGGGTGAGGACCTCGACCTCGAACGTGTGCTCGGCCGCCACGCGTCTCCCCTAGGCCGCCGCGGCCGCCTCGGCGTCGGCGGTGACCTGGTCGATGCCGCCCTTCATGTAGAAGGCGCCCTCGGGACGCTCGTCGTGCTCGCCGTCGAGGATCTCGCGGAAGCCGCGCACGGTCTCGGCCACCGGCACGTACTCGCCGCTGCGGCCGGTGAACTGCTCGGCGACGAAGAACGGTTGCGAGAGGAAGCGCTCGATCTTGCGGGCGCGCGAGACCGTCTGCTTGTCCTCGTCGGAGAGCTCGTCGATGCCGAGGATGGCGATGATGTCCTGCAGCTCCTTGTAGCGCTGCAGGACCTGCTGCACTTCGGTCGCCGTGCGGTAGTGCTCCTCGCCGACGACGTCGGGCTTGAGGATCGTCGAGGTCGAGTCGAGTGGGTCGACGGCGGGGTAGATCCCCTTCTCGGAGATCGCCCGCGAGAGCGTCGTCGTCGCGTTGAGGTGGGCGAAGACCGAGGCCGGAGCCGGGTCGGTGAGGTCGTCGGCGGGCACGTAGATCGCCTGCACCGAGGTGACCGAGCCACGCTCGGTCGAGGTGATCCGCTCCTGCAGTTCGCCCATCTCGGTCTCCAGCGTCGGCTGGTAGCCGACCGCCGAGGGCATCCGCCCGAGCAGAGCCGAGACCTCGGAGCCCGCCTGCACGAAGCGGAAGATGTTGTCGATGAAGAGCAGCACGTCCTGACCGCCCTGCTCGCGGAAGTATTCGGCCATCGTCAGGCCGGAGAGCGCGACGCGCAGGCGGGCGCCCGGCGGCTCGTTCATCTGGCCGAAGACCAGCATCGTCTTGTCGATGACGCCCGACTCCTTCATCTCGAGCCAGAGGTCGTTGCCCTCGCGTGAGCGCTCGCCGACGCCGCAGAAGGCAGAGAGGCCTTCGTGCTCTTCGCCGATCGAGCGGATCAGCTCCTGGATCAGCACCGTCTTGCCGACGCCGGCGCCACCGAAGAGCCCGACCTTGCCGCCCTTGGCGTAGGGCGCCAGTAGATCGATCACCTTGATCCCGGTCTCGAGGATCTCCTGGGTGGGAGCGAGGTCCGAGGCCTCGGGCGCCGGGCGGTGGATCGGCCAGCGCTCCTCGGTCTGAACCGGCTCGCCGAGGTCGATCGGCTCGCCGAGCAGGTTGAAGATGCGCCCGAGGGTCGCCTCGCCGACCGGGACCGAGATCGGGCCGCCGGTGTCGACCACCTTGTCGCCGCGCTGCAGGCCGTCGGTGGCGTCCATTGCCACCGTGCGCACGCGGTCGTCGCCGAGGTGCTGCTGCACCTCGCAGACCAGCTCGGTCGCCTCGTTGTCGGAGTCGCCGGCCATCTCGATCTTCACCGCCGAATAGATCTCCGGAAGCTTGTCCGGGAAGACAGCGTCGACGACGACGCCGGTGACCTGCTCGACTCGCCCTACGTTCGTTCCGTTGCTCTCAGCCATTGGTTCCTTTTCTTGTGAATCGAAGCTTGCTATCCAAGCGCCTCGGCGCCGGCGACGACCTCGAGGATCTCCTGGGTGATCTCGGCCTGCCTGACCCGATTCATCTCCAGGGTCAGGTCGCCCATCATTTCCTCCGCGTTCTCCGCGGCGCTGCGCATCGCGGTCATCCGCGCCCCCAGCTCGGAGGCGGCAGACTCGAGCAGCGCTCGGTACACCGAGATGTTCACGTACTCCGGGATCAGCTGTCCCAGCAGCTCCTCCGCTTCGGGCTCGTACTCCCAGGCCGAGTGGCTGTGCGCCTTCTCGATCTCGGTTTCCTCACCCTTCTCTTCCTCCTCGGAGACGCCCTCGCCGATCACGTCGGCGTGCTGCAGAGGGAGAAGCGTCTGCCGCCAGACGTGCTGGGTGAGCGGCGAGACGTAGCGGTTGTAGACCAGCTCGACCCGGTCGAGCTCCTCATCGACGTAGCGGGCCGTCAGCTCCTCGCCGATCTCACGGGCATTGGCGAAGCCCGGCCGGTCGGTGAAGCCCACGTATGACGTGCGGGGGTCCTCTTTGCGGAAGGTCAGCGCCGAGACGCCCTTGCGACCGACGGCCGAGAAGACCGCCTCCTTGCCCTGCTCACGCAGCTCGCCCCGCAGGCGCAGGCCGTCACGAATGATGTTGGTGTTGAAGGCGCCGGCCAGACCGCGGTCGCCGGTGATCAGGACGACGCCGACCCGCTTCTCCTCCTCGCGCTCAACCATGACCGGCACCCGCGGAACGCCACCCGTGTGTTCGGCGGCGCGGCGCGTGAGCTTGCGCATCGATTGAGCGTAGGGCCGCAGCTGCTCGATCCGCTGTTCGGCACGGCGCAGCCGCGCCGCGGCGACCATCTCCATCGCGCGCGTGATCTTGTTGATGTTCTTGATCGACGCGATGCGATTCTTGACGTCCTTCTGAGTGGCCATGGGCGGGAACCGACGTCAGCTGAGCTACGCCGGGGTCGCCTCCTTCTCGGTCTCCTCGGACTCGGCTTCGGCAGCGCGAGAGCGCTTGGCGCGCTCCTCCTCGGAGCGGATGCGGTCGGACTCGCCGGCCTCCAGCGGATCGCCGTGCTCGTCGAAGTCGGGGCCGAAGTCGTCGACGAACTCGGCGATCGCCTTGCCGAGCTCCTCCTCGTCAGCCTCCTCGAGCTTGCCGGTATCGCCGATCCGCTTCAGCAGCTCGGCCTTCTCGGCGTGCAAGCGGATGCGCAGATCGCCCAGGAACTCACCGACCCGCTCGGTCTTGATCCGGTCCAGGTAGCCACCGGTTCCCGAGTAGATCGCCGCCACCTGATCGGCGACGTCGAGCGGTTCGCGCTCTTTCTGCTTGAGCAGCTCGACCAGCCTTTCGCCACGATTCAGCGTTTTCTGAGTCTGGGGATCGAGCTCGGAGCCGAACTGGGCGAAAGCCTCGAGGTCGCGGTACTGGGAGAGGTCGAGGCGCAGCTTGCCGGCGACCTTCTTCATCGCCTTGGTTTGCGCGTTGCCGCCCACCCGTGAGACCGAGATGCCGACGTTGATCGCCGGGCGGACCCCCGAGTAGAAGAGGTCGGACTCGAGGAAGATCTGACCGTCGGTGATCGAGATCACGTTGGTCGGGATGTAGGCGGAGACGTCGGAGGCCTGGGTCTCGATGATCGGCAGCGCGGTCAGCGAGCCGCCGCCGAGGTCGTCGTTGAGCTTCACCGCGCGCTCCAGGAGGCGCGAGTGCAGATAGAAGACGTCGCCGGGGTAGGCCTCGCGTCCCGGCGGGCGCCGCAGCAGCAGCGACATCTGTCGGTAGGCGTAGGCGTGCTTCGTGAGGTCGTCGTAGACGCAGAGCGCGGCTTTGCCGTTGTAGAGGAAGTGCTCGCCCATCGCGCAACCGGCGTAGGGGGCGATGAACTTGATCGGCGCCGCCTCGTCGGCCGGCGCGGCGACGATGATCGTGTTCTCCATCGCGCCGTTCTCCTCGAGCACCTGCTTGAGCTGCACGACGGTCGACATCTTCTGGCCGATCGCCACGTAGATGCAGACCATGTCCTTGTCGCGATTGTTGATGATCGTGTCGATCGCGATCGCCGTCTTGCCGGTCTGGCGGTCGCCGATGATCAGCTCTCGCTGGCCACGGCCGATCGGGATCATCCCGTCGATCGACATCAGGCCGGTCTGGACCGGTTCGGTCACCGGCTGGCGCTGGACGACGCCAGGCGCCTTGAACTCGGCCGGGCGGGTCTGCGACGTGGCGACCTCGCCCTTGTCGTCGAGCGGGCGGCCGAGCGGGTCGACCATGCGGCCGAGCAGCTCGTCGCCGACCGGGATCCGCAGCAGGTGGCCGGTGCGCTTCACCGTGTCGCCCTCGACGATCTTGTCCCACTCGCCGAAGAGCACGGCGCCGACGTTGTCGGACTCGAGGTTGAGCGCGAGGCCGGTGACCCCGTGCGGCAGCTCGAGCATCTCCAGCGCCATGCAGTTGTCGAGGCCGTGGATGCGGGCGATCCCGTCGGCGACCGAGAGCACCGTCCCCACCTCGGAGAGGTCGGCGCTGCCGGTGTCCAGTCCCTCGATCCGCTCGCGCAGGATCGATGCGATCTCGTCGGGCTTGATTTCCATTGGGATGCTCTCTGCCTCCTTACGCCGCCTGGGCGACGCTCTTTCGAAGTTTCTCCAAGCGACTGCGGATGCTCGCGTCGAGCACCATGTTGCCGACCTGCAGGACGATGCCACCGAGGATCTCGCCGTCGACGCGGCTGGCCAGCTCCACCTTCTGGCCGGTCTGGCGCTCGATCTCCTCGCCCACCTTCTCGACCACCGAGCGGTCGAGCTCGACCGCGCTGGTAACGGTCACGTCGAGGCGGCGGTTCTCCTCCTTCCAGAGCTCATCGAGATGGCGGCGGATGCGGAAGACCTCCGTCATCCGCCGCTTCTCGATCAAGAGCTCGAGGAAGTTGAGCAGCTCGGCGTCGGCGCCGCTGATGGCACGCCTCAAGCCCTCCGCCTTCTCCGCCGAGGAGAAGTAGGGGCTGAAGAAGAAGACCTGCAGCTCGCGGTTGGAGTCGAGCGCATCGGCGAACTGCGCCAGCTCGTCGCGCACGGCGTCGAGCTTGCCCTTCTCCTTGGCGACGTCGAACAGCGCCTCCCCGTATACCCGAGCTGCGTCCTGCATCAGCTCTTCGACCCCTCCACCCCGGATAGCGCGGTGAAGTCGACCTCGCTGAGCGCCTCCTCGACCAGGCGGCGCTGATCGTCCTCGGTGAGCGACTTGCGGGTCACCTTCTCGGTGGCCAACACGGTGAGGTCGGCGACCTCCTTGCGGATCTGCTCGAGCGAGCGCCGCGTCTCGGCCTCGATGTCGCGCTTCGCCGCCGAGACCAGCTCCTCGCGCTTCTCCTTGCCGGCCGTGGTCGCCTCAGCTTCGGCCGTCTCAGCCGCCCTGCGGGCGCGGGCCATGATGTCGTCTGCCTGCTCGCGAGCCTCGCTGAGACGCTTGCGGTACTCCTCGAGCAGCTCGTCGGACTCCTTGCGTTGTCTTTCGGCCGCCTCGATCGACTCGGCGATCGCCCGGGCGCGCTTGTCAAGTGCCTCCTGGATGCGCGGGAAGGCGACCTTGCTCAGCACCCACATGGTGAAGAGGAAGAGCACCAGCGTCCAGATCATCAGACCGAGGCCCGGCGTGACCAGGAAGCTGCCGCCTTCTTCCTCGTGGGCGGCCTCCGCGGCGAGCGGGATCCAGACCGCTATGTCGGCGATGAGCTCCACTCGATCGACCTAGAGGAAGAAGGCGATCAGGCCGAAGATGAAGGTGTAGAAGGCGACCGCCTCGGTCAGCGCGAAGCCGAGCCAGCGGATGCTCTGCAGCTCGTCTTTGAGCTCGGGCTGGCGGGCGACCGACTCGATCTCCTTGCCGAAGATGATGCCGATGCCGATGCCGGCGCCGATCGAGCCAAGCCCGGCCCCGACGCCGAGAGCGATCGCCTTGCCGGCGGATTCGATCCCTTCGTCGGAGATCGCGGCGACAACTGGGGACAGGTCCATTGAAACAGCGCTCCTTTTCTAGTGACTTGCGGAGGTCGCTCCGCCGATGTAGATCGCGGTGAGGGTCGAGAAGATAAACGCCTGAAGCGTCGCGACCAGGCCCACCTCGAAGACGAAAAACGCGAAGGCCATCGGGAACGTCAGTGCCCCGAGGGCTGCGATGCCGAGCAGAACAGCCAGCCCGCCGCCCATGAAGAGCAGCAGCAGGTG
>DATNHC010000109.1:0-13196 GCA_035605155.1 Solirubrobacterales bacterium
CAGCGCGACGATCCCGTCGAGCGTCTCGGTGGCAAGCGGCTCGGCGTCTGGACGGCCCAGCCCAAGGCGATCGGTGTCCTCGAAGTAGGCCCGAGTCATCCGCTCAGCGAACGCGACCGATCCTTCGCCTGCCGCACGTGCCGCCACGTAGATCTTGTCGTTGACGTCGGTGACGTTGACGACCAGCTTCGCCGCGTAGCCCTCTGCACGCAGGAAGCGCGCCAGCAGCGAGAAGACGACGAAGGGACGGGCGTTGCCGATGTGGATGCGGCTGTAGACGGTCGGCCCGCAGGCGTAGATCCCGACCTCCTCATCGGGATCCAGAGCAATCAGATTGCCACTGAGGGTGTCCTTGATCCGCACCTCGCGCACGGCGCGGATGCTAAAGCTAGAACGTCCGGAAGCCGGACCCGGTGGCGGTCGCCTCGCGACGTTCCCAGGAGGGGGCCGTCTCGCTGGCCGCCGCGAGGACCTCGCGCCGTGCCCGCGAAGCACTCGCCTTGATCTCGTCCTCGGCGGCCTGGCGCACGCGCTCCTTGCGCTGTTCGGCCTGCACGCGAATTCGCTCGGCCTCCGCCTCGAGAGCCTCCTCGGCCCTGGCCCGAGCCATCTCGACTGCCTCACCCTCGACCTTCTCGACCAGCTTGCGTACCCGCTCGTCGGCCTCGCGCCGCACGTCCTCGGTGCCCTGCATCACGCGCTCCTCGATCTCCGCCTCGATGCGCACAGCGAGCTCGTGTGCCTCGGCGGCGACAGCCTCTGCTTCGGCAGCCCGCTGCTCGGCGGCGGCGACCCGCTGATCGGCCTCCAGCTTTGCCTGGCCCAGCGCCTCGGCCAGGCGGCCCTCGGCCTCCTGCTTGACCCGCTCAAGCGCCTGCTCGGACTCTGCGCGCATGGCTTTCAGCTCGCTCGCCATAGCCTCGCGATCGCCGTGCGCCCGTTGCTGCGCGCGCTCGAAGGCCTTCTCAGCCCGATCGCGGGCGGCCTCGGCGCGCTTTGCGCGGGACTCAGCCTGCTTGCGCCGCTGGCGCTCGACCGCGATCCGCTCGCGACCCTCCTCGCCGAGCTTCTGCAGCGTCGCCATCGCCCGCTGCTTGACCTCGGCATGGACCTGCTCCACCCTTCTCTCAGCCCGAGCGACACGCTCCTCGCTGACCCGAACCCACTCGAGCGCCTGCTTGGCCGTCTCGTGCATCTCCTCGGTGGCTGCACCAACCGCTCTCAGCTGCGCCGCAGAATCGCTCACCCCCGGCAACCTACTAAGCGTCGCGGAGGGCTCGCCACCCTGCTGGCACCGGCAAAGCTCGCAATTAGCGGCTTCGCCGCTAAGCGGGGTTCTGAGCCTCGCGCTCGCGCAGCTCGCGCTTGAGGATCTTGCCGGTGGCGTTGCGCGGCAGCTCCTCGAGGAACTCGATCTCGCGCGGCGCCTTGTAGGAGGCGAGGTGAGCCTTGATGTGAGCCCTCAGCTCTTCTTTAGAGACCTCGGCCTCCGCGGCCGCGACCACGAACGCCTTCAGCCGCTGGCCGAACTCCTCGTCATCGACCCCAATCACGGCGACCTCGACGACGGCCGCATGGTCGGCCAGCAGGTCCTCGACCTCACGGGGGAAGACGTTCTCGCCGCCGGAGACGATCATCTCGTCGTCGCGACCGTCGATGAAGAGACGGCCATCGGAGTCGAGGTGGCCGACGTCGCCACTTGAAAGCAGGCCGTCGATCGCCTCCTTGCCGCCGCCCCCGGTGTAGCCCTCGAAGGACATCTCGTTGCCGACGAAGATGCGCCCGACCTCGCCGTTTGGCACCTCCTGTCCGGCCTCGTCGTAGAGGCGGACGACGGTGCCGCGCGGCGGACGCCCGGCGGTCCCCGGCGCCGCGCGCAGGTCCTCCGGGGTGGCCACGGTCGCGTAGGCGACCTCGGTCGATCCATAGAGGTTGTAGACGTTGTCGCCAAAGCGGTCCATCCACTCGATTGCCAGCTCACCCGGGAGAGCCGAGCCCGAAACCGAAGTGATGCGCAGCGACGACAGGTCGTAGGCGGCAAGCGTCTCCTCGGGCAGACGAAGAATTCGCTGCAGCATGACCGGCACGACGCCGAGCACCTCAGTGCGGTGCTCCTGGACCGCGCGCAGTGTCTGCTCGGGGTCGAAGCGCCGACGCAACACCATGGTCGAGGCGGTCGGCAGGCTAACGACGAAATGGAAGAAACCCCAGGAGTGGAAGAGTGGCGCAGCGATCATCATCCGCTCGCGGGCGCGGTAGGGAATCTTGTCGATCAGCGCCGCCATCGCCATCAAGCCGTCGGGACTGGAGCGCTGTGCTCCCTTCGGCGTCCCGGTCGTGCCCGATGTGAGGATCACGAAGCGCGGCTTGTCGGGCGGCGGCTTCAGGTTGGAGTCCTCGTTGGCGGCGATCAGCGAGTCGAGCGTCTGCTCGGCGGGCTCACCGTCGGTCCAGGCAACGATTCGCTCGATGCTGTCGTCGACGCCGTCGAGCAGCGCGGCGAACTCCTCGTCATAGACGAGCGCTTTGGGCCCCTCGCGTCGCATCACCTCGACCAGCTGCGGGCCGGCGAACATCGTGTTGAGATAAAGCGCGCTGGCGCCGAGCTTGGCCGCCGCGAGCGTCGTCTCGACGAAGCCGCGGTGGTTGCGACACATGATCCCGATGCCGTCCCCGTAGCCGATGCCCATCGCCGCAAAGGCATGGGCAAGCGCATTGGTGCGCCGCTGCACCCGCTCGAAGCTGAGCGAGCCGCGCTCGTCGATCAGCATCGTCTCGTGGGGATATTTGTGTGCGGCGGTCGCCACGCCGGTCGCCGGCGAGGCGCCCCAGCGCAGGAAGGTGGTGGCGACCTTGGCCGCTTTGTCGGGGCGCGACAGGCCAAGGACCCCGGCCTCGCGCAGCACCCGCGCCTCGAAGGCGGAGTCCGCGATCGACTGGCGAACGCCGGACGCTATGGAGCCAAAGGTTCCCATGCCGACGGGAAGCCTAGTCGCTATCCACCGATGCCACGGCTATGCAGGCGATTCCCTCGCCACGGCCGATCCAGCCCATGCCCTCGTTGCTGGTCGCCTTGACGCTGACGCGGGCCGAGGTCGCCTCGGCGAGGGTGCGCTCCATCTCCGCTCGCAGAGGGCCGATGCGCGGCTGCTCGCAAATCAGCGTGGCGTCGACGTTGACGATCCGGCCGGCGACGGTGCCGACCGCGGTCCGCAGCAGGTCGATCGAATCGGCATCCCGCCAGCGCTCGTCGTCGTCGGGGAAGAGCGTGCCGATATCGCCCATGCCCGCGGCGCCGAGCAGGGCGTCGATCACCGCGTGGGTGAGGACGTCGGCGTCTGAGTGCCCGGCGAGGCCCAGCTCATGCTCGACCTCGACCCCGCCGAGGACCAGGCGGCGCCCCTCGGCGAAGCGGTGACTGTCGTAGCCGATCCCGACGCTCATCACTGACCGGGATCCTCGCGCACCGCGACGCCGAGCGGCTCCAGCCGTCGCCTGCGGCCCTCGAACACACAGATCTCGCCCACCCCGACCTCCTTGAGACAGCTGATCGCCTGCTCGTAGCCGAAGCCAACCTGCTCGGGCAGGTGGGCATCTGAAGAGAGCGCAAAAGCCGCGCCCGCCTCAACGCACATCTCGACGAAGGGTCGTGCCGGGTAGAGCTCGCCGACCGGCTTGCGCAAGCCGGCGGTCGAGATCTCGACCGCGATGCCGCTCTCGGCGATCGCCTCGATCGCGGGCTCGTAGTAGACACGCGGGTCGCGCTCGGGCAGCGGCCGGCCGCGGCCCCAGACCTTGACCAGATCGGGATGGGCGAGGATGTCGAAGAGCCCGGAGCGGGCGCACTCGGCAAGCGTCTTGAAGTAACCGCGCCAAACCTCGTCGGGGGACCCACCCTCCCAGGCGTCCCAACCCTCGTGGTCGACGGCCCGCTCGCCGACAAAGTGAACCGAGCCGACCACATAGTCGAAGTCGCGTGCCTTGAGCAGGGACGCGGTACGGTCCTCGGCGCCTGGCACGAAGTCGCACTCGACGCCCAACCGCAGCGGCGTGCCGCGGACGAACTCGCAGTAAGCGTCGAGGTCGTCGCGCGCCTGCTCCTGCCAGAACGGGTGGCGCCAGAGGTCAAGCGCCTGGGCGAAGCGGTAGACGTGCTCGGACACACCGAGCTCCTCGATCCCCGCCTCCTCGGCTGCTGTCGAGTAGCGATCGGCGTTCTCGAGGGTGAAGTAGCGCTCCGGCGGCGTATCCGGCTCGTCGGGCCGTAGGTGCAGGTGGTAGTCGGTCAGCATCGGTGTTCTTGCTTTCGGGTGCGACTGGTTTGAGCAGCGGGCAGCTGAGACTAGGCGACCCGGGCGGCCGGGTACGCTGCGGCAATGGTCCATCTGCGGATCGTCTCCCCGTCAGAGCGGACCACCAAGGTCGTTGACCTGCTCGAAGCAACGCCATCGGTCTGCAACCTGGTCTTGCTGGAGAGCGTCGCGCGACAGCCAAGCGGCGATCTGGTTCTCTGCGACGTCGCGCGCGAGGACGCCAGCGTCGTGATCGACGACCTCAAGGAGCTCGGCGTTCCCCGCGATGGCTCGATAGCGCTCGAGCAGATCGACTCGCAGATATCCGAGGCGGCGCGGCGCGCCGAGCGGGCGGCGCCCGGCGCCCCATCCGACGCGGTGGTCTGGGAGGAGGTCGAGGCACGCACCTCGGAGAGCATCGAGCTGGCCGGCAACTTCCTGACGTTCATGGTGCTCGCCTGCCTGATCGCCTCGGTGGGGATCTTCACCGGCTCGCCGATCCTGATCGTCGGGGCGATGGTCGTCGGCCCCGAGTTCGGACCTCTGGCCGGTCTCTGCGTGGCGGTCGTCGAGCGCCGCCTCGGCGTCGGCCTGCGGTCCCTGACCGCACTGGCGGTCGGCTTCCCGGTTGGGATTACAGCCGCCTTCCTCTTCACGCTGATCTGCGTCGCTGTCGGCCTCGTCGACTCCGACTTCAAGAGCGTCGACAACCCGCTCACCCAGTTCATCGCCGAGCCCGACGCGTTCTCCTTCATCGTCGCCGCTTTTGCCGGCGCCGCCGGCGTCCTCTCGCTCACCTCGGCCAAGTCGGGCGCCCTGGTCGGCGTGCTGATCTCGGTCACGACGATCCCGGCGGCGGCGAACATCGGTGTCGCCGCCGCCCTGGGCAACTGGGACGACTGGCTCGGAGCGATGACGCAGCTCAGCGTCAACCTGGTCGCGATCGTCGCCGCTGGGGTCGGCACGCTCTACGTCGAGCGCCTGCTTTTCGAGAGGCGACGACAGCGCCACCTCGTCGACGGCACCAGAGCGGCAGCTGGATTGCCGACGGACTCCGAGCGTCCCAAGGAACGACGTTGAGCGCCTGCTCGCGGTGGCGCGTGAGTCGTATATGGGCGACCGCGGCGCCACTATTGCTCTGATAGGAGCAGCTCAGCGAGCATCAGGTCGAGCGGCGTCGTCACCTTGAGGTTCTGCGCCGAGGAGGGGTGGATCAGCACCCTGCCGCCGGCGGCCTCGACCAGCATCGCCTCATCGGTTGCACCGGCGACCCGATCGCGATCGACAGCCAGTGCCGCCCGCAGCGCCTCGACCCGGAACGCCTGCGGCGTCTGAGCCGCCCAAAGCCGACCCCGGTCCAGCGTGCCTTCGACCTCGACCGATGGATCTATGACCCTATGGGCATCAAAAGTCATCACTCGCTGCTCGACTTGCTTGATCGTGTCGGTGACCGGGGTAGCAGCGATGGCACCGGCGGCCTCAGGGTCCTCAAGGAGGGTCGCGATTACCGCCTCGATCAGCTCGGACGTGACCAGGGGGCGTGCCGCATCGTGGATCGCGACCAGCTCGGTACCGACAGCCGCCAAGGCGTTGGAGACCGACTGGGCGCGGGTTGCGCCACCGTCGACGACACCGAGATCGCTCCCCGCGAGCTGGTGGACGTGCCCCGGCGGACAAGCGACGACGATCGAACGCACCGACGCCGCGCGAAAGGCGGCAATCGACCACTCGACCAGCGGTCGACCGGCCAGCGGCACGAAGGCCTTCGGGCCGCCGGCTCCGAGTCTCTCCCCGGAGCCGGCGGCCACAATGACCGCTGTGACGCTGCTGGACCTAGGCGGTCGCCGCGGCGGCGAAGCGCTCCTCCAGCAAGCCGTCGAGGTATTCCTCCGCGCCCTCCTCGTCTTTGTCGAGCGCGTACATGAACTCCGAGGCGAGGATCTTCTTCGCCCGCGTGTACATCTGCTTCTCGCCGGTGGAGAGGCCCTTTTCCATCTCGCGGATGGCGAGGTTGCGGACGACCTCGGCCAGCTCGAAGACGTCGCCGGTCTTGATCTTCTCGCGGTTGTACTTGAAGCGCCGATTCCAGTTCTTCGGCATGTCTGACACGTCATCGGTGAGGACGTCGGTCACCTTCTTGATTTCTTCCTCATCGATCACCCGCCGCAGGCCGGCTACGCCGGCGTTCTCACAGGGGACCATCACCGTGAGCTCGTTGTGAAGGATCTTGATCGTGAGATATTCCCGCTCCTCTCCGATCAGCTCCCGGGTCTCCTTCTTTAGCACGAGGCCAGCGCCGTGATGGGGGTAGACGACCTTGTCCCCCTCTTCGAAATCGCAGACGTAAGGGATCTCGTCTGCCTCGAAGTCCGCCTCCATGACCTCCTCTGCTAGCTCAGAAATCGGACTGCTCCTTTCTCTCGTCAACGGCACCATTGCCGTTTAGCTGTGTAGATACCTGTCAACCAGATCGACCTCCTGGAGCCTGCGCAGGGCCTCGCGGATGTCCTTGGCTCGCGTGGAGCCAACTCCGTCAACGGCCTCGAGGTCGGCGTCGGAGGCAGCGAGTACCTCCTCCAGCCCACCCAGCTCGTGGATGATCTTCTGGACGACAAGTTTGGGGATGCGCGGCACGCGGCCGAGCACTCTGTAGCCGCGCGGGGCGACCGGAAAGTCGAGTGTGTTGAGCTTGCGGTCATAGCCGAGCAGCTCGGCGAGGCGGCCGAAGTCGAGCACGTCCTCATGCGGCATCCGCGCCAGCGACTGCAGCACGGAGGCCAGGTTCTGCTCGGAGTCCTCGACCGAGTAGTCGCGAATCAAGGCCGTCTTGTCGGTAGCGACGCCGACCATCGTCTCCTCGAGCTGCATCTCAATTAGGCGACCCTCGGTGCCGAGCTCGACGATGTAGCGCTCGACCTCGACCGCCATCCGCGTCACCAGCTCGGCGCGCTGGAGGACAGCGAGCGCGTCGTAGAGGACGCAACCGCCCTCGAACTCGAGCACCGTAAGTCGGTTGGAGACCTGGTCGAGGCGGGCGCGGTACTTGTCGAGCGTCGCCAAGCCCTGATTGGCCTTGGCAAGGACGGCGGGGATGTCTTGGAGGATGTACTTGGTGCCCTCGACGTAGAGCGAGACGACGTCGCGGCGCTGGGAGATGGCGATCACCAGCGCCTCGGTCTGTTTGGAGACGCGCTCCGCGGTGCGGTGGCGGGTTCCGGTCTCGGCGGAGAGGATCGTCGGGTCTGGCATCAGCTGCACATTGGCCCAGGCGATGTTCGTCGCCTCGGCGTTGAGCACGATCGCCCCGTCCATCTTCGCCACCTGGTAGAGCATCGCCGGCGTGTAGTCGATATCGAGCTTGATCCCACCCGAGAGCAGGTGGGAGATATCGCTCGGATCGCCAACGACTATTAGGCCGCCGGTGCGCGAGTGAACGATGTTGTCAAGTCCCTCGCGCAGCGCTCCGCCGGGCGCAACGACGTCGAGAGCCCTCAGTAGCCGGGGATCTTGACGTTCAGACAACTCGTGAAGCTCATCCCCAGGCAGCGCTGACATCAATGTCTAGGATGGCAAAAACCGCTTTGGAATGCGGTGTGGGCATATCCTAGTGGACAGGTCGGGATGGACGATGTCAAGGAGATGGCTCACGGGAGCCCATCCGGTAGGCGTTCCGCTTAACTTTTTCCGAAGAACGGCGGCCACCGTCCGAGAACGCAACTGCGGAAAAAGTACAAGACGCTCCACCCCTACCGGATGGGCTCGCTCTCGCTCAGAGATGGGAGTGCCTGTGACGAGCGGTGTGGGGTTCGGGCGGTGGCGCGGCGGAATCGCGGACAAAGGCCCAAGTGAGAACCGCGCCCAGGGCGCAGAGCGCCACCGAGACCCAGGTCGCACCGGCGATCGAGGCGGTGAATGAGTCGCCGCTGGCCTGCAAGGCGTGAAAGGCGGCGCCTGTTGCAGCAAGGGCGAGTGAGCCGGCGACGATCCGGTCCATCGCCAGCACTCCCGAGGCGATGCCCGCCTTCTCGGCCGGCATCGCGGCCATCGCCGCTGTCGACATCGGCGCGTAGACGAGCCCGATCGCGATGCCGAAGAGCAGGTAGCCGGCGAGCACCAGAGCGTAGGAGCTGGCGGGTGTGATCTGGGTGAGGACGATCAGCCCGATCACGCCGCTGACCATGCCGGCAGTCATCAGGCCGCGAGCCCCGAAGCGCGCGATCAGGCGCCCGGAGAAGGGCGAGATGAAGACCATCGGCGCGGTCACGGGCAGAATCAGCAGGCCACTGAGGATCGCTGAGTGGCCGCGGGCGTCCTGCAGGTACTGGGGCTGGAAGAACATCACCGCCCAGTAGGAGCCGACCACGGCAAAGGCGGCGGCGCTGGCACCGAAGTAGGGGCCGTTGCGGAAGAGCTCGAATTCGACGATCGGGTTACGCACCCGGCCCTCAATCCGGGCAAAGAGCGCCAGGGCCAGAACGCCACCAACGGCGAGCGCGGCGGTGATCTGCGCCGCCCAGACGCGTGACTGAACCATCGCCAAAACGACAGCGGTGAGGCCGACGGTCAGCGCCACCAGACCGCGCAGGTCGATCCGCGTGCCAGCGCCCGGGTCGGTGGACTCCGGCGCCGCCCAGGCGACTATCGCCACGCCGGCCGCGACGATCGGCAGGTTGACCCAGAAGATCAGCCGCCAGTCGACCTCGATCAGCAGGCCGCCCAGCACCGGGCCGATCGCCAGGGCGATTGCCGAGACCGCGGCCCAGATGCCCAGCGCCCGCGGCTGCTCTGCCGCCGGGAAGACATTGCAGACGATCGCCAGCGAGAGCGAGAGGACCGGCGCCGCGCCGACGCCCTGCAGGACGCGCCCGCCGATCAACATCTCCGGGCTCTGAGCGGCGCCGGAGAGCACCGAGCCGACCCCGAAGAGCACCATGCCGCTGACGAAGACGCGCTTGCGGCCGAACATGTCGCCGAGCCGCCCGGCGGTGACCACGAGCACCCCGATCGTCAGCAGGTAGCCGTTCATCACCCACTGCAGCGCAGCGGCGCTGGCACTCAACTCCTTGCGGATCGAGGTCAGCGCCAGGGCCACCACGGTCGAGTCGAGCATCAAGATGAAGAGGCCCGTACAGGCCCCGATCAGCGTCCACCACTTGCGGCTTCCACCCTCAGCCATTCGCTCGTGAAGCTATCGGTGGGGGAGGCGTCGGGGGCCCTCCTCCGGAAGCCGTCGCGCAGCCGAGTCGCCGCTGACAATTCGAAACGTGGACAAGAGCTTCCCGAGGAGGGCCCCCGCCGCCTCCCGTCGACAGCTCTTCCGGGACGCTATGCCGTGTCGAAGAGCGACAAGCTGCCCCTTCCCGGGAGGCTCTGTGTCCATGTTTCGAAGCTGGAAGCAATTCAGCTGCGCGACGGCCTCCAGGGGAGGGGCAGCTTGTCGCTCCCTCAACGCGCTCTAATGAGCTGCGACTAGATGTCCTGCCCACAGACGTTGTGAACGCGACTGATCGGCGACCGGCCACCGAGTGAGCTGTGGGGCCTGGTCTCGTTGTAGTGCTTGAGCCAGTGTGGCAGAGCCCTGTTTCGGTGGTGGTGCGAGCGGTAGGCCATCCCGTAAGCCCACTCCCTGGCCATCGTCTGGTGGAAGCGCTCCACCTTGCCATTGGTTTGTGGCCGGTAGGGAGCAGTGAGCAGATGCTTGATGCCGCGCTCGGAGAGCAGCTCCCGCAGCGAGTTGCTTTTCGCGTAGGCAAATGCGTTGTCTCCGCCCTGTTTGAGAGTCCTTCCCGCCCGCGACAATGGGCAAAGGAGGACCGAAGCAGGTGAAGAGGCAAAGACACACTCCCGAGCAGATCATCCGCAAGCTGCGCACCGCGGAGCAGATGCTCTCGGAAGGAAAGACGGCAGGAGAAGCGGCAAAGGCCCTGGAGGTCTCCGAGCAGACCCTGCACCGTTGGCGAAACCAGTACGGCGGCATGAAGGCCGAAGACGTCAAGAGGCCTCAAAGAGCTGGAGCGCGAGAACGGCCAGCTGAAGCGCTTGGTCGCCGACAAGGAGCTGGAAAACCTCGCGCTGAAAGAGATCGCCAAGGGAAACTTCTGAGCCCGGCCCGCAGGCGCCAGGCGGTGCGCATGCTGCGTGACCGCCTCGGCCTCTCCGAGCGTCGGGCGTGCCGGATCGCCGGCCAGAACCGGTCCACACAGCGCTGACCGGGTCCGGTCAAACTCCCTGGCGTCTTCGACCGCCACTATCAGGGACGATCACCGAGGCCCTCGCCGGCTTCCCAGCGTTAAGGCAATGGTCATCTCCGCCGAGGAGGCCTCGATGATATCTCAATCGCCTCCCTAGCCGCGTCATCGAGGTCAGCAAAGGCAAGACCGCCGAGCACTACATCGAGCTCGGCGATTTCGGTGAGCCGGTCCACGTCGCGATCTCGTGCTCTTAATACCGGCGCCGCTCTCTATGCTGGCGCCAAAGCTGAAAGCCTGCCGAGTGCGTGGTCGCGGCCGCTGACTCCGCGCGGCACGTGCTCTGCTGGGGGGCCTGAGCGGCGCGTTCTCTTAGAGCGCGACTACACACTAATCCGCACGCGTGTACTTCGCCCGTATTCCCAAACCTAGGACTATTGCTTTTAAGCATTCCTCGTGGTAGACATACGTTGCGCCGTCTGGCACTCGCAGTCGGCCAAACCGTAATCAAGCTCCGACAACCCTTCGTCGGAAGAGGAGAAGACAATGCAATTCGTCAAGGCATTCGGCCTTGCAGTACTTGCCGCGTTGGCCTCAGCGGCATTCCTCGGCGCAGGTACCGCGTCGGCACAACACCAAATCGTTCTCTGCAAAGACTTAGTTACCTTATGCCCAAGTGGCAAATTATGGAGCAAAGGTACGTTACTCACCGCATTAGCCACAGAATCATCGCTATTAAGCAGCCTTGGCACCATAACGTGTCCGGACTCCATTGTCCGAGGGTTAGCTGAACAGGAAGTCAGTAATTCCAAATCGTACAATATTGATGGGGTCACGGTCGAATTCGGTGAATTACCGACGCCGACCTTAGGCTTAGGCTGCACCGGTCCGTGTGGTGCTACAAACCAAGATTGGATTCACGCCTCTTTTGAAAATCTGCGGCTGTTAGTCGAATCAGTAGATAAATACTTCATTTTAGGCGCAGGTTTAGCCTTAATATTAAACTGTTTTTTCGGTATTACTTGCGTGTATCGTGCAAACCACGTCAAAGTTCCAATCACGCATATTGGTACGCATCCCAGCCATGCCGGTAGCAATCTGCCCTTAGCGAACTTCTTAGTAGAACTTGAAAGGCAGACCACACACAGTGCCAGCACATTCTGCCCGGCCACTTCTATTTGGCACGCGCTCTATACCTTCACGTTAGCGGAAGATCACCTAGGTAATACAGGCTTAGCTTGGCCATCGTTAGCCGTACTCGATGAAATAGTTCTATGCAAGAAATTAGTCTCATCTAGCGAATTATGTCCGACAGCCGAATTCTACCCTGCAGGAACAAGTCTAGTTGCGTTAGCTGCAAACTCGGAATTCAAAGCGAGTCCGTTCGGTGCAATTAAATGTGAAGACGCCGTCGTCGAAGCCGAAACGAGTACGAGCATGGGTGACGCTCTCGGGCTCAAATTCACGAAAATTGCCTTTGGCGTATTACCTACGCCAGAATTAGGTAAAGGCTGTACAACCTGTACGGAAGGCATCCATCCGCCGCCGGCGGTTAGTGGCAGCATCACGAGAAGCGGCAGCGATTACGTCCTCAAATCCTCGGAAGCCTTTGAACTCTTAAGCTGCTTCGGTCTGGGCGTCACATGCCTTTATGGAGCCGAAAACTTCACGGCATTAGTTGACCCTGATGTCGGCAGTCACAAACAAGGACCTGAAGGCAAAGGCCTAGCCGAAATCTTAGTTTCGACGCCCATGTACTTCATCAAAGGCAACAACTTCTGCCCGGAAGAAGGAACCTGGACTGCCAACTACGTGGTCTATGTCCTGAAATCAGAAGGAAAAGAAGCTCAAGGCTGGCTTGCATTATATGAAAGATTATGAACCTCTGCCGAAAAGCTTGTCGAAATTAAGGAGGCCGTCGTTGGGCGGCTGAGAGGCGCACGGTAGTTTTTGAGTCGGCATATGAGTAAACACAGGACCGGCCCAGGCCGGTCCTGTGTCTTTGTGATCGACAACTATGACTCCTTCATCTTACCCAGGTTTGATGGAGCCCGCGCTCACACGGATCGGCTGACTAAGAGAAGTGTGGCGGCAGATATCGTTTCGGCCTCCCGATGGCGAGCGTGAATGAGTCCGAGTTGTCATCACATCTCGAGGTCAGGACGCCCTTGGCGGAGCAGGAGTGGGCTCGGTCCTCACCTACGTGCGCGGCAAGATCTACCTCGCCGGCCCCTACAAAGGCGCCCCGTTCAGCGTCGCGGCGATCGTCGCCGGCCGCCGGCTGCGCCGTGGCCAAGCACGGCAGCCGCTCCAACACCAGCAAGTGCGACTTCGCCGACCTCTTGGAGGCACTCGCGTGAACATCGAGCTGGAACCCGAGCAAGTCGCACGCAACATCGACGAGCTCGGCTTCGGCTTCATGTTCGCCCCGCGCCACCACAAGGCGATGGCCCAGGTGGTGCCGATGCGCAAAGAGCTCGTGGTGCGGACCATCTTCAATTTCCTCGGCCCCCTCACCAACCCTGCCGGCGCCAACCACCAGCTCCTCTGGCCCGACCCCCTGAAATCGGTCCGCCTGATCTAACCCCCAGCTCCGTCCACTTCGCATGAGAATCCAGTAGCTGGATTCTTTCTCATGGAGCTCCTCGAACTCCGTTGGTGTGAGCATATTGAGCGAGCTGTGGCGCCGGCGGTTGTTGTGGAAGGACTCGATGTA
>DATNHC010000110.1:0-33813 GCA_035605155.1 Solirubrobacterales bacterium
CTTCGGGGATAACCTTGCCCGCTGTCGCAAGCAGGCCGACCTCTCTCAGGATGAGCTGGCCCTCCTTGCCTCGCTACACCGAACCGAGATAAGCCAGCTTGAGCGGGGGTTGCGCCTCGCTCGTGTCGACACGCTGGTCAAGTTGAAGTGCTCGCTTGAAGTCTCGGCCGACGATCTGCTCGCTGGGCTCACCTGGAGCCCCGGCGAACTGCGGCGCGGTGGGTTCGGGGAACGGACCGAAGCCTGATGGTCGCGAGCCAGTTCGGCAAGAACCTGGCGCGCTGCCGTAAGCAGGCCCAGCTCTCCCAGGAAGAGCTGGCGGTGCGCGCCTCGCTCCACCGTACGGCGGTCGGCCAGTTGGAGCGCGGCGAACGGGTCGCACGCGTGGACACCGTTGTCAAGCTCGCTGGCTCCCTCGGCATCGCGCCGGGGATCTGTTCGTCGGGATGGATTGGGACCCCGGTGGCACGCGCCTTGGGCAGTACACGTTCAATCGCAAAGAAACCTCTGACACGCAGAGCGATTGTTAAGAAATCCCAGGAAGGCGGGGCAAATCGCCTTCTCGTTGGACAACAGAGCAGAGACCAATGGCCGACGCCCCGCTGCTCACTGAGCCCTTGCTGGATGCCAACGAGGCGTCCCAGCTCCTCCGGGTGCCGCGCAGCACGCTTTACGAGCTGGTCCGATCGCGGGGGCTGCCACATGTGCGGATCGGGGATCGCGGACTGAGGTTCACGCGCTCTGACCTGGAGAGCTGGGTCTCCGAGCACACCTATGGGACGCGGCGGCGCAGGTAAGCCGGCGTCAAGCTGCGGAGGCCGGTGCCGGCGACGCTTGCGGCTCCTCCAAGCGAAAGGCTTCCGAGACTCGCTTCGCGGCATCCTCACGGTCGACGAAGGCGAGATAGCGCCTGGTCGTCGTCAGGTCGGCGTGGCCCATCCACTCCATGACCTCGCGCGAGTCGGCATGGCGGATCACGGTGCTGCCGAAGGTGTGGCGCAGGTTGTGGAAGCGGAAATCCTCGCGCAGGCCCGCCGCTCGCAGCGCCGCGCGGTAGCGCTCCTTCAAGGACTTGTAGCCGACGTGCTGGCCGCGCGGCGTACAGAAGACGAGATCGTCGTCGGTGGTGAAGTGGCCGCGCTGGCCGAGGCGCGCGAGCCGTTCAGCGACCTCCTCAGCCATCGGCACGGCTCGCTCGGTCCCGCCCTTCGGCGTCGTCGTCTCTCCCTGGGTCCAGTTCTCGCGGACGTGGACCGTGCGGCGGGTGAAGTCCATGTCGCGCCAGCGGAGCGCCAGCAGCTCACCCATTCGCAGTCCGGCAAAGGCGGCAGTGTGGAAGATTGCCGCGTCCTGCTCGGACTCTGCCGCCCTGACGAGCGCCAGCACCTCCTCCGGGCGCAGCACGTCGATCTTGGCCGCACGGCGAACTCGAGGACGCTCAACAAGATCGGCCGGATTGCGGGGAAGGCCGTAGACCTTCATCGCTCGCTTGAAGATCGAGCCGAGGCAGACGAGGTACTTCTGCCGCGTTCGGTTCGATCCGCCGTAGCCGCTGATCCAGAGGTCGATGTCCTCGGTGGTGATCGACTCGATCTTGCGCTTGCCGAACTCGCGGACGAGAACGCGGACCATGTTGCGGTAATCGCGCATCGTGGACGGCTTGCAGTCGCGGACGTTTTCGCAGTAGGCAAGCCACTCGTCGGCGGCCTCGGCGAAGGTCTTGCCGGTCTTGACCATGCCCGGCAGCGAGCCGTCCCTCACCTGGCGCAGCAACTCGTCCAAATGCGCCTGCGCCTTGCCCTTGGTGAAGTAGCCGTCGGGCGGCGCAGTCTTCTCGGTCCAGGCCGGACCAAGTCGCTTCTTCTGCTGGCTGCCATCTGGCAAGCGGTACTTCGCGTACCAGACCGCGCCGCGCTTCCCCTTGCGCTTGAAGACGTGACCGGAGATCGGGCGGGGCGCTGGCTGTCGCATCGGCCCCAAATTCTAGCGCGTTTCGGGACCAATTCGGGACCAATTTTGCCACTTCATGCCAGGTGGCTCTTAGCTGCTTGGCTCTATAGAGCCATTCCTTGATGGGGCGGGAAGGACTCGAACCTTCGACCGACGGATTATGAGTCCGCTGCTCTAACCAACTGAGCTACCGCCCCCTTGGCTGAGCAGGGTAGCGCTAGGCGCTGAAGAGCTGGGCCAGGGAGCGGCCGACGTCGGGCGGCTCTTCTTCGCCTTTGGCCGCCGCGGCAGCGCCTTCGGAGAGGGCCTTGGCGGCGTCGGCGATCTGGTGGGTGCGCCCGCCGCGGATCGTGCCGGTTTTCTTGGCTTCGGCGAGGTCGGATTCCATCAGGCCGGCCAGCTCGGCGAGGCGGCGCAGGCCGATCGCGCCGGCGGCGCCTCTCAGCGCGTGAGCCTCGATCCGCATCGTCTCGAAGTCGGTTGTCTCTGTCGCCAACCCCGCGGCAATCACGTCGCAGCGACGCTTCGCCTCTTCGGCGAAGGACTCCAGCAGCGCCGGATCTGGACTCGTTTTCTCGCTCATTCTCCGCTCAGTCCCTTCACGACTCGGGTCAGTTCCTCGACGCCGAAGGCCCCCTCGACCTCAGCATCGATCTTGCCGTTCGCGTCGATCGCGAAGAGCCACGGCTCGCTCGGCAGGTGGAAGGCCCGGACCTGCGGTCGCACGTCCTTGCCTGGATCGTTGTCTTCGAAGATCTCCATGTGGATGAATGCCGCCTCGTCTCCGTAGAGCTGCTTGACCTGCTCAGCCACGTCGACGACGGGACCGCAGACGCGACTCTGGCAGAACTGGGGGGTCGCAAACAAGAGCACGATCGGTTCCTTGCCGAGGACCTCCGCGTAGTCGGCGCCATTCTGCGTGTCGGGCGGGATGCGCGTGGTGATCTGTGCGAGATCGCCGCCGGTGTCCTCTGGGGTCGGCGTGTGGATCAGCGGCGCCTTCTCGCCGACCCTCGGAACGCCGGCGAAGGCGCCGACGTCGGCGCTCGGCAGCAGCGCGGCCGACAGCTCCCCGTCCTTTCTGATGAGGGCTGCAATGCGCCACTCCCCATCGCTGGGAAAGTCGATCTGGGTCGTGTAGACGACGGTCGCGGCATCGGGGTCGTTGGTCGTCGTCTGGGCACGAAAGGCCGGCTTGGTCTGCAGCGATTCGATTGCCGCGGGAAACGGGCCGATCGCCGCTTCGTCGAGTGCCCGCGATTCCACGCGGCGCTTGGCCTGCGCAGCGCCAGGGCTGACGCCGCCCTGCGTGCTCCCCACGCCTTTGGCTTCCGGCACCTTGGCGAAGTAGAGCGCCACCTCGGCATCTGCGACCTGCCTACCGTCGCGCTCGAAGACGCCGAATGGGTAGCGGTTCTCACCCCTGAAGAACGTCTGGGCAGCCGGTGAGACGACCAGCGTGCTGGGCTTGGCGTCGCCGGCTTCGAGCACCTCGGAGAGAGAGAGTTCTTTGGCGTTCGGAAAAGCGCTCTTGGGCGGCGCTGGACGACTTTCGACGCTGGTGGCCGAGCCGTCTCCCGAGGAGTCGGAGCCGTCGCCGCAGCCGGCCATGATCATCTCTACGGCCAAGGCCAGGCAGGCGAGAGCGGCCAAGGCTCGAATCGAGCGCATCGGCCGTCATGTTATTGAGGCGCCGGCGCGCCAGGCTCGCTGCCCGGGCACGCCTAGCGAGCACAGGGAGGTAGGGTCCGCGCCAACACAGGAGCGAAGGAGGGCGAGTTGGCGGAGCGAGCGGCACTGATAACTGGAGCGTCGAGCGGCATCGGGCTGGCCATCGCCCGCGTGCTCGGCGAAGAGGGCTACGCACTGACCGTCGCCGCGCGGCGGCCGGAGAAGCTCGAGGCCGCTGCCTCGGAGCTGCGCGACGCCGGGTTCGAGGTGCAGAGCGTCGCCGCCAACATGACCGACGAGGAGGATGTGGTCGGGGTTTTCGCCAAGCACCGCGAGGTCTACGGGCGCCTCGATGCCCTGGTCAACAACGCCGGCGTCGGCATCGGCGCTCCAATGGCCGAGATCCAGACCAAGCACCTCGACATGCAGCTCGGAGTCAACCTGCGGGCACTGATAATCGGCACCCGCGAGGGCCTGCCGATGCTGCGCGAGGCGGGTGCCGAGCACGGTAAGGCGCTGATCGTCAACACCGCCTCGATCGCCGGCAAGGGTGGCCAAGCTTGGCTCTCGATATATGCCGCGACCAAGGCGGCAGTGATCAACTTCACCCAGTCAACCCACCGGGAGGCCGGGGGCGCTGGCATCCAGTGCACAGCACTCGCGCCCGGCTTCGTCGACACACCGATGACCGAGTTTGCCAAGGGCCAGGTGCCTGGCGAGGAGATGATCAGGCCCGAGGACCTCGGTGAGGCGGTCCGCTTCCTGCTGCGCACGTCGCGCAACTGCCACGTGCCCGAGATAGTCTTCACCCGACCCGGCGAGGGCCTGGATACGCCCTAAGGGTGGCATCGCGGTGACCGGCGGGGGCGACAACCTGCGCTTCCTGGTGGCCGCCTTCGGGGATCCAGGCCACGTCTTTCCGGCGATCTCGCTGGGGTTGGCGCTGCGCGATCGGGGCCACGAGGTGACGATCGAGACCTGGGAGGAGCGGCGGGCCGTCGTCGAGGGCGCCGGGCTGGGTTTCGCAGCGGCCGAGGAATACCGGATGTTCCCCCCGCCGGACCCCGACTCCCCCGAGGGAGCCCACGCAGCGGAGGCGGCGCTGGCACTGCTGCCCTTGCTCGAGGAGATGCAGCCGCACGCGGTAGTCAGCGACATCCTCACCCTGGCGCCAAGCCTCGCCGCAGAGCGGGCCGGGATCCCGCTGGCGACCCTGATCCCCCACATCTACCCAGTGGTGCAGCCCGGACTTCCCTTCTTCGCCGTTGGCCTGCAGCCGCCCCGCACACCGATTGGCCGTGCGGTCTGGCGAGGCGGGCAACGGGCGCTGAACATCGGGCTCGAGCAGGGGCGCCGCGACCTCAACCGCCAGCGGGCGCGGCTCGACCTGGCGCCGGTGGAGCGCTTCCACGGCGGGATCAGCCCCGACCTGGCGCTGGTCGGCACCTTCCCGCAGCTCGAGTACCCGCGGGACTGGCCAACCGGGATCGAGGTGACCGGACCGATGACCTTCGAGGTGCCACACCCCGAGATCGAGCTGCCGCCCGGCGACGATCCGTTGATCCTCGTCGCCCCCAGCACCGCACACGACTCCGAGAACCATCTGGTGCGCACCGCTCTAGCCGCGCTCGCCAAGGAGCCGGTGCGCGTCGTCGCGACCACCAACCGCGTCGTTCCCCAGCGCCCGATCGACGTCCCTGGGAACGCGGTCCTCGTCGAGTGGCTCAGCTACAGCCAGCTGATGCCGGCGGCCTCGCTCGTCATCTCGCACGGCGGTCACGGGACCGTCGCCCGCGCCCTCGGCGCTGGAACCCCGGTGCTGATCTGCCCGATCATCGGCGACATGAGCGAGACGGCGATGCGCGTCGCCTGGGCCGGCTGCGGCCTCTCCCTGCCCTGGCGGCTCTGCCGCACGGCGCCGCTGCGCTGGGCAACGAAGCGGCTACTCGGGGAACCGGCTTTCGGGCGCCGAGCGAAAGAGCTCGCCACCTGGGCGCGGAACCACGATGGCGCCCGGCGCGGCGCCGAGCTGGTCGAGACGCTGGCGCTGAGCCGCGCGCCGGCGTGAAAAAGCTCCGGGGGTGGGACTCGAACCCACAACCCCGCGGTTAACAGCCGCGTGCTCTACCGATTGAGCTACCCCGGAACGACCTGGAGGAATTTACCGATTAGCCGCCGACTCGCTCGGTGTGGGCTATGCGTTCCACCAGGGCGGCGCGCTCGCGGCTGAGCGCGGCGCGATGCTCGGCGTCGCCGGCTTCGCCCGCCCTGGCAATCTCGCCCTCGAGGCGGCGCTGCTCGAGCAGAAGGTAATTGAGCTCCATCGCCTCGGCGGAGGCTGGCTCGTCGTGGGCGACGATGATCAGCTCCGTGATCAGCCCCGCCAGCTCGGAGTCGTCATGGGGCAGGTTCGAGGCGGGGTCCTCGGGATGCTCGCGCAGCCAGGCGAGAGCGCGCATGCCGCTGGGCGAGAGGTGCTCCTCGGTGAGGCGAGCCAGGTAATCCCGCCCCTCCTGCGGCAGCGCGATGCACATCGCCAGCAGCGCTCGCTCGCGACGCTCGCGTGATGTCAGCTCGGCCGGCTTGCGCACCGCGGGGGCGGATCGCTCCCGCCGTGGGGGGCCGTCCGCACCGCCACCGCTCAGCGGCTGCGCCGCGACCACGCGGCCCATCACCATCGCCGGCTCCAGGTCGAGGCGCTCCGCCACGCGCCGGACCAGATCATCGCGGCTGGCGCTCTCCCCCAGCCCGGCGAGGATCGGCGCCAGCTCGGCCAGCGCTCGATCGCGCTCGGCAGGCGAGCCGACGTCGGTGCGCTCCAGCACGAGGCCGACCTGGAAGGCAGTCAGCTCGACCGCCTCCTCGACCAGAGCCCGGAAGCGCTCTGCGCCGCCCTCGGCGGCGATCATCTCGGCTGGATCCTCGCCGGCCGGCATCGCAGCAACCCGCAGGCGCATCTTGCGGCCGCTCGCGACCCGCTGGGCGCGCAGCATCGCCTCCTGCCCGGCTGAATCTGCGTCGAGCGCCAGCACCACCTCGTCGACCATCCCCGAGAGCGAGGCCACCTGCTCCTCGGTAATCGCCGTGCCCATCACGCCGACCGCCTCCTCGATTCCCGCTTGGCTCAACGCGAGGACGTCGGTGTAGCCCTCGACCACGACCGCCCGCCCCGCCTTGGCGATCGCCGCCTTGGCCAGGTCGACGCCGTAGAGCATGCGGCTCTTGTGGAAGAAGTCGGTCTCTGCCGTGTTGACGTACTTGGCGCCCTGGTCGGAGCGCATCGCCCGGCCACCGAAGCCAAGCGTGCGGCCGCGCCGATCGCGAATCGGGAACATGATCCGCGAGCGGAAGCGGTCGTACTCGCCGCCGCTCTTGCCACGCTGCGCAAGGCCGACGCCGCGCAACTCGGCGACGCTGAAGCCGGCCCGCTGGCCACGCAGGAGGACGGTGTCCCAGGCGCTCGGCGCATAGCCAACCGCGAAGGCACGCAGCACCTCCTCCCGCAGGCCGCGCTCGGCGAGGTAGGCGCGCGCCTTGCCCGCCTCCTCGGACTCCCAGAGATAGGTGGCGTAGAAGCTCGCCGTTCGATCGAGCAGCTCCCCCAGGCGGCGGCGCTGCTGGCGCTTGGCCTCGGCGCGCGGATCCTCGCTCTCGCGCTCCAGCTCGACCCCGTAGCGTTCGGCGAGCCACTCCACCGCCTCGGCAAAGCCAAGCCCCTCCTTTTCCTCGACGAACTTGATCGTGTCGCCGCCCACTCCGCAGCCGAAGCAGTGGTAGAGCTTTTCCTGGGCCTCGACCGAGAACGAGGGGGTGCGCTCCTCGTGGAAGGGGCAGAGGCCGACCCAGCGTGTCCCCTGGCGACGCAGATCGGTGTGGGCCGAGATCACCTCGACGATGTCGCTCGCCTGCTTGACCCGCTCCAGGCTCTCGTTCGAGATCAGCGCCATTCGGTCAGCTCCGCGTACTTGGCCATGCAGTAGCGGTCGGTCATCCCCGCCAGGTAGTCGGCGATCCGCTGGCACTCGCTCGCGCCGGCGTCCAGCACAGGCACCTCACCGGGACGCTCCGTGTAGTGATCGAAGAGCCCCCGCATCACGCGGTGGACGCGCTCGTGCTCGCTGCGCGCCAGCGGTCCCAGGTAGACGCGGTCGAACATGAACTTGCGCAGACGCAGCATCGCCCCACCGACCTCCTCGCTCTGCACGATGTCGCCGGCGCCGCGCGAGCACTCGACGATGTCGCGCACCAGCTTGTCGATCCTCGTCGAGCCGCTCTCCCCGAGCAGCTCGATCTCAGCCGCCGGGAGATCATCGGGGCGCAGGATCTCGGCCCGCAGCGCGTCGTCGATGTCGTGGTTGATGTAGGCGACACGGTCGACCAGCTTGACGACCCGACCCTCGAGGCTGGCCGGCTTGCGGGAGCCGGTGTGGTTGAGGATGCCGTCGCGCACCTGCTCGGTCAAATTGAGGCCGCGACCGTCACGCTCCAGCACCTCGACGACACGCAGCGAGTGCTCGTTGTGCTTGAAGCCGGTGCCGCACCGCACGCGCAGGGCCGCGTCGAGCGCCTCCTCGCCGGCGTGGCCGAAGGGCGGGTGACCGAGGTCGTGGCCGAGCCCAATCGCCTCGGTCAGGTCCTCGTTGAGGCCGAGCGCACGGGCCACGGTGCGAGCGATGCCGCAAGCCTCGAGCGTGTGGGTGAGCCGGGTGCGGTAATGGTCGCCCTCAGGAGCGACGAAGACCTGCGTCTTGTGCTTGAGGCGGCGGAAGGCCTTGCTGTGGACGATCCGGTCGCGGTCGCGCTGGAAGGGAGTGCGCACCGGGCTGTCGGGCTCCTCCGTTTGGCGGCGGGCCGGGTAGGAACGTGTCGCCTCCGGAACGAGGAACTCCTCCTCCCAGGCGCACACCCGTGCCTCAAACGTCGCCGTCGCGTCCATCCGTCGATCCTAAGGGTCGGTCCTGGCGGGGGTGGAGCGTCTTGTACTTTTTGCGCGCAGCGCAGCGGGCGCCAGCCCGTCACCCTCATCGCAAAAAGTTAAGCGGAACCCCGCCAGGACCGACCCTCACGCCGCGGATCGCAACTGAACGTGGGCATGATGCTCCAGGGTCTCGCCCACCGCCCGCTCGACCTGACGCAGTGCCCGCTCCTCAGCCATGGGCGCCTCGGCCAGCGGACTGCCGATCGCCGCGACCATGAAGCGGTGTGCCTCCTCGGAGAGCGGAAAGGAACCGGCTTCGCAGCTTGCACAGACGACGCCTCCGGCCGCCCCCGAGAAGCCGCTCAGATGATCGGCCTCGCCGCAGTGCGCACAGGAGGCGAGCTCGGGTGCGAAGCCAGCGGCAAGAGCCAGCTTCAGGCGGAAGGAGAGCGCGGTCTCGAGGCTCATCGCCCGCTCTGCGGCCGGATCGTCGAGCATGCCCAGGTAGCGGCAGAGCAGGTTGTAGGCGGGCGGATTGGGCTCGGCGGAGTCGAGCAATCGCAGCACCGCGTCGCAGGCCCGGGCTCCGGCTTCTATGGCCGGCCCCGAGGTTCGCAGACGCGGGTAGCCGTCGAGCGTGGACACTCCCGTGACGGTGAGCAGGTCGCCGCGCCCTTCGTGCAGCATCAGGTCGAGTCGGAAGAAAGGCTCCAAGCGCCCGCCGAACCGCGACTTCGGTCGCCGCACCCCCTTGGCGATCGCCCCGATCCGCCCTCGCGTCTTCGAGTAGAGATGGAGGATGCGATCGGCCTCGCCGTAGCGGATGCTGCGCAGCACCACCGCCTCTGTCTTCAGCGTCGTTCCGGCCACAGCCGATCTACGGTGACCGACGGGCCGGACGGCGCCTCCGCGGTCGCCGCCGCAATCGCACCTGGCAGCTCGGGCAGTAGTAGGTCGAGCGCCCGGAGACGACGATCCGCGCGACCGATGTCTCGCAGCGCGGGCAGGGCAGTCCCTCGCGGGTGTGGACGAGGAACTCTTCCTGCATCGTGCCCTTCTCGCCGCGCCCGTCGCGGTAGTCGTCGATCGAGGCCCCACCGCGTTCGATGCCTGCCTCGAGCGCAGCGACGACTCCGTCGCGCAGAGCCTCGTGGTGCTCGGGCTTCATCGAGCCCGCAGGCGAGAGCGGATGCAGGCGCGCGCGGAAGAGCGCCTCGTCGGCGTAGATGTTGCCGACCCCGGCGACGTGTCTCTGGTCGAGCAGGAACGACTTCAGCGGCGCCGTGCGTCCGGTCGCCATCCCTGCCAGGGCTGCGGGCGTGAACTCCTCGGAGAAAGGCTCGATGCCAAGCTGCTCGAAGCGACGGTCGAGCTCCGCATCGGCGATCAGGAAGGCCTCGCCGAAGCGGCGTGGATCGGTGAACCAGAGCTGGCGGCCGTCGTCGAGCCGGAAGCGGGCGCGCAGGTGTCGCTCGGACACAGACCGCTCGTTCTCGTAGAGGCGCATCCCGCCGGAGGGATCGAGCTTGCGCTCGCCTTCGACCAGGATCAAGTTGCCGGTCATGCGCAAATGCATGACCAGGGTGCGCCCGCCGGCGAGCCCCAGCAGCAGGTACTTGCCGCGCCGCCCCAGCCCGACGATCTTCGCCCCGGCGACCTCCTCTGCCAGCTCAGCTGGCAGAGTTGGCTTGCACCAGCGCTCGTCGAGCACCTCCAAAGAATCGATCCAGCGCCCCTCGATCTGCGGCTCGATCTGCCGACAAACGGTCTCCACCTCGGGCAGCTCGGGCATCCCGCCAGTTCTACACGACGCTGACCTTGACTTTCCTCGCCACCATGGCGAGCAAAGCAAGGTCAGCGGCTGGTCAGGCGGTGGCGCGCGGGTGGGCCTTGAAGTAGACGTCCTTGAGTTGCTCGCCGGAGAGGTGGGTGTACATCTGGGTGGTCGAGATATCGGCGTGGCCGAGCATCTCCTGGACGGCGCGCAGGTCGCAGCCACCGGCGAGCAGATGCGTGGCGAAGCTGTGGCGCAGGGTGTGCGGGCTCAGCTGGCCCGCGAGGCCCGCCTCGCGGGCGTTGCGCTGAACGATCTTGTAGAGACCCTGGCGGCTGAGCGGCCCACCGCGGAAGTTGACGAAGAGCTTCACCTCGTGACGCTCGCCGACCAGCTTCGGCCGGCCGCCGCGCAGGTAGCCGGAGACCCCGGCGATCGCCTGACGCCCGAGCGGCACAAGGCGCTCCTTGCTCCCCTTGCCGCGCGCCCGCAGGAATCCCTCCCGCAGGTCGACGTCGCCAAGCTCCAGGCCGATCGTCTCCGAGGCGCGCAGCCCGCAGGCGTACATCACCTCGAGCAGAGCACGGTCGCGCAGCGTAGTGGGCTCGTCGCCGCGCGGCGCGGCAAGCAGCTTTTGCACCTCTGCGTAGTTGAGCACCTGGGGCAGCTTCTTGGCCCGCCGCGGGGCGCTCAGCGCCGCCGTGGGATCGTCGCCAATCAGCTCGTCGCGGCGCAGCTGCTTGTAAAAGGAGCGCAGGCAGGCGGCCTTGCGGTGGACGGTCGCCGAGGAGCAGGCCGGTCGTTCCTCCCCGCCCGTGGCCAGATCGGCAAGGAACTCGCTGATCTCACCGGGCCCCACCTCGAGCGCATCGAGCTCGCGATCGGCAAGGAACTTGCCGTACTGGAGCAGATCTGTGCGATAGGCGTCCAGCGTGTTGCGTGAGAGCCCGCGCTCGAGCTCGAGGTAGGCGAGAAAGTCGAGAGTCAGCCCCGCGAAGCGGGACTCGGCTCTCGGGGGCGCGGCAACGGCCATGGCGGCTGGTTCTCGCCGCCATCGCTCAACCCTTGCCGCGCAAGGCAGCGCCCGCGGCGAGCGGCGCAGCGAAGAAGAGGGGGTCCTGCTCCAGCGTGCGACCCATCGTCTTGGCGGGCAGACCGGCAGCGGCGTAGCCCTCGAGGTCGGCCGGGACCTCGCGAAGGCCGTGGCGCTCGCCGAGCGCGTCGCCAAGCGTCTCGATCGCGACCTGACTGCCAGCGGGGACCGGCACCTCGACTGGGGCAAGCAGCAGCTCGAGGACGGTGAGCGTGTGGTGGCTCACCGGCCGGTGCCGCTCGCGCGGATCGGCACCCGAGAGGCGCGGCGAGAGCAGCGTCGGCAGGCCCAGTGCGAGGGACGCGTGGGCGCTCTCGAGCGCCGCGATGCCGCCGTGCCCTAGCCTCGTCTCCGAGCCGACGATTCCTGGCCCGGGCCCGACCAGGACCGCATCCCAGCCCAACTCGTGAACGGCGGCGTCGAGCGCGCCGAGGGTTGAGATCGCCTCCTGCTCGCCTCCGTAAGCCGGGCCAGCAGTCAGGTGGCCACAGAGCAGGCCCCGCTTGCGCAGCTCGGTCACGTCGCGGCTCAGCGATCCAGGCAAAGCCCCGCCCCCGGTCTGCACGTAGCCCACCTTCGCGCCCGGCGCCGCCCGCGCCACCGCCCAGGCCGCCGGCGCCAGGTGCCCGTGCAGCGGCAGCACCAAGACCGCAATCGCGGCCCTCGCGGCTTCCGGTGCGCCTTTTACGGCTCCAGACCGGATAAAGCGCACCGGAAGCTCGGCCGGGTCGACGGCGTGCTGGATCGAGGTGTAGTTGAGCTTGGTCACGTGCTCGTCGGCGGGCGGGCCACCGCCCTTCAGGCCACGGGTGAGGTTGACGTGGACGACGTCGAAGCCACCGGAGCCGAGCCCGAGATCGAGCGCCTCGACGTTGACCACCACCTCATCGCCCTCGCGCATCTCGCCCAACAGCGCCGTGTCGGCCCATGCCTGCCGCTGCTCGCCGTCGATCTCGACCGTCAGCGGCGCCTCGCCGACGACGACCCCGCGGCGCAGCTTCAAACGGCCGCTCACGCCGGACCCGCGGCTGCCTCGGCGACGATGCCCTCGCAGACCTCCAGCATCGCATCGAGGCTGCGCGCAGTGACCGACTCGTGCGGCGTGTGATTGGCCGCGGTGCCATTGGCGAGCAGCACGCAGTCGAAGCCGGCGACGATCAGGGCGTTGGCGTCGCTACCGCCGCCTGTAGCGGTGCGCTCGGGCTCGAAGCCCGCCCGTCGCAGTCCAGTCTCGGCCAGCGCCAGCGCCGCCGATGACGACGGGATCCGGTAGCCGCGAAAGAGCTCTTCGATCCGCACGTCGGCATCACAACCGTGCTCGCTGGCCCCCCAGGCACAGGCGTCGCTCAGCGAGCCCGCGACCTCGGCCGCGCGCGCGACATCGAGGCTGCGCGCCTCAGCGACGATCTCGCAGTGGCCGGGGACGACGTTCCCGGAGGTGCCACCGCGAATCACGCCGACGTTGGCGGTCGTCGCCTCATCGAGTCGGCCCAGCTCCATGCGTGCGATCGCGGCCCCCGCGGCGGCGATCGCATTGCTGCCGTCCTCGGGGCGGATCCCGGCGTGGGCCTCCACGCCGTGAAAGTCGGCGAGCACGCGCTGCTGGGTCGGCGAGCTGACGATCACCTCGCCGATCTTGCTGGCATGGTCGAGCACGAAGCCGCAGCTCGAGCGCAGGGCCGAAACGTCGAAGGCCTTCGCACCGCGCAGGCCCTGCTCCTCGGCCACGGTCAGCACCAACTCGATCCCCACCGGCGGCGGCTCGGCCGCGTATTTGGCGACCAGCTCGATGAAGACCGCAACCGCTGCCTTGTTGTCAGCGCCGAGGATCGTCTCGCCGGCACTGCGAAAGACGCCGTCGGACTGGACCACCTCGATCTGGCCCTCGTGGGGAACCGTGTCAACGTGGGCGCAGAACATCACCCAGTCTTCCCCCTGTCCCGGCAGCCGAGCGAGCAGGTTGCCGGCTCCCGCTTCAGCGGGTCCGGCGGCGTCGTCCTCGCTCACCTCGAGCCCGAGCGCACGCAGCTCGGCGGCGATCGTGTCCGTCACCTCGCGCTCCTCCCCCGTCGGGCTGCGAATCTCGCACAGGCGAACGAACGTCTCGTGCAGCCTCTCCACGACGGGACAGGCTAGCCGGGCAGCCAAGCGGCGGCGAGCCGGGCCTGTCCCGGTAGGGGTGGAACGTCTTGTACTTTTTGGCAACTAGGTAGGCAGAGCACGTACAAGGTGCGGGATATTTGAACGTTCCAGGTCAAGTATGCGTCAGTTCTATTAGCCTGCCGCCTCATGGTCTACGGCGATGCCAAGCGCAAAGTCTTCTTCTTCCGGATCTACGACAGCGATTCCGGTGAGCCGATTAGCCGAGCCGCGATCTGCCAAGCAATTGAAGCGCTGACCGGGGAAGACGCCTATTTCAAAACTGAGGACGGTTACGGCGAACAGATCTCTCGCGCCGAGGTCTGTGACTCCAGCGCTCCGCAATGCATACGTCTCTACAAAGTGCGGCGCGACGAACTGCCGGGAGTTGACGACGGACAGGGCGATCAAAGTGACCTTCCCCTCGAAGACCATGAGGGTCTGTCCGAGGCGATCCATATCCGCCTTTTTCAGCGGGGCGTCGTCGGCATCGAGGCCTTCGGCCATGGGCCGCGCGCCGAGCGGTTTGGGCGCTATCTCAGAGAGCATCTGGATATCGATTGTGAGATGCGCCGCCTGGTCCGTCACGATGCCATAGACCACGCGCTCCAGTTCGGAGATATCCGGCTTCTCCGTGTGAAGCTTGATCCCTCGATGGCCTCTCACCAGGCTGCGGCCCCGGAGAGCCTGGAGGGCTTGATGCAGACGGCGGACAATTTCGACACGGGAGTCTACGCCGACCTGACCCTTCGCTCCGAGGGCAATGATCAAGGCTTCCGAGACCGCGTTCGGGCTTTCTTGACCAAACTGAAAAACGGTGATGCCGAACATGAGATATTCGAAAAGCTTGAAGTTGAAGGCAAGCCCGACCCAGATACCTCGGTCGCTGGGCTTGACCTGCTCTCAGAGCGGCTATATCGATCTGTCGAAATCCCGTATCGGGGTGGACGGACGAGGGAGCTAGATGCAGATGCCGCCTTCTCGGCCGTCAAACGGGCCTACGACGAAGTCAAAGACGAAATCGACCTCGACGCGCTCGACTAGGGCATTGGACCGGGCGAGGCTGCTGGCCGGGCCGGTCGCAGCCGGGTTGCTCTATCTGGGGATTGACAAGGTCAGGGATGGGCCTGTTCTTCTGGCGACCGTTCCCGCCGAAACGCGGGAATCGTTTTTTGTCTCTCTGTCGGCAACCAGCGGCGCGCTGCTCGGCTTCGCCATCGCGGGACTTACGATCCTGCTCACCCTCGGCGGAGGTCCGAGGATGGACTGGCTAAGGGAAGATCCAGGCTTCCGCGCCAAGGTCCGGACGTTGTTCATCACGGCGATTGCGAGTCTCGGCCTATCGACGGTGGCTTTCCTTTTTCTGCTCGTCGTGGCGACCGACATGGACTGCTTTCCGGTGGGTTGGGGGTGCCTGACTGCCGCTCTGGTCACCCTCATCATCGAGCGCCTTTGGCGACTGGTTTCGTTCTTCAACCACGTGATGCCGATCGCTCTTAAGGATGCGGACAAAAAGCCGCTTCCCAACCCGCCGATGACAGGGCCGGCGGATGACTGAGTTCTTACGTGTATCTGGTATCATTCAGATGTGGCAGCAAGGAACCGCAACTCAGTAGCGCCGTCGCCGTCGAGCGAATCGCAGATGACGTACAGCCGGTTCCTGGAGCTGTTCCCGGATAACGATGCTTGCCTTGAGCACCTGAAGGAGCGCTTTTTCGGTGACGGCACCGAGTGCCCGAAGTGCGGGAAGGCAAGCAAGTTCCACCGGATCAAAGGACGCTCTGCCTACTCCTGCCAGTACTGCGGGAACCACGTCTACCCGACCGCAGGCACGATCTTCCACAAGAGCACCGTCAGCCTCCAGCTTTGGTACTTCGCGATCTATTTGATGTCGTCAACCCGTTGCGGGATCAGTGCAAAGCAGCTTGAGCGCGAGATCGGCGTCACCTACAAGACGGCCCATCGCATGTTCAAGCAGATCCGCACGCTGCTCTCTGACGACGACGAGGGACCGCTGAGCGGGAAAGTCGAGATTGACGAGACCTTCTACGGCGGCAAGCCGCGAGCGGCAGAGAAGCGCAACAAACGCGGCCACCTGCGCCGCAAGTACCGCCCAAGTGTCGTCGGAATGGTCGAGCGTGGCGGCGAGATTCGTGCGCGCGTCGTTGGGGACGCGACGCATTCGACCCTCTCCAAGGTCGTCAAGGAATTCGTGCTGGCGGAGTCGATGATCTTCACCGACGAGTGGCACGCCTACAAGGCCATCGGCCGCGAGTACAAGAGCCATCGCCGCATCCGGCATCGCTCGAAAATCTATGTGGAAGGCGACGTTTACACGAACACGATTGAGGGCTTTTTCGGCCTCCTGAAGACAGGAATCCGCGGCGTCTACCACGCGATCAGCGCCGAGTATCTGCAGAACTACGTAGACGAGTACGCCTTCAGATACAACCGGCGTAACTCCTCTCAGCCGATGTTCTGGGCGATCCTCAATCGCGTCCAGAAGGACGTAGTCCCAACTTCTTCCTAGCCTGGTTCGAGGTCGCCTTCTCCAAGTCACGGAGGAAGTCGGCCTCGGTGTGGCGCGGATCCTGCTTCACATCGCCTTGCGGTGGCGAGGGAGCAGCCTTCTCGGGGCGCTTGCGGGCAGGACTCATACGATCAGGCTAGCGCGCGGCTCAGTCCGCACCGGATGGCTTGAACCGGCCGCGCCGGATATCCCCCGGCTCCCAGGAGATCCCCTCGAACAACTCGCCCGGATCGATTTCGAGGGCAGCGGCCAGCTTGGCGATGGTGTCCGCCCGAGCGACCCTCAGCCCTCGCTCAAGCTGGGAGACCTCCGTGCGGTGAAGTCCGGCGCGAAACGCAGCTTCGTCCTGCGAGAGGTCGGCCAGCTTGCGCTGGCGCTTTAGGTTGTCGCCGAAGCGCTCTGCGACACTCACCATGCGTCGAGCCGGTGACAGCGGAGCGCCGTAGCGGTCGGCTTGATCGAGATCCCGCCGCATTCGAGAAGCCCAACGCCGACGAGATCGCGCACGGCACGCTCGACAGCATCGCCCTGGTCGATCTCAGCCGCCAGCTTGGGGATAGTCAGAGACTTCGGGTGCGCTGCAAGCGCAAGCGCAAGTACAGCGCGCTGAGTCCCGCGATCTGAGCGCGGGCTAGCCTTTGGATGCATCGGAAGGGCCAACCTTTCGGTGCCAGCCGGGGGGCCGTTTGCGCGGTGCCCCCGGCGCTTTGCAATTGTCGGCTGAAAGGCTAGGCCGAAGAGGATGCAGAAATGTACGTGTCGTCCCTACCTAGTTGCCTACTTTTTCGGCAATTCCCAGTGGCGCCAGCAACCGCGTCGCCACCGAAAAAGTTAAGTGAAACCCCTACCGGGACAGGCCCCTCACGGCATCGGTTTCCGGCAGCTCAGTCCCTTCCGCAGGGCGCTCGCCTGCATGCCGCGCGGCGGCACCGACGAACTCGCGGAAGAGCGGCTCCGGCCGGTTGGGCCGCGAGTTGAACTCAGGGTGAAACTGGGAGGCGACGAAGAAGGGGTGATCGGGCAGCTCGACCATCTCGACCAGGCGCTCGTCGGGCGAGGTGCCTCCGCAGACCAGGCCCTCGTCCTCGAGCCGGCGTCGCAGCTGGTTGTTGACCTCGTAGCGATGGCGGTGGCGCTTGTAGATGACGGCCTCGCCGAAGATCTCGCGCGCGCGTGTGCCCTCGTGCAGCTTCACCGGGTCGGCGCCCAGCCGCATCGTGCCGCCCATCTCGGAGACCTCCTTCTGCTCTGGCAGAAGATCAACTACTGGGAACGGCGTCTCAGGATCGAACTCGGCCGAGTTGGCGCCCTCCATGCCGACAACCGTGCGAGCGAACTCGACCACGGCTATCTGCATGCCGAGGCAGATGCCGAGGTAAGGGATCGAGCGCTCGCGGGCGATCCGCGCCGCGGCGACCTTGCCCTCGATTCCCCGCTCGCCGAAGCCGCCCGGGATGAGGATGCCGTCGGCGCCCTCGAGCCGCTCGGCATCGAAGTCCTCTGAGTCGATCAACTCGACCTCGACCTCGACGCCGTGGTGAATGCCGCCGTGCTCGAGCGCCTCGATCACCGACTTGTAGGCGTCGGCGAGCTGCACGTACTTGCCGACCAGCGCGATCCGCGCCCTGCCATCGGCCGCTTCCGCGCGTTTCACCATCGTCTCCCATTCGCCCAGCTCAGGCGGTGGCGCCTCCATGCCGAAGTGGTCGAGCACCAGGTCGTCAACCCCCTCGGCGCGGAAGACGAGCGGCACCTTGTAGATGTTGTCGACGTCGTTGGCCGAGATCACCGCGTCGACCGGCAGGCTGGCGAAGAGAGCGATCTTCTCGCGGATCTCGCGGTCGAGCCGCCCCTCGGAGCGGCAGACCAACGCATGCGGCTGGATGCCGATGCGGCGCAGCTCGTTGACAGAGTGCTGGGTCGGCTTCGTCTTCAGCTCACCGGCGTGGCCGACGTAGGGCACCAGCGTCAGGTGGACGAACATCGAGCCCCGCGGCCCGAGATCGGTATAGAGCTGGCGGATCGACTCGAGGAAGGGAAGCGACTCGATGTCGCCGACCGTGCCGCCGATCTCGGTGATCACGAAGTCGACCGACTGCGACTCGGCGACGATTCGGATCCGGTTCTTGATCTCGTTGGTGATGTGGGGGATCACCTGCACCGTTGCGCCGAGGTAATCGCCACGGCGCTCGCGATTGATCACCGAGTTGTAGACGGCGCCCGCCGTCACGTTCGAGGCCCGCGAGGTGTTCTCGTCGGTGAAGCGCTCGTAGTGACCGAGGTCGAGATCGGTCTCCGCCCCGTCCTCGGTGACGAAGACCTCGCCGTGCTGGAAGGGGCTCATCGTGCCGGGGTCGACGTTGATGTAGGGGTCGAACTTCTGCAGCTGGACCCGATAGCCGCGTGAGACGAGCAGGCGACCGATCGAGGCTGCGGCGATCCCCTTGCCGAGAGCCGAGACCACCCCGCCGGTGACGAAGATGAAGCGTGTGTCTCCTGGGGAGGGCCTGCTCATGCTCTGCCAAGCGAGTCTAGCCACCGCAGTGGCGGAACCGACTCGATCGTCGCCGAGATCGAGCGCAACTCTCCGTAGATGGTCAGTCCCATGAGCGCCGCGAGGGCGATCAACCGCGCGTCGGCGCCCAGGGTGGTCAGCAGCCAGACACCTGCGATCGCCCCCAGCAGGTTCGAGCCCGTGTCGCCGAGCATCGCCCGCTCGCGCAGGGTGAACCAGGCTCCGACCAACACCGGCCCGGCAAAGATCCCCAGCAACTCGAACGGCGCCAACGTCCAGGCCCCAAGGCAGAGGCCGGCGCCGAGCAGGGCCAGACCCTTCTCTGCCCGCCCGGGGCGCAGATCAAGCAGGTTGAGCGCGTTGGTGGCAAGGATCAGCAGAGCGACGTCGGCCAGGTAGCGCCACGATTCGAGGCCCCTGCCAGAAACCACGTAGGCGGCGAGGGCCAACGCTCCCACAGCCTTGACGGCGCCGGTCGAGAGCGTTCCCTCGCGCAGGGCCTGGGCATGGCCGCGCCAGCCGCGCGGCGTCCCCACGAGCTCACCCCGGCCCAACGAGTCGTCGAGAAAGCCGAGCAGAGCGACGCCGAGCAGGTAGGGCATCCACTGCCGCAGGCCTGGCGCCAGCAGATCGAGGTCTGCACGGTCGTCGAGGAAGGCGAGTGGTGCGAGCGCGGCCAGCGCGGCCGTCACCAGCACGGCGCCGAGCGGGAAGGCGAGCTCGGCGCCGCGGTAGTTGCTCCGCACGAGGCCCGCGTCGAAGAGGCCACGCACCCCGGCGGGCACGACGAGCAGGGCGACGGCGACGGCGACCGGGAAGCCGAGCCAGGTCACGGCTGGCCTGACTCCACCGGCGCCAGCAGATCCGGCAGCAGCCGATCGGCGGTCCCCTTGACGCCAAAGCTGCCCTCGGCCCCGAGCAGGGCGAAGACCATCGCCACCTGGCCGGCGGTCAGCTCGACGTCATCGACGCTGGCCAGGTCGTTGCCGGTGAAGAAGGAAATGGACGATGTCTCGTCGCTCGAGGTCTCGACCCCGACTGCCGCGGTCCGCGTCCCCTCGACCCCGCTCATCAAGGCTGCTTCGAGCGTGCCCGCACTGGCGCGCTGCGCCGAGCCCATCTCTTCGGGCACCTCGCGCACGACGATCACGCCGTCGAGCGCGCCGAAGTTGCCGCTGGCGCGCGAGAAGAGATGGCTGCGCACGTGTTCGAGCAGGGTGCCGCCGCGCACGATCTGCCGGCCGACGCCAACCCCGAAGGCGGTCAGCGTGTCCTCGTTGCGCCTTATGTCGGCGAATCGGGTCTTCGAGAGATCGCCGGCTATCGCCCGCAGATCGACGGGCTCGCGCACCACCCCGACGCCGACCAGGTGGGCCCCGGTCGGCCCGAGCGCTTCCTCGATCGCCGCCGAGGCCTCGCCGGGCAGGTCGCCGATCGCGACCACGCCGATCCGTCTGCCGGCCAGCCTCTCGCCGACGAGCGCCGGGTAGACGCGTTCGGCGAACTCGTCGGAGCGCGCCAGCTGCCCGCTCAGCTCATCGGCCCGCTCGTGAGCGTCCTGCAGGTTGCCGATCAGGCTGCGCTCGAGGTCCTTGCGGGTATCGGTCAGCGCGTCGCCACCGAACTCGGCGCCGATCAGGATCCCGATCGCCAGGGCGAGGAACACGGCGACCAGCGAGGTCGCGTGATATCGGGCGCTGTAACCCATCGGCGCGAGAAGGCTAGATGCTGACCGGGCGGCGCACCTAAAGGCCGAGCCAGATCTTGATCTTCAGCCAAGTCAGGTCGACGAGGTCGCCGAGCGCCGGGGCGCTGATCACGACGATCGCCAGCAGGACCATGAAAGCGGCGAGGAAGAGCGCCAGCGGGCCGAAGGGCGAGCTCGGGTTGTAGAGCCGGCTCACCCCCTTGGCGTCGACGAGTTTCTCGCCGATCCGCAGACGAGTGAGGAAGGTCGACGACATGCCGCCCCGCTTGCGGTCGAGGAACTCGATCAGGTTGAAGTGAGCGCCGACGCTGACGATCAGCGCCGCGCCCTTCTCGTGGGCCATCAGCATCGCCACGTCCTCGCTGGTCCCGGCGGCAGGCAGCAGCGTGTGCGTCAAGCCCATGTCGAGCAGGCGCTGGCGTCCTGGCGCCCGACCGTCGGGGTAGGCGTGGACGATCAGCTCCGCCCCGCAGCGCAGAGCCTCGTCGCCGGCCGAGTCCATGTCGCCGAGGATCATGTCGGGCTTCATCCCGGCCTCCAGCACCCCGTCGGCACCGCCGTCGACGGCGACGATCAGCGGCCGCACGTCGCGGATGTAAGCGCGCAGCGCCTTCAGGTCGCGGCGGTGGCGGTCGCCGCGCACGACGATCAGCACGTGCCGGTCGCGGAAGCTTGCCCGTGTCGGCGGGAACTCGACGCTGCCGGTCAGCAGGTCGGTCTCCTGGCGGACATGGGCAACGGTGTTCTCGGCGAACTCGGCGAGCGCCTCGTCGACCCGCGCGAGTTGCTCGTCTCGCTGACGCTCCAGCTCCTCCACCCCGAGCGCATGGCCGCGCAGCAGCTCGCGGTCGCCGCAGAGCACCGTCCCGTCGACAACGGTGATCCGGTCCCCGTCGCCGAGCAGCTCGAACGGATCGGCCCCGTCGACGTCGACCAGCGTCACCCCTGCCTGAGCGAGCAGCAGCGGACCGGCGTTCGGGTAGCGCCCGTCGCTCGACGGCGAGGCGTTGACAACCGCGCGCACACCGCTGGCGATCAGCTCCTCGGCCGCGATGCGGTCGATGTTGACGTGGTCGATGACGGCGACGTCACCGGGAGCAAGCCGGCGGACCAGGTGCTTGGTTCGTCGCCCGAGCCGCGCCGTCCCCTCGATCGCCTCGCTCGCCGCAGACCCGTTGCGGCGTGAGAGCAGAACCGGGACGCGACGGCGACTGGCGATGGCCACCGAGGCAGGTTAGCCGCTCTGGCAAGCCGCGCAAGGCGCCTTAAGCGGCGGCGAGCAGCTCGCGTGCGTGGCGCGTGGCAGCGTCGTCGGAGCGCTCCCCGCCGAGCATGCGGCGAATCTCCTCGACCACGCCCTCGCCGTCCAGCCGCCGCACCGTGGCGCTGGCGCGCTCGCCGGTGACGTCCTTCTCGAGCGTGAAGTGAGTGCTGGCCAGCGAGGCAACCTGGGGGAGGTGCGTGATGCAGAGGACCTGGCGATCCTCACCAAGCGACCGCAAGCGCTCGCCAACCGCACGCGCAGTCTGCCCACCGACCCCGGCGTCGATCTCGTCGAAGACCAGAGTGCCAGCGCCGCCCGAGCCGCCCAAGCTGCTCAAGGCAAGCATCACCCGCGAGAGCTCCCCCCCGGAAGCGGCGTCCCGCAGCGGCGCGGCCTCCAGGCCACGGTTTGGCGCGAGCCGCAGCTCGACCGCCTCGGCGCCGTTCGCGTCGAAGCCATCGGGGTGGGCTTCCAACACGACGTCGAGGCGCGCCCCCGGCATCGCCAGCTGCTCGAGCACCTCGGCGACCGCGCGGCCGAGCGGCTCGGCTGCTTTCGCCCGACCCTTGCTCAGCGTCGTCGCGAGCTTGGCGCGGCTCGCCTCGGCCTCCGCGAGAGCCGCTTCGACCTCTGCGCCTCGCTCCTCGGCATTCTCCAAGCGGGCGATCTCAGCGCGGCAGCGCTCGCCGTGGGCGAGGACCGATTCGACGCTGCCGCCGTGCTTGCGCTGCAGCCGATCGAGCGCCTCGAGGCGCTCCTCGACCGCCGCGAGACGGGCCGGGTCCGCCTCCAGCCTCTCGAGATAAGCCCGAAGCTCCGTGGCAACGTCGCCGAGCTCGATCGCCAGCGCGCTGAACCGGGTGAAGAGCGCGTCGAGATCGGCGTCGACCCCGGCGACGCCCTGCAGCAGCGCCTCGCCTTGGGCGATCGCTCCCCTCGCTCCACCACCGTCTGTGTCGTCCCCCAGCGCTGCGACGAGCGCGCCGTTGGCCGCCTCGCGCAAGCCCTCTGCATGGCGCAGGCGTTCGCGCTCGGCGCCGAGATCCGCCTCCTCGGCCGGATCCGGCGCCACCTCCTCGATCTCGGAGAGCTCGTAGCGGTAGAGGTCGAGGTCCCGCTCCCGCGAGCCGTCGCGCTCGCGCAGCTCGGTGAGCTCAGCCTCCAGGCGCAGACACTCGCGATGCGCTGACCGGTAGCGCTTGCGCAGGGCGAGGTGCTCGGCACCGGCGAAGCCGTCCAGCACGTCCATCTGTGCCGAGGAGATCGTCAGGCGGCGGTGCTCGTGCTGGCCATAGAAGGCGAGCAGGTGCGAGCCGAGCAGTTTCAGATCCGACGCCGACGCCGAACGGCCGGCGACGAAGGCGCTGGTCCGGCCGGCGGCCGAGACTCGCCGGCCGAGCACCACCTCCTCGCTCCCCGGTGGCAGGCGCTCGGCAAGCTCTTTCATCTCCGGCTCCTCGAGCATTCCGGCCGGCAGGTCGAAGACACCCTCGACCCACGCCTCCTCGGCGCCGGGCCGCACGATCTTCGACCGTGCCTTGCCGCCCATCAAGAGGTCCAGCGAGTGGGCCAAGACCGTCTTCCCCGCCCCGGTCTCACCGGTGATCGCGTTGAGCCCCTCGCCCAGCAGCAGCTCGGCTTTCTCGATCAGCAGCAGGTTCTCGATCCGCAGCTCTCGGAGCACAGGGGCTGTCTAGCAGTTGGCGCGGCGGGTCCTATCACGGATTTGGTGCCACCACCCCTGCGGTAGCTAAAGCTTCCTCGGGGTGGTCCCCCAAATCCGCGCCACCCGCCGCGAGAAGCGGTTAGGCGGGAGCCGCCTCCGGCGCGGCGTCCTCAGGCGCAGCTTGGACGAAATCGCTGGAGCGGACGAGAGTGAAACCCAGGGCCGCGACCACAAATGAAAGCACCGCCCCTATAAGGAGGATCTCGTTGAAGCCGCTGACGAAAGCGGCTTTCGACGCCTCGACGACCCTCGCTTGCCGATCGGGCGGTACGAAGCCGGCGGCGGCATGGGTGCCGCCCGAGGCGATCGCTTCTGCCAAGCCATGCGGCGCGTTCGGCAGGAGCTCGGCGAGCTTGGCATCGACTCGGGCCTGGAAAACCGCCCCCAGGGAGGCGATGCCGGTGGCGATGCCGACCTGGCGGAAGGTCGTGTTGACGCCAGATCCCATCCCGGACCTCTCAACCGGAACGACCGCGATCGCCGCCTGGCCGATACCGGGGTTGGCGATGCCGATGCCGACGCCGGCGACCAGGAAGCCGGGCAGCAGGTCGCCGATCTCGGAGTCCGTGTTGAGCCCGTGCATCAGCAGCAAACCGGTCCCAATCGCCGTCAGCCCCACCCCGAGCAGGACGCGGATCGGAATGCGGTGCGAGAGCGCCCCGGAAATCGGCGAGGCGACGAAGGAGAGCACCGTCAATGGCAAGAAGCGCAAGCCGGTCTCCAGCGGCGAGTAGCCGAGCACGCCCTGCATGTAGATCGTCAGGTAGAGGAACATCGCGAACATCCCCGCCGAGAGGCCGAAGGCGACAGCGGAGACGCCGTTGAAGGCAGGCTTGCGGAAGAGACCGAGGTCGAGCATCGGGTTGGCGCTGCGCGCCTCGATCGCGACGAAGGCGGCGAGCAGAACAGCCGCGGCGCCCAGCGAGCCGACGATCAGCGGGCTGCCCCAGCCCTCCGGGTTGCCGCGGATCAAACCGAAGATGAGCAGGAAGAGGCCGCCGGAGAAGGTCACCAAGCCCGGCAGGTCGATCGGCTGGGGGTCCTGCGCAGCGACGTTGGCCAACCGTGCCTCGGTCAGCGCGATCGCCAGCAGCCCGATCGGCACGTTGACGAAGAAGATCCACTCCCAGCCGAGGTGCTCGGTGATCACGCCACCGACCAGCGGCCCAATCGCCACGGCGCCGCCAACGGTCGCCCCCCAAACGCCGAACGCCGTCGCCCGGTCCCTGCCGTGGAACTCCTGGCCGATCAGCGCCAGCGAGGTGGCGAACATCGCCGCACCGCCGATGCCCTGAAGGCCGCGGGCAAGGTTGAGCAGCGTCGGCTCTCCGGCGATCCCGCAGAGCAACGAAGCGCAGGTGAAGATCGCGAAGCCGAGCGAGAAGACACGCCGCCGGCCCAGACGGTCGCCCAGCGATCCCGCCGTGAGCAGGCAGGCAGCGAGCATCAGCGAGTAGGCATCGACCACCCACTGCAGGCTGGAGAGGCTGGCGTCGAGGTCGCGCTGGATGTCGGGCAGGGCGACGTTGACGACCGTGATGTCCAACAGCAGCATGAACGTCGCGATCGAGATCAGGACAAGCGTCCACCACTTGCGCTCCATCCGAGCAGCCTAGGGAACCGCCCCCCTCGCTAAGGCCAGCCGACCAAGCAGATCAAGGACGCAGGGAGCGAAGCGTGCTTTTGCACGTGAGCGACCGAGGACGCCGATATGCGCCGGTCAGCTGGCCTTAGACGGCCAAATGACCGAACTTCTCGCGTATTCGGTGATAGAAGCTTGTCCCTGGGAGCTGGGCGAGCTTGCCGACGGAGTCGGCGAAGCTGACGTCGAGAGCGGCGCCGGGGGCGAGGGAGGCGGCGTGGGCGCCGTCGATGGCTACGTCTACCGGCTCGCGGCCGGCGGCGTTGCCGACGCTGAGCACGTCGCTCGGGGCGACCACCAGGGCACGCGCGGTCAGAGAGTGGGGCGAGATGTAGCTGACCACGTAGCCCTTTACGCCCCAGGCGAGGATCGGACCTTGATTGGCGAGGTTGTAGCCGGTCGAGCCAGCCGGAGTAGCGGCGACGAGCCCGTCGCAGCGCACGTTGCCGACCTCCTCCCCGGCGATCCGGTAGGTCAGCTCGGCCACCCGGTCGTGGGGACGGCGGCTGAAGCTGACGTCGTTGAAGGCGAAGCGCTTCTCACCGTCGACCTCGATCGCCAGGGCGGGCAGCTCGATCGTCTCGATCTCTCCCGCAAGAGCGCGGCGAATCCCCTGCTCGGCTTCGTCACGCTCGACTGCAGCGAGGAAGCCGACGGTGCCGAAGTTGATGCCGAAGACCGGCACGCCTGGGTGGGCGAAGCGGCGCAACGCGTAGAGGATCGAGCCGTCGCCGCCGAGCACCAGGCAGAGATCGGGATCCGCCGGCAGCGACTCAACCGGCTCGACCTCGTCGGCGACGTGGTTGTGCTTGCTGATCTCCTCCGCGGTGGCGACCAGCTTCCAGCCAGCCACGCGCGCCACCGCGACGGCGATCTCCACGGCTCCCGTGGCAGCGGGGGGATGCGAGTGAGTTATCAGGACGGCCGTCTTCATCACTCGGGCTCTGACTCGGCGATCGCCGCCTGGAGGTCGCCGACGTCCTCCCCGTCGCCGCCGCCCCAGACAAAGGTCTCGCGGTTGCCCTTCGGGCCCGGCAGCTTCGAGGAGGCGAAGCCGCGCACCGGCAGTCCGAGCTCTCGCACGGCGAGAGCCACGCCGAGGATCGCCTCCCGCCTAGCGCCTGCGTCGCGCACGACGCCCTTGCCGACCCTCTCTCTGCCGAGCTCGAACTGCGGCTTGACCATCGCCAGCACCTCGCCCTCAGGCGCCAAGCAACGCGCCACCGTGGGCAGGATCTTGGTCAGCGAGATGAAGGAGACGTCGACGGTTGCAAGGTCGGGCGCAAAGGGCAGATCGGCGGGGTTCATCTCGCGCGCGTTGAGCCGCTCGATCACCGTCACCATGCGGTCTTCCCGAAGGCGCAGATCGATCTGTCCATACGCAACGTCGAGTGCAGCCACCCGCGCTGCGCCGTGCTGCAGGAGGCAATCGGTGAAGCCGCCGGTCGAGGCGCCGACGTCGAGGCAGTCGCGCCCGGTCACGTCGATCCGAAGCGCTTCGAGCGCGTTCTGCAGCTTGATCCCGCCCCGCGAGACAAAGCGCGGTCCCCGCTCGACGATCAGCGCGGCCTCGGGCTCGACCAGCTGGCTCGGCCGCAACGCGATCGGCCCATCGCGACCAACACGCACAACCCCGGCCCTGACCGCGCCAGCCGCAGCAGTGCGCGACGGGAAGAGCCCCCGTTCCGCCAAGACTGCATCTATACGCGCCTTCGTCATCGGCCGAAACGCTACCGGCGGCCGTTCCCCAGGCAATCGATTCAGGCCATCTACAGCTTTTTAACCAGGCTTTGGCTTGATCTGGTCTTCTACGGGTAGAGGCAGATTCAGCTCAAAGGGAGTCTGTGATCGCCCTCACACATCTATCGCACATATGTTCGTATGCTGATTCAAGGATTCGCAGAGGACGACCGATAAGGGGCAGAACAAAAAGACTTTCTGGCTGGGTTCGGCGCCGCCCATATGGCGCTCATCGCTTCCCACGATGATCGCCCGCGACGCATCAAAAGGGCCCACCTACCTCCCACGGATCCACATATATAGAGATACATATCTCTCCTCCCTGTAGTAACCCCAGAAATCGCCTCGCCTCCCCGGCGGGGCGTTTTCTGTTGGCGGGGCTTGCTAGAGCCATTTGCGGGGCATCGCGGGTGCTGGCCCCGGTAGCCCTCCAATCCCGCGAGACCGGCAATGCGCCAGTAAATGCGCCACTCCGACACCCACCCCGCACGCGATTGGGCACGCACGCACGCTGCCCCCGGGTTGCCCGGGAATCGCGGCGGTAGAATCTAGGCATGGCTGCATCGCCGACAAGAACCGTCGAAGTGGACGCCAAGCTGCTGGAGCGTGCCCGCAGGGTTGCGGATCAGCGCGGCGTGGCCCTCCCCCAGATCGTCCAAGAGGCTCTTGAGCATGAGCTGGGCGGCGAGGAGCCGCAGCCTCCGTTCTCGTTGATTGGAGCGTTCACCGCTGGGCGCAGCGATCTCAGCGAGCGGGCGAGCAAAGACGAGTTCGAGCCTCGGCCATTCCGCTGATTCTGGACACTGGCCCAATGGTCGCGGCGATGGTCGCCGACGACGCCGCCCACGAGCGCTGCTCGCCATTGCTCAAGCCTGGCCCTGAACGCCGGGTGCTCCCGGCTCCGGTCCTGGTCGAGCTTGACCACCTGCTGGGCCGGGAACTCGGACCCGACGCGTTCCCAGCGCTCCTAGACACGATCCGGGTCGGCGAGCTTGATGTCGAGGATTTGATCGCGAGCGACTACGAGCGCGCCGCCGAGTTGATGAGAACCTACGCCGACCTTGAAGTTGGCTTCGTGGACTGCGCTGTCCTGGCCGTAACGGAGCGGCTCGGTGAGCCGAAGCTCGCCACGCTCGACCATCGGCACTTCGGCACCATGCGGCCGCGCCACGTCGAAGCACTGGAACTGCTGCCGACCAACTCAGGTACCTAGAGCTTTTCCGGCTGCTCCGACGACCCCTCGTCGAGGTGGAACTCAACATCGGAATTACGACGCGCCGCTCGTTGATGCCCACGGAGCACGTCCTCCGTAATCTCCTTGATAGCAGCCTGGCTCTTGAAGCGGGTCTTGTAGTCAAAGTATCCGCCGTCGTCTTCCTGCTCCCTGACGTATCCGTTGAAATCGACAAGGATGTCGCCGACCAAGCGACCGATGCCAGCCCTCACTACGTCTTCTCCATCGGGCAGATAGTCGGCCGGTGACGTAAGAACTGCTGCACCTACCTCGCTCTCTTTCATGAGGCGTCCTACGAGATAGACAAGAACAAAGCTGGTCAACGCATAGCGCGCGATCAACTCGTTGTCGATCTGACCGAGCTGTCTTTGCACCTCATCCCAAATCAGCCAGCCCAAATAGATATGAGATGCCGAAACTTTGGGATGAAAGACGTTCTTGTACTGCTGATCGAACAAAGCAAACTTGCGATGCGCCAGAAATGGCTCCTCGTTGTAGAGCGCAATGAGAATCTGTGCAGCATGGTCGTTCTGGATCACTACCTCTCCAGTAGCGTCCTCCCCCCTCTTAATCACGTACTGAACTTTCTCGCCAAACATCTCCTCGAACTGACCCTTGAGCACAACCTGCGTTGAGTCGTTGGCACGCAAATCCTTTAGGTTGATCGAGTTCTGGTTATTGCTGCGATAGGTGATGTCGTCTGCAAGCGCCTCGTAGTTGCCAACTTTGACGATCTTGACTGGAACGAGTAGCTCGTCGGTCAACTTCGATTCGTTCTTCCGCAGCGCCACTGCTGATTGGCAGCCGTTGACGATAGACAATCCCCTTACCTTCAAGGTATTTTCATCCTGTGGTACGACCTCGCGGCAAAGCATGGTCAAGCCATTGTGAAAGGTTAGAAACCGTGGGTACTCATCAGGATCACCAAGCGTCGTGTTGATGTCTTTGTTCACCCGCGTTCGTCCGAGGTCGAGACGCACGTTTTGAGCAAAAAGACTCCGATCATCTATGCCTGGCAGTGCAGCGATCTGCTTTGCAGGTAGCGCGCCAAAGGTAACCTCGACATCATCGCCGACAGGCAAAGTGAAGGACGCACCGGGGGCGAACGAAATATCAACCTCATCCTCTATATAGAGCGGTCGGTCGATATACCGGATATAAGGATCAAGCTTGTCCAAGTCCCAACCCTCAAGAGCTGGCGATCCGGCTCGATGGGCCTCAAGATAGTCGGCTCCGGCAGCGTCAAAAATACCGTTAGTAACGAAAACGCATCTGGCGGTGAATCCAGCCTCAACCTTCTCCTTCAGGTCATTTCTCTCGACAAGCCCTTTTAGCTCAGGATTGGGTCCCGCGGCCAAGAGCGCATCAACCTGCTCCGGCGAGGAGAACCAGCTGGCTGCCCCAACCAGACGTTGAAGGTCAGTATCGCCTTGAGTCGACGTGACCGAAGCGCGTCGTTTTGCTTGCAGCAAGACGATTTCCTCGCCAAGGACATCGACCCAGATTCCATCGATACCCTTGTCCCCACGGCCGTCGCATACGGCATCTGGTGCCTCAGTGTCATCCAAGCGCTTGACATGGCGCAAAAACCAGATCAGAAGTGCAGCGCTCGCCGATCGACCGCCCGTCTGGAACTCCGCTGCGGAAGCATTGAGTCGGCTGAAGAGATCATCTCGATTGTTGGTGGCCAACGCGATCGCCTTTCTGTGCCTTCAATGAGGACTCTCTGGAGCAGACCCCTACGCGGCCGCGGACATCCAGAAGTACCTATTGGCTATCGAGTCTATGCCTAATCTCGCGGACGGGGACTACGGTCCGAGTCAAATAGAGAGGCATCCATTCTCTCGCGCACCTCGTCATGGCTGCCGGGGAGCAGATGGCCGTAGATGTCGAAGGTCGTCTGAATCTTCGAGTGGCCCATGAAGGTCTGGATGGCCTTGGGGTTGGCTCCTGCGTCGATCAAGAGCGAGGCAAACGTATGGCGGCACTCGTGCAGCGTGATCGGGGCGAGCAGCTCGGGGTCGCTGCCATCAGTCGCCTCCTCCCCCGCTCGCGCGTTGAAGGCATTCCATGCGGCCTTGGCTCGGTTATCAACCGTCGAGGAAACGAACGCATCGTGCGGGTGTCCGGCCGAAGACAAGCTCCTCACCACTTCGCTCGCTGCGCTGAATGGTCGCCTCCAAGCAGCCCCTCAGGATTGCGAGCATCGGCACCGCGCGCCGTCCAGATCGGGACTTGGGTTCAATCGCACCCTCCTCCTGATCCCAGCCGCTCGACATGGATCAGATTCGTCTTGAAGTCCAAGTCGCAACAGCGCAACGCTTGCAGCTCGCCTCGCCGTAAGGCCCGCGTAGAACGCGGTTGCCCAAACGGACCTGTCCTTTGGATCGAGCGCGCCCAAGAGCGCAGCCGCTTCCTCTGCCGAGGCAATGCGCGTCGGGTTCTGCGACCTGCCGGTCGGCAAGTCGATCCCTTCGGCGGGGTTTACCGCCAGATCGTCGCGGTCAACGGCTCGACGGTAGAACGCCTGAATCGGATTGAAGACGTTGCTGACGGTCCCGACCATGAGGCCCGAACCGAGCAGCTCGTCCGCCAGGAGCTGGAGGTCTTGCCGCCGTACGTCGGCGACCTTGAGCTGGCCGACCGTCGAGGGCGCAATGTGAACCCTCAGCGCTCGCTCGTAGGAGCGGATCGTGTTTGGCTTGTACGCCTCGCGTCCCTTGGGTCGGACCGTCCCTGCCTTCATCCCGTCAACGAACTCCGCCAGCGCGCCCGCCAGTGTCCGCCCATCGCGTGCCGTCTGCCGAAGGTCGCCGTGACTCGCCGCGCGCAGCGCGTCGGCACGCCACGACTTCGCTTCTGACTTGCGCCGGAAGGTCTTGCGAACCTTCCTCCCCTCACGCGGGAGATAGACCCACGCCTCGTACCCCGCGCCGCAGTTGCACCGGCCGTCAGCACGAGCAGGACAAGCAGGCGAGTGACGGCGAATGATCCCGGCCGCCATCACATCCCCCAATAGCGGGAGCGCTTCACAGCGTCTCTCGCAGCTCGTCGGCGAGCGCCCGCTCAGCGTTCCTCTCCAACCACCGCTCCAGCTCGCCTACGGGAACCAACCGCATGCGCCCTCGCCGTACCAGACGCAGCTCCGGTTGCGCATGCCGTTCGAAGCTGTCGAGGCTCATCCCGAGCGCGGCGGCGGCCTCGGCTCGCGTGAGCGCGATGCGGGGAATCGGAGAGCGGAGCTTGCTGGCCATAGCTTCTATGTCCAACGAGCGCGTCTTTTGCCCCGCCTTCTTAACAATCTCGGCCGCAAGGTTCAGCGGCTTTACGCATGGAGTCTCAAGCACCCCGCCTCAAGGCCAAAGCTTTGGTGCCAAATGGTTCCGCGAGACCCACGACTCGATCCTTGACGACGAGGCCCGGATCAACCGCATCATGGGCGAGCGCACTCATCTCGACGAGGAGGAGCTAAATAAGCGCTCCGAGATCGAGCAGACCACTGATCCCGAAACGGCGGTTCGCGAGGGTATCGCGCACCGCATTGAGGAGATCAACATTCCCGCCGACGCTGCCTACGTCTACACAATCGAGGCCATTGAATAGCCCCTGGTTCTGGCGCGGCGATGCGCCGCCGGGCGGGGGTACCATCGGAGAATGACTCAGGCCATAAAGCTCACCGATTCTGAGATAGAGCGACGCCGTGAGGCGGCCTCACGGCTTCGCGGCCTGTTTGCCGACGTGGCCCCAGGTGAGAGCTTGGTTGATGAGCTGATCGCGGATCGGCGCAGGGAAGCGCAAGCTGAGGGCCGCAGGGACGAGATCCGTGGTTGCCGTCGCCTGAGTCGCTGACGAATCAAGTCCGGCCGTCCGCCACCGCATCCCATACTCTGCCGCCCGGTAGACGAGCCGAAGACGATTCGAGATCGAGAGAGTCGCGAGGTTTTGCTCAGCCCTGAGCGTTGGCGGCACATTGTCAGCGGACATCCTGAGATCGAGGCCTACGAGCAGGAGGTCCGACGGGCGGTCGAGTCGCCGACGGCTGTTTTGTCGGGCCGGGACCCCGACGAGGAGTGGCTCTATCTGGAGGGAGCTGGCCCGAGCCGGTGGCTGAAGGTGGTCGTGGTCTTCGACAGCGCGGAGCGCGGGCGTATCATCACTGCATTCGCCCGGCGAAGGAAGCCATGAGCGTGACGATTGCAGACATCACTTTCGATCGCGTCGAGTACGACGCCGACGCCGACGTGCTCTACCTCCACGTCGGCGATCCCTCCCGTGCCGTCGACTACGACGAGACGCCGGAGGGCCATGCGGTCCGCTTCGACAGCAAAGGCGAACTGGTCGGCCTGACCTTGGTCCGCCCCAAGCGGCTGCTGGAGCGGAACGGCGAGTTGCGCGTCACCATGCCGGTGCCAAGCGCCGTGCCCGCCGCCGAGCTGACGCTCGCCCTCAGCGCGTAGAACCCCACCTTCGGATCGCGCAATCGCCCTCCGGTGCCACAGTCGTGCCACAGTCCGGCACGGATTCAGCCGGTTTCAACCGGACACAGCCGGATTTGATTTCGCTCTATAAGCCGGATTCCGCACTGCCATGCGGACGGTCGCAGTTCTCTCCTCCCTGTAGTAACCCCAGAAGACGCTCCGCCTCCCCGGCGGGGCGTTTTCTGTTGTGGTCGTCTTATCCCCACTGCAGGCGCCTCGGCGGCCCGTCGCAGCTCGAGACCGATCCCGGCGCCGCCTTGCCGCGGTGCTGATCCGCCGATCAGCTACAGATTGCGGACGCGACGGCCGATCTCTTGATCCTGGGGATAGCGGGCGGACTCCCAGAATGCTCCAGCCACGTCGTCCTCGAAGGCGACCAGGGCGGTTATGCGGCGGGCGCCGCGGCTGCGCAGATACTCCTCACCGGCCCGCGTCAGCGCGATCCCAATGCCCTCCCGCCGATGCCCCTCGCGAACCGTGAGCCGATACATGTTCCCTCGCCACCCCTCCCAACCAGCAATCAGAGCACCGACGATCTCATCGCCGCGCTCGGCAACCAGAAGGGCGGCCGGTGAGTCTGCGGCAATCAGGCGCTCGACGTCATCCAGGCTGTCGGGCGTCGTTGCGTGCTCGCTCCGCGCTCGAGTCCATGGCTCTAGAACCGCTCGCGCGTCCTCATGCCGGTATCGACGTACTGTGATTCCCTCGGCGGTCAAGTCGGCAGCATGGCAAAGACCAGTGCGGGATGATGCGCGCATGACGCGCCGGCGGGGATTGATCGCATCGGGGATCGCAACGCTGGCCCTACTCTTGGCGATGTCCCCCGCCGAGGGTCGAATGCAGGACACCGGCGGGCTCGGGATGGTCCCCTTCGAGCTGACCGGCGGCCAGGAGCGCGCCGACGAGATCCTCTCCGAATGGGGCGAGGCGGGCCAGGACGCCGCGCGCGAGTCGCTCTGGATCGACTTCGGTTTCCTCGTCGCCTACGGCGCCTTCCTGACCCTCGCCCTCGCCGCAGTTCGCGATACCGCTCGAGACCGAGGCTGGCACCGCCTTGCCTCGATCGGCAGGGTTGTCGTCCCGTTCGGCGCACTCGGCGCCGCCTTCGACGCGCTCGAGAACATCTGCTTGCTGTTGACCCTCGAGGATGCCGGCGCCGCGCTTCCTCTCCTGGCGACGATCTTCGCCACCTGCAAGTTCATTCTCCTCACCACGGCGATCGTTTACCTACTGGCCGGCCTGGCCACACGGCTGCGCGGACGGATGACCGGACCCCGTTCATCGGTCCGTCTGATCTAACCCCCAGCTCCGTCCACTTCGCATGAGAATCCAGTAGCTGGATTCTTTCTCATGGAGCTCCTCGAACTCCGTTGGTGTGAGCATATTGAGCGAGCTGTGGCGCCGGCGGTTGTTGTGGAAGGACTCGATGTA
>DATNHC010000111.1:0-10863 GCA_035605155.1 Solirubrobacterales bacterium
GTGCCGGAGCGCGAGCGCGTCGTCGGCATGCACTTCTTCAACCCGCCGGCGCTGATGAAGCTGGTCGAGGTGGTCGCCACGGCGGACTCCTCGACCGAGGCGCTGGAGGCGACCACCGAGGCCGGCATGCGTATGGGCCGCACGCCGATCCGCGCCAAGGACAGCCCCGGCTTCATCGCCAACCGGCTCGCCCGACCCTTCACGCTCGAGTCGCTGCGGATGCTCGAGGCGGGCCTCGCCGATGCCGAGACGATCGACCGGGTCTGCCGCGTGGGCGGCGGCTTCCGCATGGGCCCCTTCGAGCTGATCGACCTGATCGGGCTCGACGTCAACCTCAGCGTCGCCCGCTCCTTCTACGCCCAGGGCGGTGAGCCAGAGCGCTGGCGTCCAAGTGAGATCCAGGAAGGCCTCGTGGCCGAGGGTCGCCTGGGACGCAAGGTCGGGCGCGGCTTCTACGAATACGGCGAGGACGCCCACCGCGGACCCGACCCGGACCTCGGCATCGTGGCGCCGACGCTCGACCCGGAGGAGCTGGCGAAGATCGACCCGGCCGCTCCCCAGATCCTCCCCCGCCTCGTCGCCCAGATCGCCAACGAGGCGGCCTTCGCACTCGAAGAGAAGGTTGGCACCCCTGCCGACATGGACACCGCGATGCGGCTCGGCTTCAACTGGCCTCGAGGACCGCTCGAGCTAACCGAGCTGATCGGCGCCGGGCGCGCCACGGCGCTGCTCGAAGCACTGCGAACGTCGCAGGGCGAGGCATACCGCCCCGCGCCGAGTCTCGCTGCCCACGCTTCGCCCTGAGCGCACCGCCGGGTCCTCGTTTGTGGGGTGAGAGACTGCCCGGCGTGGACGGCGAGGATTTCGAGCAGGCACGCCGCGGACTGGTCGCGCCCTTCGAGCCGGCGCGGGTCGAAGACGTCAACGGCCGCACGGTCTGGGAGCTGGAGAGCTATGGGTTCCTCGATTCCGAACCGCCCTCGACCGCCAACCCGAGCCTCTGGCGCCAGGCGCGGCTCGGCCGCATCGCCGGGCTCTTCGAGCTGGCGCCGGGCCTTTACCAGCTGCGTGGCTTCGACCTCTCCAATATGCACGTGGTCGAGGGGAACACGGGCATCGTCGTCATCGACCCGCTCGTCTCCACCGAGACCGCGGCAGCGGCGCTGGCCCTCTACCGCGAGCACCGCAGCGAGCGTCCGGTCACTGGCCTGATCTACACCCACAGCCACGTTGACCACTTCGGCGGCGCCCGGGGCGTCGTCTCCGAGGAGGAGATCGAGAGCCGCGGCATCCCGATCCTCGCCCCCGCCGGCTTCCTTCACCACGCAGTCAGCGAGAACGTCTTCGCCGGCACGGCGATGGCGCGCCGCGCCGGCTACATGTTCGGCGCGCGGCTCGAGCGCGGTCCGCACGGGCAGCTCGGCGCCGGCCTCGGCCAGACGACCTCGCTGGGAACGATCACGCTGCTCCCACCAAACCTCGACGTGGTCGAGACCGGCCAGGAGGAGACGGTCGACGGGGTGCGGATGCGCTTCCAGCTGACGCCGGGTACCGAGGCCCCGGCGGAGATGAACATCCACTTCCCCGAGGCGCGCGCCCTCTGCATCGCCGACAACGCGGTGCGTTCGATGCACAACATTCTCACCCCGCGTGGCGCCCTGGTCCGCGATCCCCGCATCTGGGCCCACTACCTCGACGAGGCGATCGAGCTCTTCGGCGCTGAGACCGACGTGCTGTTCGCCGGCCACCACTGGCCCTTTTGGGGCCGTGAGGCCATCGTCGAGCACCTCGAAAAGCAGCGCGACCTCTACACCTATATGCACGACCAGACCCTGCGCCTGCTCAACCAGGGTCACACCGGGCCGGAGATCGCCGAGCAGATCGAACTGCCCCCGAGCCTCGCCGAAGAGTGGCACTGCCGCGAGTACTACGGCTCGATCAGCCACAACACCAAGGCGATCTACCAGCGCTACATGGGCTGGTTCGACGGCAACCCGGCTCACCTCTGGGAGCATCCCCCGGTCGAGCAGGCGCGCCGCTACGTCGAGCTCGCCGGCGGCGCCGAGGCGCTGCTCGAGAAGGCGCGGGCGAGCTTCGAGCAGGGCGACTACCGCTGGGTTGCGGAGGTCGTCAACCACCTTGTCTTCGCCGAACCCGAGAACCGCGAAGCACGCGGGCTGCAGGCCGACACCCTGGAGCAGCTCGGTTACGGCGCCGAGAACGCGACCTGGCGCAACTTCTTCCTGATGGGCGCGAAGGAGCTGCGCGAGGGCGTCTCCGGCACGCCAACCGCGACGGCGCCGCCCGACGTCCTCGCCCGGCTCACGGTCAGCCAGCTGCTCGACGCGATGGCGATCCGCCTCAACGGCCCGCGGGCCTGGGGCGTCGACCTGCGAATCGACTGGACGATCACCGATCCCGACGAGCAGCACCGGATCACCGTCCGCAACGGCGTCCTGCGCCACAAGCCCGGCAGCCACGACCCGAGCGCCGACGCGGCACTCGTGGTCGAGCGTGAGGCGCTCAACCGGCTGCTGCTCAAAGTCGCCGACATCGGTGAGCTGGCCGAGAGCGGCCGCCTCCGCGTCGAGGGCGACGGCGCCAAGCTCGGCGAGCTGCTTGGTCTCCTCGACGAACCCGACCCAGGCTTCGCAATAGTCACACCGAGCTGACTTTTTTAGGTACTTTCAAGGCCCTTTTTAAGAACTTGAGGAGGATACCTTGAAAGTCAGGCTCATTGCTGCCGGAATTGCCACAACAATCGCCCTCGTCCTTCTGCCGCCAACGGCGATGGCCGCCGACAAGGACTGCTCGGATTTCAGCTCATGGAGGGCCGCACAGCGGTTCTACAAGAACCACGGCGGACCCAGACGCGACCCACACCGGCTCGACGGGGATCACGACGGCATCGCCTGCGAGAGCTTGCGCTGAATCCCGCAGCGAAGTACTAGTGGCCGAGGCGGAACATCGCCTCGTCGACATAGCACCAACTCCAGTCCTCGCCGGGCTCGGCCGAGCGGATCACAGGATGGCCGGCCTGCGCGTGGTGCGCCGTAGCGTGCTTGCCTGGGGAGTTGTCACAGCAGCCGATGTGGCCGCAGCTCTGACACATGCGCAGGTGAACCCACTGCATCCCGAGCTTCAGGCACTCCTCGCAGCCGGCTACCTCAGCGGGAGGGTCGAAGTATTGAATCGAGTCGAGATGCGTGCATATCGGAGGCGTGCGCCAACCATAGCTCAAGCAATTGGCCGCTTCGACCGATGGCGAGCGCATGAACCAGTCACGTCTGCGTCGGCTGAGCCCAGTGAAGATTGCCGCCGCCTGGCTGGGCGCACTTGCCGTCCTGCTGGCCGCCTACGCCGCCGTGATTCTCGGCCCGCTCGGCGGCGAAGGCGTCCAGGACGCCTTCGGGCGCTGGGTCTACGACGCCGTCGTGCTCGGCGCCGCCGTCGCGGTTCTCTTCCGAGCCCTCCGCCTGCCCGACGAGCGAACCGCCTGGCTCGCCCTCGGCATCGGCCTCTTGCTCTGGGCGCTGGGGCAGACCTACTACTCGGTCGTCCTCTATTACGCCAGCCCGGCGCCCTTTCCCTCACCCTCCGACGCGCTCTTCCTCGCCTTCTACCCGGCCACCTACGTCGCTCTCGTGGCGCTCCTGCGCAGCCGCTCCGAGCGGGTCGACTCGTTTGCCTGGGTCGACGGCCTGATCGGCGCGCTGGCGGTCGCCGCGGTCGTCGCGGCGCTGATCTTCCCACCCGTTCTCGATGCGCTGGAAGAGGACACGCTCGGCGTCGCCGTCAGCCTCGCCTATCCGTGCGCCGACCTCGTGCTGCTGGGCCTGGTGGCAGGGGCGTTGACGACCTCGCGCTGGAGAACGCACGGAGCCTGGCCGCTGATCGCCGCGGCCCTGATCCTCTTCGGCGCCGCGGATGTCGTCTACCTCTCGGTCGCCGGCCAATCGACCGAGGCACTCAACCTCGCCAGCATCGCCTGGCCGCTGGCCTTCATCCTGCTCGCCGCCGCCGCCTGGCTGCCGCACGGCGCGGTCGAGCCCGCCCGGCCACGCACCGCGCGCTCGATCGTCCTGCCGATCGTGCTGGCCGCCGTCGTCGTCGGCTTGCTGGCGATCGGCAACCTCACGCCGATCGGAGCGATCGCCGTCGGGCTCGGTGTGGCCTCACTGCTCGCAGTACTGGCGCGGCTGGCGACGACCTTCGCGCTCAACATGAGGATGCTCGCCAGACGCGAGGAGGAGGCGACGACCGACCCGCTCACCGGCCTGCGCAATCGCCGCTCCCTCTTCGCCGACCTCGAAGCCGAGCTTGCCGAGCAGGCGCCGCGCTCGACCGTCCTGGCGCTGTTCGACCTCGACGGCTTCAAGACCTACAACGACAGCTTCGGCCACACGGCCGGCGATGAACTCCTCAAGCGCCTTGGAGCCAACCTGGCGGCTGCGAGCAGGCCGTGGGGCGTCGCCTACCGGCTCGGCGGGGATGAGTTCTGCGTCCTGATCTCGACCAAGGAGCTGAAGGCGGAGGCGATCGTCAAGGCAGCCGAGGCGGCGCTCTCCGACCGCGGGCCAAGCTTCTCGATCACCGCCTCCTGGGGGATGGTGAGGCTGCCGAGCGAGGCGCAGACGGCGAAGGACGCCCTCCTGATCGCCGATCGGCGCATGTACGCGCAGAAGGGCCAGCGGGCCGACTCGGCGCTGAGCCAGACCCGCGGCGTGCTGCTCGGCGTGCTGCGCGAGCGCGAGCCCGATCTCGACCGGCACCTCGGCGGGGTGGCCCACCTCGCCGCGGCGATGGGCCGCGAGCTCGGCCTCGAGGCAGAGCAGATGGACGTCCTGATCCGCGCCGCCGAGATGCACGACATCGGCAAGATCGCGATTCCGGACGAGATCCTCCACAAACGTGAGCCGCTCAGCGAGGCCGAGCGTGATCTGGTGCGCAAGCACACGCTGATCGGCGAGCGGGTGCTGGCCGCCGCGCCGGCGCTGCGCGAGGTCGCCAAGATCGTCCGCTCCAGCCACGAGAGCTGGGATGGCAGTGGCTATCCGGATGGGCTGAGAGGCGCGGAGATCCCGCTCGAATCCCGCGTCATCCTGATCTGCGACGCCTACACCGCGATGACCGGCGCCCGTCCCTATGGGCGACCGATGACCAGCTCCGAGGCGGTTGCCGAGCTGCGTCGCTCGGCCGGAGAGCAGTTCGACCCGGACCTGGTCGAGCTCTTCGTCGAGAAGGTCATGACCGGCGCAGAGGACGAGGCGACCAGCCCCGGTGTGCAAAGGTGAGCCCGATGGGAAGCCCGGAGAGCAGCGGCGAGGCGATCACCGAGGAGGGGATCGCCGCCCTGCGCGAGGAAATCGAGCAGCTCGAAGGGCCAGCCCGTACGGCGATGGCGGCGCGGATCAAGACGGCGCGTGAGGAAGGCGACCTCAAGGAGAACGCCGAGTATCACATCGCCAAGGACGATCAGGCCCACCTGGAGACCAAGATCAAGCGGCTGCGCGAGCGACTGCGCACCGCCGTCGTGGTCGAGGTCGACGGCGCGGCAGACAGCTTCGCCTTCGGCCGCACCGCCGAGGTGCTCGACAAGGAGAAGGGCGAGGTCAGCTCATGGACCCTTGTGGGCTCGACCGAGGCCGACCTCGCCGAGGGCCGCCTATCCGCCGAGTCGCCGATCGGCAGGGCCCTGCGTGACGCCAGGGTCGGCAAGCCGATCGAGATCGAGACCCCGCGTGGCAGTCGCACCTTCGTCGTCCAGAAGCTGCTCGGCTGACGCTGGGTCAAGCGACGAAAAGCAGCACCCAGACCACAGCTGCCAGCAACGCGACGACGATCACGCGTATGCCGAGTTCGCGGTCCTGCTGCAGGGCGGCCAGCCCGAGGATCAGTCCCGCGGGCGGCAACAGCACCGCGATCGCAAATGGGAGGATCCCAGCCATGCGCTTGCCCACAACTCCACCCTAGTCATCCGGTCGGGGGTGGCCAAGGACGACGATGCTACGCTGTCGCACATGGAGATTGGCGTACGGGATCTGCGCAACCGCACCGCCCGGGTCATCGACGCCGTCAAGGCAGGTGAGCGGGTGGTCCTCACCGTCAATGGCGATCCGCTGGCGGACATCGTGCCCCACGGTCAGCGCACCCGGTGGCTGGGTGGTCCCCAGCTTCGCGAGCAGCTCCATGATCGCGCTGCCGATCCAGCGCTCAGGGGCGAGCTCGACGAGCTATCTGGCCAGACCCTCGACGAGCTTTGACGAGCCAGACCGTCGGCCTGCTGGACACGTCGGTCTTCATTGCCCGCGAGACCGGTCGGCCATTGGGCGAGCTCCCCGATCGAGTTGCCGTGTCCGTGGTGACGATCGGGGAGCTCCAGCTCGGCGTCCTGAACGCGACCGACGAGGCCACCCGCGCCCGCCGAGCCGACACGCTCGCCCTCGCTCGCTCCGCGGATCCGATCCCGATCAGCGAGGCCGTGATGACCACCTGGGCGCGCCTCGTCGCTGACTGCAAGGCGGCGGGTATCCACCGCACAGTCAAGCTCACCGACGCGCTCATCGCTGCAACCGCCATCGAGCACGGCTTGCCTGTCGTCACACAAGACGGCGACTACCGGAAACTTGCCACCGTTCATCCAGCCTTGCGAATAGTGGATGCCTGAGCTTCGTCAGACATGGCGAGACCTCAGTCCCGCCGCTCCCGTTCAGTGCTACGAACCGGGCGTCGGCGCAATCTCGACCGGCTCGCCCCCACGCTGCCAATGCGCCTCGGGCGAAGGCGGCGTGTCGCGCAGGTACCACTCGGCGTCGAGGGCGCCCATGCAGCCACTGCCGGCGGCGGTGACCGCCTGGCGGTAGGTGTGATCGACGACGTCGCCGACGGCGAAGACGCCGGCCAGGTTGGTGCGGGTCGAGCCGCCCTGGGTGAGGATGTAGCCGTTCTCGTCGGTCTCGACCTGACCGGTGACGATCTCCGACTTGGGGATGTGACCGATCGCGATGAAGGCGCCGTCGGTCTCGAAATCCTCGGTCTCGCCGCTCTCGACGTTGCGCAGGCGCACGTGGGCGAGGCGGCCGTTGTCGCCACCGACGAACTCCTCGGCGACGTAGGGCGTCTTGAAATCGATGTTGTCGCGCTCCTTGGCTCGCTCGAGCATGATCTTCGAGGCGCGGAAGTCGTCACGACGATTGACCACGGTCAGATCGTCGGCAAACTTGGAGATGAAGATCGAGTCCTCCATCGCCGAGTCGCCGCCGCCGATCACAGCCACCTTCTGGTCCTTGAAGAAGGCGCCGTCGCAGACGCCGCAGGTGGAGACGCCCCTGCCGCTGAGCTCCAGCTCGCCGGGAACGCCGAGCCGCCGCGGCTCTGCTCCCATCGCCAGGATCACGGTTTTGGCCAGGTGCTCCTCGTCGCCGAGGTAGACCTTCTGCACGCCGCCGTCCGATAGCTCGACCCGGTCGACGTCGTCGGTGACGAAGCGAGTGCCGAAGCGCTCGGCCTGGGCACGGAACTGGCTCATCATCTCCGGCCCCATGATCCCCTCGGGATAACCGGGATAGTTCTCGACGTCGGTCGTGTTCTGCAGCTGGCCGCCCCACTGGAAGCCCTCGAAGACCAGCGGCTCGAGGTTGGCGCGGGCCGTGTAGAGCGCCGCCGTGTAGCCAGCCGGCCCCCCGCCGACGACGATCACGCTCTCGATCTTCCTGTCCTCAGCCATCCTTTACCGCCTGGAGTCTAATACTTTACTTTTTATAGTACCGCTTGCGGCAGGCGCATCGACTCAGCGGCGACCACCGATGTCCTCACTGAGAGCCGGGCGCAACTCTCCCTCCGGCGGGGCACGCCGGTCAACCGGCAGGCCCTCCTCCTCCCAGCGCTGAGCCGTGTGCCGGAGCTGGAAAAAGGCGACCATGCCGAGTGGCAGCGGCATCCAGAAAGCGATCAGGCGGTAGACGAGGATCGCCGGGAAGACAGTCTCCTCGGGAATGCCGAAGAGGACGAAGGCGCCGATCATCCCGGCATCCACGGCCCCCACCCCGGCCGGGGCCAGCGGAAAGAGGTTGGCGACCATGCCGAGGAAGAAGCCCTGGATCACCACCGCCAAGGGCACGTGCACGCCGAAGGCCTTGAAGGAGGCCCAGAGGATGCCGATGTTGGCCGCCCAGAAGCCGGCGGCGCCGGCCACCGCCAGCCCGCCGCGCGAGGGGTTGGCGAAAAGACCGGCTGTGAACCGCAGTCCCTCGCCGGCGACGGCGGGCGCTTTGGCGAGGTTGGCGACGATTGCCTGGCTGCGCTCGCTCCGCGCGTGGGCGCCGAGCCGCCGGCCGAGGTCCGCCGGGATCAGCGCGACGAGCAAGCCGCCGAGCAGCAGCAGTCCCGCAACCGCGGCGGGAACGATCGTCAGCTCGACCGAGCCCTTGCCCGAGACGACACCTGTGCGCAGCAGCACGCCGCAGACGACCAGGGCGACCGGGTAGAAGACGTACTGGAGGGCGAGGAAGGCGACCATCCGCCGCGCGGTCTCGTGCCGCGGCATCCCCGCCTTGCGCAGCGCCCAGAAGCTGAGCACGATGCCGCCGGCGCCGCCAGCCGAGAAGAGGCGGGTCGCGGCGAGGCCGGCCATGTTGATCTCGTAGGTCTCCTTCCAACTGAGCGGCACCACGTCGCCGCCGACGACCGCCTTGAAGAGGGCGACGTAGGTGGCGAGCGCGATCGCGTTGAAGCAGATTCCAACGGCCACCCAGAGCAGGTCGGCGTCGTCGAGCTTGTCGAGGGCGGTGCCCAGCCCGACCAGCTTCGGGAAGAGGAAGTAGATACCGATCAGTACCGCGACGACCACGACCGCTGTCTGGATCGCTCGCCGGCGCGTAAAGATCGGCAGCTCGGCAGCGCCGCCGCCGTTCGCCGAACCTTCTCGAGACACCTGAGAGAAGCTACCCGGTGGCCAGGCGCTCCAAGCGACGCAGGCCACGATTGACGCGCAGCACGGTCGGCTCGGCGAGCGGCTCGCCACGCCTGACCAGAGCGACCAGCCCCGCCCCGGCGAGCAGATCCGTGACGTAATGCTCGCCCAGGTAGACCAGCCCAAAGCCGAGGGTCAGCGCGTAGCCCCAGCCCAGGGCGCCCTCCACCCTGTCCGCCTCTGAGAGCGAGATCGCCGCCATGGTCGAGGTGGCGAAGTGCAAGGAGGGCATCGCTGCCCAGGGATTGCCACCGAGAGCTCCGTACATCGCCGGCCAGGCCGAGCGCCAGGTCTCTTCACCCACGCCGACCATGATGCGCCGCACCGGCTCCCGGGTCAGGCCCTGCTCCGAGGCCCACCAGGGGGGCGCCGTCGGCACGGCGAAGTAGCCGATGCAGCCGAGATCGAAGACGGCCGCCATCTGGCGCGCCGCCCGCGGGAAACGCTCCGGGTGGCGCAGGAGGATCCAGAGCAGGACGGCGTAGGGCTCGAGGAACCAGAGCCAGTGAACCCAGGTGAGGAAGCGATCGAGCCCGTTGACGCGGCGCAGGCCGGCGAGGGCGGCCTGCAGGCGGACGTTGGGCAGCCGGCCGAAGCCGATCGCCCGGTCGACCGCGATCGGATAGCGGGCTCGCAGCCGACGCCGCAAGCGCTCAGGGTCGTCGTAGGGAAGCTCGTGGACCATCGTGAAGGCCCACATCTGCATCGCGAAGAGCGCCACATCGCGTTTGCGAGAGCGCGGCCGCAGCACGGCGACGGCCAGCGGCCCGGCGGCACAGGCGGCGATCGTCACTGGAGCAGGCACCCGCAAGCGGTGTCGCAGCAGGGGAACCGCCACCGCTGCCGCGAGAGCCCCGCCCGCACCGGCGCGCACCGCGAGGCGAAGCGCCGGAGATGACCGCGAGCGCGCCTTCATCAGGGCGGCGAGTATAGGTCGGCGCGGGGGGCACGGGCGCCGCAGCGCGCCGACCCGCGTGATTAGAATGGCCGCGCTTTGGCGCCTCACTCTCCTGGCCCCGACCAGATCGACACGCTGTTTTGGATTGGCTTCGTCGCCGCGACGATCTTCATCGTTGCGATCAACGTCGCTTTGATCTTCGCCGTGCGCCGCTACCGCGCCGAGCGGGGCGCGGCGCCACGTGCCCCTCGCGCAGAGCAGGGCGTGCAACTGCGCGTCGGCGGCTTGCTGACGGCGTTTGCCGCAGCGCTGCTGATCGTCAGCCTGATCTTCACCGACAAGGCGCGTGAGACACCGGTGAGCGGCGAGGCCGGCCTCGCCTCGGCCCGCTCCGAGCCCCTGCAGATCCTCGCCACTGGACAGCAATGGCTGTGGCGCTACGACTACCCCAACTCGTCCTTCTCCTATTACAAGCTGGTCGTCCCGGTCGAGACCACCGTGGAGCTGGAGCTGGTCTCGACCGACGTCGTCCATACCTGGGACGTGCCCTCGCTGGCAGGCAAGCGCGACGCGGTACCGGGCAAGACCAACCGGGTCGTCTTCCGCGTCGACGAGGAGGGCGTCTACCGGGGTCAGTCCGCGACCTTCTCCGGCCAGGGCTACGCGGCAATGCGGACAGCGGTCGAAGCCGTCTCGCCAGAGGCTTATGAAGACTTCCTCGAGCAGCAGAAAGCCGACATCCAGACAGCCCAGGACCAAGTGGTCGGTCAGATCGAGGAAGGAGACACGCCATGAGCTCCGCCGCCCGTCCTGAGGTGGTCGTCGACGGCCTCGCCCGCCCCCGCCCGCGCTGGATCGAGATCGCCACCAGCGCCGACCACAAGGACGTTGGCCGGGCGATAGTCGTGGCGGCGTTCGGCTTCCTCTTCCTCGCCCTGGTCGAGCTGCTGCTGATGCGCCTGCAGCTGGTCATCCCCGAGAACACCTTCCTCAC
>DATNHC010000112.1:0-2869 GCA_035605155.1 Solirubrobacterales bacterium
GAGCCTCTCGCCGATGGTTACCTGGGGGACGACGCCGGGGATGGTGGTCGAGGTGACCGACTCGGTGCCCGACCCGGCGGCGATGGACTCGCCCGCCGACCGCGAGTCGGCCGAACGCGCCCTCGCCTACATGGCCCTCGAGCCCGGCACGCCGATGACCGAGGTGAGGCCGGAGCGAGTCTTCATCGGCTCCTGCACCAACTCCCGCATCGAGGACCTTCGCGAGGCAGCCGAGATCGTCGACGGCCGTAAGGTCGCCGGCTCTGTGCGGGCGATGGTCGTCCCCGGCTCCCAGCAGGTGAAGGCCGACGCCGAAGCCGAGGGGCTGCACGAGGTCTTCCGCTCGGCAGGCTTCGAATGGCGCGAGGCGGGCTGCTCGATGTGCCTCGGCATGAACCCCGACATCCTGATTGAGGGCGAGCGCTGCGCCTCGACCTCGAACCGCAACTTCGAGGGCCGCCAGGGCAAGGGTGGGCGCACCCATCTGGTCAGCCCGAAGATGGCGGCCGCCGCGGCGATCGAGGGCCACTTCGTCGACATCAGGGATTGGAGCTAGGCATGAGACCCATAGACGTGATTGAGGGCAGGGTCTCGGTGCTGGACCGTGCCGACGTCGACACCGACCAGATCATCCCCAAGCAGTTCCTCAAGCGGGTCGAGCGGACCGGCTTCGGCGAGTTTCTCTTCTATGACTGGATCCGCTCCGGCGAGATCGAGCTGGAGCCGAACCCGATCCTGGTCGCGGGGCGCAACTTCGGCTGCGGTTCCTCGCGCGAGCACGCGCCCTGGGCCCTGGAGGACTTCGGCTTCCAGGCGATCCTGGCGCCGTCCTTCGCCGACATCTTCTACTCCAACTGCACCAAGATCGGTCTCCTGCCGGCGATCCTCGACGAGGAGCACTGCCGTGCCGTGGCCGAGGCGGGGGAGGCGCGCATCGACGTCGACGACGAGACCGTCAACTGCGCCGCCGGCGTCTTCGAGTTCCAGATCGAGCCCGACGTCAAGCACCGGCTGCTGAACGGACTCGACGACATCGGCATCACGCTCGAGAGCGCCGCGGCGATCGATTCCTTCGAGCAGTCCGGCGCCGCCAAGCGCGGCCCGGTGACGACGGCGCTCTGAGGCGGCGGCGATGACCCGCTCGATCAACAGCGGTCCGATCGAGTGGGACGCCGAGACCTACGACGCGGTCTCCGACCCGCAGTTCAGCTGGGGGATCGAGGTGCTCGAGCGCCTCGAGCTGCGCGGCGACGAGGTGGTGCTCGATGCGGGCTGCGGCTCGGGGCGGGTGACCGAAGAGCTGGCGAAGCGCCTGCCAGAGGGGCAGGTGATCGCGGTCGACGGCTCCGAGGCAATGATCGCCAAGGCGCGCGAGCGCCTCGGCGAGCGAGTCTCCTATCTGGTCGCCGACCTCTCTGAGCTGCGGGTCGAAAAGCCAGTCGACTTGGTCTTCTCCACGGCCACCTTTCACTGGATCGTCGATCACGATCGACTCTTCCAGCGACTGCGGTCGGCGCTTCGCCCCGGTGGGCGTCTCGTGGCCCAGTGCGGGGGCGCGGGCAACGTCGCCGAGCACGCGGTGGCGATCCGAGAGGTCGCGGCGCGCCCGCAGTTCGCAAGCCATCTGGCCGGCCTATCGGCGATGTGGAACTTCGCTGCACCCGACGCCACCGAAGGCAAGCTGCACGCCGCCGGTTTCGAGGAGACGCGCTGCTGGCTGGAGCCCAAGCCGGTGACGCCACCGGACCCGCTTGGGTTCACGATGACCGTCACCCTCGGTCCGCACCTCGCAAGGCTCCCCGAGGAGCTGCGCCGGCCTTTCGCCGAAGCCGTTCTCGACCTCTCCGAGAAGCCCCTCACCCTCGAGTACGTTCGCCTCAACATCGAGGCGCGCAGGCCTGGCTCGGCCGCATAGAGTGCCCGCCGCATGCCCAGCGCTCCACGCATAGTCCTGCTGCCCGGGGACGGGATTGGCCCGGAGATCGTCGGCGCCGCACGCCGCCTGCTGGAGGCGCTGGGCGAGTTCGAGCTCGAGGAGCGCCTGATGGGGGGCTGCTCGATAGACGCACACGGGGTTGCCCTTGCCGACGAGGTGCTCGAGGACTGCCGAAGCGCCGATGCTGTCCTGCTCGGCGCAGTCGGCGGACCGAAGTGGGACACCATCGACGCCGACGCTCCGCGCCCCGAGCAGGGCCTGCTCGGCCTGCGCAAGGGGATGGGCCTCTACGCCAACCTGCGGCCCGTGCGGCCCAGCCCGGCGCTCGTCGACTCGAGCCCGCTGCGCCCCGAGCGGATCGCCGGCACCGACCTGCTCGTCGTGCGCGAGCTGACCGGCGGGATCTACTTCGGCGACAGCGGCCGTGACGGTGACTCAGCCCACGACACCTGCGAGTACTCGGCGGCGGAGGTCGAGCGCATCGCACGCGTCGGCTTCGATGCTGCCCGGCGGCGGGGCGAGGGCTCGGCACGCAAGCCCCGCGTCACCTCAGTCGACAAGGCCAATGTCCTGGAGACCTCACGCCTCTGGCGCGAGGTGGTGGGCCGCGTCGCCGCCGACTACCCCGACGTCGAGCTCGACCACCTGCTGGTCGACAACGCCGCCATGCAGCTCGTCTCCCGACCCGCCGAGTTCGACGTGATCGTCACCGAGAACCTCTTCGGCGACATCCTCAGCGACGAGGCGGCGATGCTCACCGGGTCGCTCGGGATGCTGCCCTCAGCGAGCCTCGGCGAGGAGGGCCCCGGGCTGTTTGAGCCGGTGCACGGCTCCGCGCCCGACATCGCCGGCAAGGGCATCGCCAACCCGCTGGCGACATTCCTCAGCGTCGGAATGATGTTCCGCTACGGCCTCGACATGGCGGCGGAGGCC
>DATNHC010000113.1:0-14985 GCA_035605155.1 Solirubrobacterales bacterium
CGACGTCCAGCAGCTGCAGGAGGCGGGCGCCGACTGGGGACTGAGGACCGTCGAGCAGGGCTTCCCCGTCTAGCGCCTTTATTCACATCTTTGGCAAAAACCCTTGTTGGGTTCCCCGCTCCCTACGTAGCCTGAGCAGCCGCCCTCGCGTGGTGTGCACAACTCGATTTCCAGGGCGCAGGGGAAGGGGAGCGTTGCAGGGATGCAGGGGACTGGGAGTGCTGCTTGCCTTCCTCGGGTCGATCTGCGTCGCCGGTCCAGTTACCCCGGCTAGCGGCGCCGAATTCGAAATCGTGCCCGGGAGCTTCGCCGTGCGCATGCTCGACGCCGATGGCAATCCCGAGAATCGCGCCGGCTCCCACCCCGATCGCCTGCAGATCGACTTCGAGCTCGAAGGCGATGAGGAAGACGGCGCTCCGCGGGATCTCGTCTTCGAGTTCCCGCCTGGCTTTGGTGGCAACCCGGCCGCTGTCCCGCTCTGTTCTCGGGAGCTGTTCGAGGCGGGCAACGAACCCTGTCCGGAGGAGTCCCAGACGGGCCTGATCGAGCTGATGTTCTCCGGGGGAGGGGAACTCGAGCTACCGGTGTTCAGCATCGAGCCCCGCCCGGGCGAGCTCTTCTCCTTCGGCTCCGTGCCGGGGTTCGACGTTCCGCTGACGACAGAGCTGCGCCCGGATGACTTCGGCCTCATCTTCACGGCGAGTGAGCTGCCCAAACAGGACCTCAGTGGCGGTCGCCTCGAGCTCTGGGGTGTGCCGGCCGATCGCCAGGAAGGCACCTCGATTGCGCGTCGCGCGCTGCTCACAGCGCCGACGCGCTGCGGCCCCCTGCCGTTCGTCCTTCGCACCCGCTCCTGGCAACAAGATGCGGCCTGGCTGAGCGCGAGCGCCGAGACCACGCCGCTGGTCGGGTGCGAGGATCTCGACTTCGAACCGCACTTGGATGTGCAGCTCGACAGCCCGGTCCCCGATACCCCGACCGGGGTGCAAATCGAGTTGACCACCCCCGAGGAAGGCGGCGCCGACGAGCTCGCCGATGCCCAGATCCAGAACGCGACGATCGCCCTGCCCGACGGGGTCACGGTCTCTCCCGGCGGGGCGCAGGGGCTGGTCGCCTGCAGCGACGCCCAACTCGACCTGCGCAGCTCCGCCCCGGCGCTCTGCCCTGCCGCGTCGAGGATCGGAGCCGTCGAACTCCTCTCCTCTGTGAGCGACCAGGCCCTGAGCGGCTCGGTCTACCTGGGCGAGGAACGCCCTGGTGAGCGCTTCCGGATGTTCATCGTCACATCGGCCTCCGGCATCGTCGTCAAGTTCGTTGGGTCGATGCAAGCCGATCCGGTGAGCGGCCGCTTTTCGACGACCTTGACGGGATTGCCGCAGGTGCCCATCCGCCGCCTCAGCCTCGACCTCGACGGTGGTGCCAAGGCGCTGGTCGCATCGCCGTTGTCCTGCGGCCCGGCAAGTTCGCGCGGTCACTTCGAGCCCTATGGAGATGGGACGCCGGTCGAGTCCGTGGCTCTACTCGAGATCCGCCCGCGGCCTCCCGCGTCACAGTGCTCCGGCCCCCCGTTCGCTCCGCGCCTCTCCGTTCATCTCTCCTCCTCGCGGGCGGGTAGGCCCAGCACGCTCTCGGCGAGTCTCCTGCGCGAGGACGGCGAACAGCTCCCACGGGGCTTCGCCCTGACGCTGCCGGCGGGGTTCAGCGCCCGGCTCGGCGCCGTGCGAACGTGCGGGGAGGCCGAGGTCGCTGCCGCCGCTTGTCCGCCGGCCAGCCGGATCGGCGGGCTGCTCGCCAGAGTGGGATCGGGCCCCAACCCCGCAGCCCTGGAGGGAGACGTCTACCTGACCGGCGGCTATCGGGGCGCGCCGTTCGGATTTTCGATGCAGGCCCGGGCCGAGATCGGTCCTTTCGACCTCGGCACGATCGCCTTCCGGGCTGCAGCCCAGCTTGATGGTCGCAGCGGCCGGGTCACGGTGCTGAGCGATCCCTTGCCGGAGCTGGTCGAAGGCGTCTCGATCAGGTTCCAGAGCATCACGCTGAGCATGGACCGGCGGGGCTTCACTCGCAATCCCACCTCTTGCCGGCGGCTGAGTCTCGACGCCACCGTGGAAGGGACGAGCGGGCGCCGCGCCGAGCTGACGCACGGCTTCAGATTGCGAGGCTGCCGGAAGCTTGGCTTCAGCCCGCGGTTTCGCGTAAACCTCCTCGGCCGCGATGAGCTGCGCAAGGGGGGGAATCCAAGCCTGCGCATGTCGGCCCGACTTCGCCATGGCGACACGAACCTGCGCGCCATGAACCTCTCGCTCCCACCTGGCTTGAGGTTCGGCATCGGCAATCTCGAGCAGATCTGCTCGCGGCGGGACGCGCTCCTCAGCGAGTGTCCGGACGGTGCCCGGATGGGCACGTCTGTGGCGCGAACGCCGTTGTTGGACACGCCGCTGCGGGGCACGGTCTACCTCGTCCAGCCGCGCGGCAACGGAGAACCAGACTTCTGGGCCAGCCTCTCGGCGATGGGGATCGAGGTCGAGATGAGGGGCACGACGGTGATGCGACAGGGACGCCCAGTGACCAGGTTGGCGGGCCTCCCCGACCTGCCCCTGTCGTCGTTCACCATGCGGCTAGGCGGCGAGGACAGCCGGGTGCTCTCCTTGGACGTCGATCCGTGCGCGAATGGCGAGGCCTCACGGCTGTTCTCGAAGGTCGCTATCAGAGGTCAGAGCGGTCTGCGGCGGACGCTGCGGCCCCGGATCGGCGCACATTGCAATCGTCGCGCGCCGCGGTCTGAGCGGATCGCCGAGCAAGCTGCCCGGCGAGGAGCTGCCTCTCGATGAGCCGGGTCCGGCGGCGCCGCCCGAACAGAGGCCGCTCCGACCCGCTCGGCGCCATTACCCGGCTGGCGCTGCGACGGGCCCGCTGGGTTGTCGGCGCCTCGATTGCCGCAGTTGCGTTGCTGGCCTTCGAGGGACGCGACGTCGAACGAAAGCTGACGATCAATCCCGTTCACGTCGCCGGCACGGCGAGTGCGCGCGCACACGAGATCGTGGTGCGGGAATTCGGCACCGACTACTCGATGGTGGTGATGCTGCGCGGACCGAGCGCAGCCCTCGAGGACCAGGGGCGGCGGCTGGACGCGCGACTCTCCGCAATGCCGGAGACCTCTGTGGTCTCGCCTTGGACACGGGGGGCGCCGGTCGACGAGCTCAGGCCCTCGCCGCGTGTCGCGGCCCTTGTTGTGCGAACCGAGCCCCCTGGAGACGGCGGACCAGAAGTGCTGCTGGCGCCGGTTCGCCGCCAGATCGGCGCCAGCGTGGAGAAGCCGGTGAAGGCAAGCCTTGCCGGTTTCCCTGCCGTGATCGAGTCGCTCCGCAAGGCCGGTGAGGAGGCAACCGCGACCGGAGAGCTGATCGCAGTGCCAGTCTTGCTCGTGGTCCTCCTGCTCGTCTTCCGCTCGGTGCTGGCGGCGCTCCTGCCGCTCCTCATTGGCGGAGCCGTCGTGCTCGCCACCCGTGGCGTGCTGAGCCTTCTGCTCAACTTCGTCCACATCGACCTTTTCGCAGTCAGCGTCACCGCGATGATGGGCCTTGCCCTCGGCGTCGATTACTCGCTGCTCGTCGTCTCGCGCTTCCGGGAAGAGCGTGAGGGAGGCGAGATAGCGGCGGCGGTCGAGGCCACCGTGCGGGCCACTACGCGCAGCATCGTGCCGGCGGGCTCGGCCCTCATCCTGGCCATGGTCGTCTCGGGGTTGCTGATGCCCGGCGCGATCGGGCGCTCGGTCGCGCTGGCGGTGGTCACCGTCGCCTTGCTCAGCATGCTGCTGGCGATTTGCGTCGTGCCGGCTGGGCTGTACCTGCTCGGCGGCAACCTGGATCGCTGGTCGCTCCCCCGTCGCGAGGTCTCGAAGGCGGCGCCGCTGCGCCTGTCGCGCCGCGTAGCCGCCCGCCCCCGCGCCGTGATCGCCGCGGTGATCGGCCTCGTGCTCTGCGCCAGCTGGGGATTCACGCTGGAGTCGGAGGCGACCGGACTCGGCCTGCTGCCCGCCGGGGATCCTGGCCGACTCGAACAGGAAGAGGTTCAGCGAGCGCTCGGCCCAGGGTGGCTCGCGCCGACCGAAGTGATCGTGAACGGTCAGGGCACACCGATCACCTCGCCGGAGCGGCTGCGGGCCCTGGCCTCCTTCCAGCGCAAGCTCGAACGCGATCCCGGCGTCGACACCGTCGCGGGCCTGCGCGAGGTTGAGAGCGGGGCCGGTCGACTCAGCGGGCTCGGCAGAGAGTTGGCCGCGCAGGAACGCGGGCTGGACAGGCTTGAGTCGGGCATCTCTCGGGTGCGGGACGGAACGAGGCTGGGCGCCGAGGGCCTGCGGCAGGCGGCACAAGGCTCGAATGCGCTCAGCACCGGCGTCGGAGCTGCGAGCTCGGGCGCGGGAGTGCTTGCCGGGGCGCTGCAGAAGACCGATGCGGGATCGGCAAGGCTCAGCGAGGGCCTCGGCCGCGCCGGCGATGGCAGCGGGCGGCTCGCCGACGGGGCGACCAAGGCGAGCAGTGGCGCCGGGCGACTGGCTAGCGCCCTTGCCCGGGCGAGCGATCAGACGGGAGAAGTCGTCGACAGCGCACGGTTGTTCCGTAATGCGATGCGGTCCGGGAATGAGCGACTCGACGCCCTGCGGCCGCCGCTGCAAGGCGCCGAAGAGCGACTGGCCACCGCGATCCAAGGACTCGAGCGGATGACGGTCGGCCGCAGCGACCCGCAGTACGCGGACGCGCTTCGCGCCGTACAAGAAGCGAGTCTCCAAATCACCGGTGTCGACCCGCGCAGCGGCGAACGGTCCAACCCTTCCTACGGCGGGCTCGAAGACGGCATCGAAGGAGCGGCAGGTCAGTTCGATGTCGGCCTCTATCTCGCCTCGAGGCTCGACCGCAGCGGACGGCGGGCGAGCAGCGGGATGGACAAGCTCGCGCAAGCCGCCGAGCGCCTCGACCGCGGCCTCGACCGACTCTCCGCTGGCAGCCGTGAGCTGTCCAGCGGGGTCGCCGCGCTCGCTCAGGGCGGCGCCGAGCTCTCGCCGGCGCTGACCCGCATCAGCGACGGTGCCGACCACCTTGCCAGTGGGCTGGGGCAGCTCGGGGCCGGCGCCGACCGCCTCGCCGGCGGACTTGCCGCAGGGGCCCAGCGGTCGGGGCTCCTGACGGAGGGCCTCGACCGCATCGGCAACGGCCTCGCCGAGCAACGGGAGGAGGGCTCCGGCTCTTCGCTCACCAAGCTGCAGCAGGACTCACCCGGAGTGTTCCGCTCCCCGTACCTCGTGCTCGCTGGGCTGGACGGCAGTTCCCCTCAGCGACGCGCTCAGGCAGCGTCGCTGGTCAACGTCGACCGTGGTGGCTCAGTCGCGCGCATGCTGGTCATCGGCCGTGACGAGCCGACGAGCGAGCGGGCCCGTGCCACCGCCGATCGCCTCGAGGCGGGCGCAGAGGAGCTCGGCCGCGAGCTTGGCGCCGAGGTGGTCGTCGGTGGCGTCACTCCAGCTGGCGACGCCCTCAACGAGGCTCTGCGTGACAGGGCGCCGCTGCTGCGCATCGCCCTTTCGCTGATCAGCCTGTTGATCCTGATTCCGGTCATGCGCGCCGTGACGATGCCGGCGATTGCCGCCCTGCTCAACCTGCTCACGATCAGCGCCACCTTCGGCCTGCTCTCGCTGCTCTTCAACGACTCGCTGCTGGGTGGTCCCGGCTACGTAGACGTCTCGGTGGTCCTCGCGACGATGATGGTGATGTTCGCCCTGGCGATCGACTACGAGGTATTCGTCTTCGCCAGGATGCGCGAGGAGTACGTGCGGACGGGATCCTCGGACATGGCGGTCGAGAATGCTCTCAACCAGACCGCCCACGTGGTTACCGGCGCCGCATTGATCATGATCGCGGTCTTCATTGCCTTCTCGGTCTCGGACCTGATTTCGATCCGCAACTTCGGTGTCGCTCAGGCCATCGGGGTGTTCATCGACGCTTTCATCGTCCGTCTCGTCGTCATCCCCGCCGTGATGGGCTGGCTCGGCGAGAGGAGCTGGTGGATGCCGCGCTGGCTCGACCGCCTAATGCCGAGCGGACGCTCTCCCGCACACCCGGCGCCAGACTGAAGCGGGCGGCAGGCCGGCCGGACCTCTCACCGTCACTGACCCCCGGACTCGCCTCGATCACGCCGAAGGCCTCCAGCGCTTCGAGATGACGGCGTACGGTCTGGTAGCTGGCCGGGCTCTGTGCGGCCAGCTCCGAGGTGGAGGCGTCGCCGACCTCGCTGAGCAATCGCAGGATCTGCAGCCTGATCGGATCGGCGATCACGTCCAGCCAGTGCAATCGCCGCTTCTGCCTCAATGGCGCTTTGATCGATGCGCTCATCCTGCTCGACAAACTAGATCGTTTACGCACCCGTTTGAGGGTAGCTTCTATTAAGCGTCGCTTCCGGCCGGGGGACGCAGATATGCGCCTAGGCCAGCAGTGCCCGCGCCTGGTAGATCGAGAGGAAGCCCGTCTCGAAGCCGTTGCGGGCCATGCGCAAGTAGAGGCGCCAGACACGGACCCGTTCGGGGCCAGCGAGCCGCACTGCGTCGTCGAGGTTCTCGTCGAGGCGGCGAGCCCAGTGGTGCAGGGTCTCGGCGTAGTCCTCGCCGAACTCCTCGACGTGGCGGGTGTAGAAGCCGGCGCGCTCCAGCGCCAGCAGCACGCGCGAGAGGTGCAGCGGTTCGGCATCGGGGAAGACGTAGCGCTCGGAGAAGGGTCCTGCCGCGGGATCGGTGTGGCGGAGGCGGGCGATGCCGTGGTTTAGCAGCCGGCCGCCAGGCGCGAGCAGGCCGGCGAGGGTTTGCGCGTAGACGTCGATCTGCGCCTCGCCGACGTGCTCGACCATGCCGATGCTGGCGATCGCGTCGAAGCGCTCGCCGGCCAGGTCGCGGTAGTCCATCACGCGGATCTCGACGCGGTCGGCGACCCCCGCCGCCTCGGCCCGCTGGCGGGCGCGCTCGGCCTGGGGCGGGGAGAGGGTGATGCCGACGACGGCGGCCCCATGCCGGGTCGCGGCCCAGAGCGGGAAGCTGCCCCAGCCGCAGCCGACGTCGAGCACCCGGTCGCCCTCCCCCAATTCCAACTTGCGGGCGACCGTCTCGAGCTTCTCCTCCTGGGCCTCCTCCAGGGTCTGCGCGCCGCGGGAGAAGATCGCGCAGCTGTAGGTCATCGAGTCGTCGAGGAAGAGCGAGAAGAACTCGTTGGAGACGTCGTAGTGGTGGCGTACGGCCTCGGCGTCGCGCGCCTTTGTGTGGCGGCGTCCGCTGGGGCGCAGCTCGGCGGTGGGCCTTGCTGGCGGCCGGGTCAGGCCCGCCGCCCGCACCGCGCCGAGCAGCAGGCGTGCCCTGTCGCCGCCATCCAGCGGCGGCGGCTGCCAACCGTCGAGCAGCTCGATCACCGCGTCGATGTCGTCGACCTCGAGCTCGCCGCTGACGTAAGCGCGGCCGAGACCGAGCTGTCCCGGCGCCCGCAACACGTGAGCGGCGGCGCGGGGCGAGCGCACATAGAAGGTCGGGCCGGCGGCGCCGTCGCTTGCTGCCAGCCGCGTTCCGCCCCAGAACTCGACGGTGAAGGGACGCTCGGGGATTCGCGCCTCGATCTCGCGGCGCAGCGTCGCGGTGCTGGCGAAGGCCATCGGCCTGAGACTACCCCCGAATGGGCCTCGGCCGCCTGGCCGGGAAGGGCATGCGTATCATCGTCGTGCGTGGCAGGACCCCTTCCATCCGACATCCAGCCGGTCGCCAATGAGACCCGCGATCGCATCATCACCGGCCTGGTCACCGTCGTCCCCTTTCTCGCGATCGGGCTCGCGGGTTGGCAGGTGTGGGGTCAGGCGCTGCACTGGAGCGACGTCTTCCTCTTCGTCGGCATGTACCTGCTGACCGGGCTCGGGATCACAGTCGGCTTCCACCGCCATCTCACCCACCGCAGCTTCAAGGCGAAGAGGTGGCTCCACGCCCTGCTCGCCATCCTCGGCTCGGCGGCGATCGAGGGGCCGGTGATCTCCTGGGTCGCCGACCACCGCAAGCACCACGCCTTCTCCGACGAAGTGGGGGACCCTCACAGCCCCCACGTCGACCACGGCCACGGTTGGAGCGGTGCCATCCGCGGCCTCTTCCACGCCCACATGGGCTGGCTCTTCATCCACACCCAGCGTGGCAGCAAGGAGCGCTTTGCGCCGGACCTGATCAAAGACCCGGTGATCAACTGGGTCGACCGCACCTTCCTGCTCTGGGCGATCCTCGGGCTCTTCATCCCCTTCGCGCTCGGCTGGCTGATCGGCGGCACTCTCTTCGCCGCGCTCACCGGGCTGCTCTGGGGCGGCCTCGTCCGCGTCTTCGTCCTGCACCACTTCACCTACAGCATCAACTCGCTCTGCCACGTATTCGGCAACCGCGACTACGAGACCAGCGACGAGTCGCGCAACCTGGCGCTGATCGCCCTGCCGACTCTCGGCGAGGCCTGGCACAACAACCACCACGCCTTCCCGACCTCGGCCGTCCACGGCCTCGGTCGCTGGCAGGTCGACCTCTCGGCGCTGGTCATTCGCTTCCTGGAGAAAGCCGGCTTGATCTGGGACGTCGTGCGTCCCAGCCAGGAGCGGCTGGCGGCGAAAGCCGCCTCCTCCTAAGGCGCTTCGACCAAGCGGCCGGCGGCTAAGGCCGCTAAGGCGCTTCGGCCGACTCGTACCAGTCGACCCAGGCGCCGCAGGCCCGATCGAGGGGCACGATGCGATGGGGCTCGTCGCGGACTGCGACCAGCTCGCCGAGGCTCGCCTCGCCGGCGTATCCCGTCATCTCCTGCAGGGCGCTCGGCTCGGCGGCTGAGAGCCTGAAGCGCAGCGGGCTCCCGTCGGAGCGGATCTCGCCAGCCGGCCAGTACTGACCATCGCTGGCGAGGCTGATCGTGCTTGGGCGCTGGCCGTCGAGTGCCGCCGGCAGGGGCTGGCGCAGGCCCGGGGCGGAGAGCGTCAGGTCGAAGGGGGAGAAGTACTGCAGCGAGAGCAGCCAGCGGCCCGCCGGCAGGCGCAGCGTCTGTGTCGCGTGCTCGCCGGTGCCGAGCATCGGCCTCGGGTTCCAGCGGTCCTTGCCGCCGACCACCGCCCCGGGGAAGAGCGAGGCACGGCCGGGGGCTGCGGTGAGAATCCGCACCTCGGGCGCCGCGCAGTTGGCGCGCGCCGCCGGCTCGGTGCCCTCGAGCAGCACCTGGCGGTTCTCAGGCGGCGACCCCGTTCGCTTCCAGAGCAGATAGGAAGGGGTCGCGTCGACCCGCTCGAAGCCGGCCGGCGCTTCGCTGTTCCAGGCCGCCCGGCTGGTGACCACGTAGGGGGAGCGTTCGAGCGTGGCGTGCGAGAAGGAGTCGAAGTCGATCGGGCCGTAGGCATTGCCGGTGTCGAAGGGCTTTTCCGGGTTGGGCGAGACTTCGCCGTCGGGGAACTCGACCAGGGGCACATGCGTGTCGGCGCCCATCAGCTCATGTGCGGCATAGCGGTCCTGACCGGCATAGAGCACCGGTTCCCCCGCGAGGATCGGCATGAAGGCGCGCAGCTCGGATCCATGCCCGGGCGGACCGACCGGCGCGTCGCGCAGCACCAGCAGGCTCGAGTAGAGAGCGCCCCCCACGAACGCAACAGCCAGCACCGCCCACCCAACCCGCGCGAATCCCACTGCGTTCGCTCTTTGTCCGGCTGGGGCTGACAAAGAGCGAACGCGTCCGGCGCGCAGCTCGAAGAGCAGCGGCCGGACCGCGACCAGCATCGCCAGGGGGGCGGCGATCATCAGCGCCTTGGCCTGGGAGTACTCGCCGCTGGTCGCCAGCGAGGCGAGGTAGAGGATCGTGCAGGCGGCGAGTGCCAGCGGTACCGCCAGCTCGCGGCGGCGCAGCCACCAGGCAAGGCCGAAGGTAAGCGCGAGCAACCCGATCGCCGCCGCGAGGCCGGTCAGCTGAGCACCCCCCGCGGCGCTCAGCCGGTAGTTGGATGCCGGCCAGACGCCCAGCGCCTCGATTGGCGATACCGGTCCGTAGGTGTTGGTACCCGCCACGCGGTTGAAGCCGTGAATGAAGGCGTAGGGCCCGACCAGGGTGAGCAGCACGGCGACCCCGGCGAGGACGATGAGGCTGAGCAGCACGATCGGGCGGCGCAGCGCTCGCAGCAGGGAACGCGGGCGCAGGGCCGCCCGCACGGCGGGCACGCTCGCTCCCCAGAAAACGAGGATTGCCACCGGCCAGGCGAGGCCGGCGAAGCTGTAGGAGAAGCAGATCCCGCCGGCGAGCGCCAGTGGGACCAGCAGGCCCAGCGGCGCTCCGAAGACCCCTGAAAGCGATGCCCCCTCCCGCGGCCGGCCGAGGGTGTGCAGCCAGATCGCGAAGGCGAGCACGAACAGCGCCTCACCGGTCTCCTTGAACGCTCCCTGCGCGTAGTAGGAGGCGCCCAGGTAGGAGACGGCGACGAGGATTGCCGCCAGCGCCCGGCGCGCCGGGCTCAGGTCGCGCAGCGCGGCCAGCGCGGTCAGTCCCGTCAGCACCCCGATCGCGAGGATCTGTCCAACGAAGGCCTGCCCGAGGCAAATGCCCGGCACCGCCGCGACGGCATCGGCGAGCGCGTGCGGCCCCAGCGGGTAGCCCGCTTCCGGGATCGGCCCGAGGCCGCTGCGCAGCCACTCCGCCCAGGCCAGGTGCAGGCCGAGGTCGTTGTTGAAGCCGACGCCGAGCACGCCCCAGCGGCCGCTGACCGCGAAGGGGATCGAGAGGACGAGCACGACGACGAGCGCGACGAGCGCCGTTTCTCCCCATGGCTCCCGCCGGCGCCGCGGCATCCACCAGAGGACGGCAGCCGCCACGCCGAGCAGCGCGACCAGTCCGAGCGCGGCGCTGGTTGCATGCCCGGGCGCCCGGGCGAGCACTCCAGTGACGGTGAGCACGGCGCCGAAGCCAGCGGCGGGCGCCAGCCAGGCGCGGGCATCACCCCCGCCGGCGAGGGCAAGGATCGCGCGTCCAACCAGCAGCGACGCGGCGCAGATCAGCGCCGCCGAGGCGTAGGTCCCGATCATCAGGGGCGCAAACTATGGCAGCGTGGCCGGGGAGCGCCGCGCGCTCTCAGTACCTGTCCGCCGCACGCTCCAGCGTCTCGCGCAGATTCTCGCCGCGCAACGGCTCCTCGTGGCCGGCACAGACGACCGCCGGTTCCAGCGCCGCCAGCCTGCGCACCGAGTCCTTCGCCTTGGCGTGGTCCCAAGCCCAGGCGGGGTGCGGGACGCTCGCCTCGCCCTCGGGCAGGGCTCGCAAGCGCGCCGAGTCGACGAAGTAGACGACGTCGGAGACGATCGCCAGCCGGTCGCTCTCCCGCCAGAGCCCGATCAGCCCCGGCGCGTGCCCGGGGAAGTGGATGACGCGGAAGCCCGCCACCTCGTCCCCCTCCTGCACCGTGCCGTCGATCTTTACCGCGCCCCCGTCCCAGCGGCGCAGCAGCAGCGGGTATATCCAGCGCACCGGCGCCACGGGCAGTTGCGAGAGGTCCATGTAGGGGGCGATTGAGGCGTCGCTTTCGGCATCGCCGATCTCGTCTGGATGGCAGTAGACGGGCGCGCCCATCACGGGGGCCGTCCCGCGGTGATCGGCATGCGCATGACCGAGCACCACCCGCTTCAACCCGCCGAGGCTCGCCGCCGCCGCCCGTGCCTTCTTCGCCATCGACTGGGTCCCGGCGTCGAACTGGACGACGCCCCCCTCGTCTTCGAGGAAGTAGACGTTCATCGCCTTGCGGAAGTCTCCGCGCAGCAGCCACACCCCGTCGGCAACCTTCTCCATGATGAGATCAGCCTAATGCCGTCCCTCTGGAAAGCCGGCCTCGCGATCCTCGTCGCCTGCCTGCTCGCCTCGATGGCGATCGCGATCTACCGCTTGGCGACCACGCCAACCGAGATCCTCGGTGACGGCTTCCGCGGCCTGCCTCTTCACAGTAAGCCGCAGCGTTAGTATCAGCCCTCGTTCGGCGACCGAGGTAGCAAGGAGGCGGCGTGTTCACTCGCATCGTGGTTGGAACCGATGGGTCGGATACGGCGGCCGAGGCGGTCCGCCAGGCCGTCGACCTCGCCAAGCTCGCAGGCGCCCAACTCAGCATCGTCAGCGCGTACGAACCGGTGTCCAAACGCCGGGTCGAGAGCGAGCAGCTCGATGCGCCGGCCGACGTGCAGTACGGGATCGGCCCTCGCGAGGACGTCAACCTCGTCCTCGATGCCGCCGCCGCGGCGGCTCGCAAGGAGGGGATCGAGGTGCAGACCCACCCGGTCGAGGCCGACCCCGCCGAGGCGATCCTCGACGTCGCCGAAGACACCAACGCCGACTTGATCGTCGTCGGCAACAAGGGCATGACCGGCGCCCGTCGCTTCCTGCTCAGCAGCGTCCCCAACAACATCTCCCATCACGCGCCCTGCAGCGTGATCATCGTCCGCACCACCTGACGGCGTCTGGCCAGCGCAGCTCGACGTCCTCGGTCGCTCGCGTGCGGAGCGATCACGACGACCGCGCTCCGCTCGCTGCGCGAAGAGTCAGATATGCACGCTTGCTCGCTGCGCGCTTAGGCGCTCCCTGTGTCCTTGATCTGCTTGGCCAGACGCCGTCAGGTCGAGGGGTCGGTTGCCTGGGCGGCGTCGATCAAGCCGGCGCCCTGGCGCTCCGCTGGCAATCCCAGATCGCGCGCCGTGTGGCGCAGGCGCTGGGTTACGGCCCCGACCTTGCCCTTTGACTTTGCCCGGGGGTCGATCGTGCCGCTGGCGAGGACCATCGCCGCGACACCGGCGACGTGGGCAGCGGCCATCGAGGTGCCGGCGTAGTCGATCGGCTCGCCGAAGCGCCGCGTGCTGCCGTTCTTGAAGGTCACCTGGAGGATCGAGCCGGTGGAGGTCGAGAGGCAACCGGGGATTGGCGCACCGCCGCCCGGGGCGATCAGGTCGACGTCCTTGCCGGCAAGCGAGTAATTGCCAAGACAGCCGCCCTCGGTGCTGCCGCCGACGCCGACCGCGTGCGGGCTGGTCGCGGGCGGCGAGACGCAGGCCTCGGATCCGAGGTTGCCGATCGAGGCCACCGCGACGACGCCGCGGCGGTAGGCCTGGCGCAGCGCTTCGTCGACCCCGGGCACCCTTCGGTTGCAGCCGAAGTTGAAGCTCATATTGATCACCATGGCACCGTGTGTGACCGCGAAGCGAATCCCGCGGGCGATGTCGTCGGCCTCGCCGCGGCCCTGCTTGTCGAGCACGCGAACCGGCATCAGCTTGGCCCTGTAAGCGAGTCCCACCAGGCCGATCCCATTGTTGGTCTTCTCGGCGATCGTCCCGGCAACGTGTGTGCCGTGGCCGTTTTCGTCCAGCGGCAGGGGATCCTCGTCCACGAAGTCATAGCCCTTGACGAACTGGTTTGAGCTGAAGTCCGGGCTGCGGCGGAAGCGGGGCCCATTGGCGCGGTAGGCGATGCCGGTGTCGAGGACGGCGACCGTGATCCCTGCGGCGCCCGGGTGTCCCGCCGCGCTTAGATTCGCCCAGGCCCCCACCGCGTCGATCCCACCCGGAGATATCGGCAGCAGCGGTGTCGGTTCCCCCGCCCAGGGCAGCAGGTTCCACTGCTTTGCGACCCAACCGCCGGGTGGCCCGGGCGGTCCGCCGATCGGACCGGGGTCGTTGGGAATCTCACGTGGCGAGGTCGCCGACGCCGACGCGGTTGCGATCTGGTTGGGCACCGCGTAAAGGACGCCGGGGCGATGGCGGAGCCGAGCCGCTGCCTCGTGCACGCTGACGCGTTTTGACAGCCGCACGCTTCTGGAGATGCGATCTCCGGCCCGCTTCACGATCAGCTCGTGGGGAACGAATCCCTGGGCAGGAGCGAGGCCTATGGCCGCGCCGGCTGGCACCGGGGGCAGCAGAGGCAGCGCGAGCAGGGCGGTGGTGACGGCGATCGGAAGGCGTCGGATCATCTTGCGTCTGGCTCGCTCAATCCCTGCAACCGAGCGAGCCATCCACTAACACTGGCCCGCCAACGAAGTTGTAGTGCCACATACTCCCGTATGTATGCGAGGTGACGCTCCTCTGCCCGAGCACGAGCCGTGGATGGCGCTGGCGATCGAGCAGGCGCGCCTGGCCGAGCGTCACGGCGACGTGCCGATCGGTGCCGTCCTCGTCCGCGAGGGCGAGCCGCTCTCCGCCGCCGGCAACGAGCGTGAGCTGCGCCGTGACCCAACCGCCCATGCCGAGATCCTCGCGATCCGTGCTGCCGCCGAGGCCCTTGGCGGCTGGCGCCTATCCGGCACGACGCTCTACGTGACGCTCGAGCCCTGCGCGATGTGCGCGGGCGCGATCGTCCTCGCCCGAATCCCGATCGTCGTCTTCGGCGCCCCCGACCCCAAGGCCGGCGCCGCCGGCAGCGCTCTCAACGTCCTCGCTGAGCCGGCCCTCAATCACCGCCCCGAGGTCCTGACCGGCGTCTTGGAGAAGGAGTGCTCGCAGCTTCTCTCAGATTTCTTCTCCGCCCGTCGGTGAGCACCGCGCGTTGTCGCGGGCCTAAGACATCTGTCTGCTTCCGGAATTTCTAGGCTTAGCGCATCGTTGGAAATTCGAACCGGTCGATTCTCGACCGATTGACGCACTTCCCTTTAGAAACGAGCATGATCCGAGCCTCCAATCAAGCCTCGAGCTCAACCAGGAGAAAGGCCGTCAGCCTCGTCATGTTGGGCACGGCGCTCGTCTCGGTCGCGGCTTCCCTGACGGTCTCCTCGGCGAATGCTGCCCCCCCGGCACAGACCGACATCATGCTGCTCTTCGACACGAGCGAATCGATGAAGCTCGCCTTGAAGGAAGCCTCGGCCTCGATCGAAGAAGCCATCGACCAGATCGACTCGCAACTTCCGGATGTTCAGTATGGCCTGTCGGAGGTGCGGGACTACGGG
>DATNHC010000114.1:0-3447 GCA_035605155.1 Solirubrobacterales bacterium
AAACCCGGCGAGAGCGGACTGGAACCCGTCGGCGCCGAAACCGCCGGACGCATCACCGGAGCCGAGCGCCGGGAAGACCGGCAGACCTCCGGCGCTTCCCAGCAACGCCGCAAAGCGCAGCGCATCGGCTTCGCCGAGCCCGGTGCGGACCCGGTTGCCGGTGTACAGAAAGGCACGTGGGCCAACTCCTCCTGCCATCGCCGCGCTCGCCCGCAGCGCCGCCACCAACGTGCGATCGGGGCCGATCGATTGGGTCGTCAGCTCAGCGCAGGAGGCGTCGCACTCGGCGTTGCCCCCGACGGCGAAACGCACCGGCCCAGCCGGCATCGGCACAGGAGGGGACCCAACCGAGCTCGGCGCCGAGCCGGCTCCCGATCCGTAGCGGAATATCGCCGCCGTCCGCACCCGGGAGCGGATCGCTTTGCCGCCGCTGTTGCGGGCCGAGGAGCCGCGGCCAACCGAATCGGAGTCACCGCTCCAGCCGCCCACCGCCCAGCCGTTGCCAGCGGAGTCGAGCAGGAGCGAGAGGACCGGGTCGCTCTTCAGCGGCCGGTCGTCGCCCGAAGCGGCGAAAGACGTGCGCTGCTCGTCGACCCAGCCGGCGGCGGTCTCGCGCAGCAGGTAGCCGTCGCCAGGCAGGCCGAACGGCGGCGGGATCGGCGGCGGCACGTTGGGGTCGGGCTCGGGCAGGTCGTCGGCGAGCGGATAGGTGAGCTGCGGAACGACCGAGACGATCGCCCGCACCCTGCCTCCGTCGCGTACCGCCGCGGCCGCGATCGCCGTGGATCCGAGTATCGGCTGGTCTGAGAAGCGCCAGGGCCCTCCGACGCCGTCGCGCTCGAGCACGATGTCGCGACCGGCGGCGACCGCGCCGCCGTCGGGAAGGCCGGCAACTGCGTAGAGCCCCGGGTTGCCGGCGCGGACGCTGTCGAGCAACGCATTGGCCGACGGGTCGACTCGCCAGCCGCCCCCGCCGTTGACAAGCAGGTCGCCCCCTGCGGCGACGATCGCCTGGCTGCCGGCGAAGGCGATCGAGGTCAGGTTGGCGCCCTGGTACCCAGCCGGCAGCGCTTCCTGGTCCCAGCTCTTGCCATAGCCGAGCAGCACGCCGCCCTTGCCCACCGCGTAGCCCCGATCTGGGTTCGCCGGATCGAAGGCGACGTCCATCAGATTGCCCTCGAAGCCGACTGGGATCCCAGGATCGGCGATCCAAAGATCGTCGGCCGCATTCCATTGCCACATCGCGCCCTGGTCGCCAACCGCATGAGCCCGCCTCGGCTCAGGCCAGGCAACGCCGCGCAGGGCGGCCTTGTTGACGCTGCCGCTGGAGGAGAGCAGGAACTCGCGCTTCCAGCCGCGTCCCGGCTCGTAACGGACGATCGAGCCGTCAAGCCCGACCGCCAGGGCTCCGGAGGCGAGGCTGCCCGGCATGTCGCTCGGGGCGGGGGTGACGTCGGCGAGCGGCGCCCGCACCGAGACCGGCCAGGGGCGCAGCCGTAGCGGCGCCGTCTTGCCGGAGATCTCCACGGGCCCCTCGAGCCAGCCGTTGTCGAGGCCGTTGAAGGCGCCGCTGGCGCGGAAGTTCCCGCCACCGCCCGGCATGCGCAGGAACTGGCCATCGGAGAAACGCAGGTACGTCCCGCGATTGCTGGTCTCGGCGCCACCGGGGTCGAGCGGATTGGTGATCACCCGTGAGCCGAAGGCCCCGCCGGCCCAGGCAAAGCTTCGGTAGCCACCTTGGCGGGAGAGCTTGGCGCCGAGCGGCGCAGCGCAGAGGGCGGCGTCTTCGACGTCACACCAGGCACCGGTCACCGAGTCCGAGCCACTGTTGTAGAAGAGCGTCACGTCCCGCTCGACCCCGTCAACCGTCGCCGAGAGGTCGATCCAGACGCCATCGCTGGTGACGGTCAGCGGCTGGGCGGCGCCGCCGGTCGGGGCTGCGCCGGCGATCCCCGCTGCCGGGTCGTCGCGTTTGGCGAAGGGGGTACCGCTCAGCGGCCGCTCCACCCAGAGAGGCCCCCCGGGGGTCGAGGTTCGCTCGAGCAACACGACCGAGCGGTTGAGGCCGGCGTCGGGATCGACCTCAGCCAGCGCCCAAGCGTTCCCCAAGCCCGTCGCTTCGACGGCGATGATGTGGAACTCGCCCTCCGAGCCGGGCGGAATCTGGACCGTCTCTCGCGGCGCCCATTCCTGGCCGTCGAAATGGACGATGCCCGCCGCGACCGAGCGCTCCTGGGGAGTGAATAGGAGGCCGGTATGACCGGCCTCATCGAAGGCGGCCACCGCGACCGCGCCGAGCCCCTGCTCCGTTGCAAGCGACTCGGCTGGAGCTTCGCCTTCGGTCGGCAGCAGTACGTCCGCGGGTGGATCCGGCAGTGCGCGCCAATTTCCCCCCGGATCGTGGTGGAGGACGACGAGCTGCTCGCCGGATGGGCGGCGCAGGTCGCGGCCAACCAGCACCCCACCGCCATCGTGGGTGATGCGAGCCGAGAGCCGGTTCGGAATCGGACCCCGGTAGGGCTGGCCGCTCTCGTCAACGGGTGTGTCGAAGACCTGCCAGCCGTTGGCGTCGGTGTAGCGCATGAAAGCGAGTTGAGGATCGGGTTGGGCCGGATTGGCCATCGAGCCGAAGGCGAGCGCCCGTGTCCCCACCGTGACGCCGCCCACCGCTACCGGCAGCTGCCGGTAGCCCCACGCCTCGCCCGGCTCGCCCCCGGGAGCGGCGCCCATCAGGGTCATCGCCACATCGGCCGTACCGAGCAGGGGCAGCGGCCCTACCCCGGCCCCCGGCGCCAAGCCGCTGCCCGGGACGGCGTAGACGAGCAGGGCGACGAGCATCGCCGCAAAGGCGGCAAGGTGGCGGCTGCGTCCGTTCACCGCTTCACCTCCTTGGTGCGGAAGGCGAGCTTGGTCGGGTAGCGGTCGCGCTCCAGCTGCAGCTCGAGGCTGCGACGGCCGGGAGCGAGGACCAGAGAGGGCGTGCGGGCGACGGTGCGCCCGCCTTGCTTGGCGAGGAGCTGTACCCGCGCCCGGCGGGTGAGCGTGAAGCTGACCGTCAGGCGCAGGCCGTGCAGGTCGGAGCGCACCTTGCGCAGCAGCGGCGGCAGCCGCCGCACCTTTGCCGGTTTGACCGCGTTCGGCGTCAGCTCCAGCGGCGGCGGCGCGAAGAGCTGCGAGTCGTCGACCGGGAGGCGATCGGGGACGAACTGCTCGGCCGACTCGTTGGGGCGGAACTCGATCGTGCCCTGGAAGGCGGGGGCGGTGTCGCGCGCCAGCGGCGTGCCGTCGCTGTAATGGAAGAGCCAGCCGGCCCAGGTGACCATCCAGCACTCGTTGACCGCTGGGCACTCGATGCGGGCGGCGCTGCCCCGCCCCGCCCCGGCGGCCGGCAGGCGCGTGACGATCGTCGTCCCGTTGGCAGCGATCCGCGCCACGGTCGCCTTGCTG
>DATNHC010000115.1:0-22907 GCA_035605155.1 Solirubrobacterales bacterium
ACACGGTGATGCCGGAGATCGCCCTGGCGAAGATCAACCCGGAGGCCCCTTTCGAGCACGCCTGCCTCTTCGCCTGCGGCCTCTCGACCGGCCTCGGCGCGGCGATCAACACCGCAGCGGTGCAGCCGGGCAGCACCTGCGCCGTCTTCGGCGCGGGGATGGTCGGGCTGGGAGCCGTGGCCGGCTGCCGGCTGCAGGGCGCCGAGCGGATCGTCTGCGTCGACCTCTCGCCCGAGCGGCTCGAGCTGGCCCGCGGCCAGGGGGCAACCGACCTGGTCGAAGGCGGCGGGGGCGCCGTCGAGCAGATCCTCGAGATGACCGGCGGCTTCGGCGCCGACTACACCTTCGAGGCGACCGGCAACGTCGCCGTGATGCGCCAGGCGGTCGAAGCGGCGCGCATGGCCTGGGGGCTCTGCACGATCGCCGGAGTCGCCGGCAAGGGGGAGACTCTCGACGTCGTCCCGCGCTTCCTGATCACCGGCCGCCGCGTCGCCGGCTCCTCCTTCGGCGGCGTCAAGGGGCGCGACCAGGTCCCGCAATTGATCGACCGCGCCCTCACCGGCGAGATCGACGTGGCGCCCTTCATCTCCCACCGCATCTCCCTCGACGAGGTCAACCGCGGCTTCGAGCTGATGGAGGCCCAGGACGGCATCCGCAGCGTGATCGAGTTCGGCTAGCACGCGTTTAGGGTTGCGGCGTGCTCGTCGCCGCTCGGCTGCTGCGCGACCTGTCCTGCTACCGCGAGTCGGCTGCGGCTGGGGAGAGGCGCTCGTGGACGAAACGGACCACGGCGGCGCCCTCGCCGACCGCCGTCGCGCAGCGCTTGGGCGAGTCGGCGCGAGCGTCGCCGGCCGCGTAGACGCCGGAGACGCTGGTCTCGAGCAGTCCCTCGGCGCCGGCTTCGGGGCCGGTGAGGACGAAGCCCTTGGGATCGCGCGCGACGACCTCGTCGAGCCACTCGGTGCAGGGCGAGGCGCCGAGGAAGAGGAAGAGGAAGGAGAGCGGCAAGCGCTCGCCGTCGGTCAGCGTCACGCTCCGGAGCTGGCCGTCCTGGCCGTGCAGGGCGGCGATTTCACTGTCATCGCGAACCGCGACGCCATAGCGCGCCAGGTCGTCGATCAGGTATCGGGACATCGTCTCGCTGAGATCGGCGCGGCGATGCAGCAGGGTGACCAGGGCGCCGCCGCGGGCCAGCCAGATCGCCGCCTGCGCGGCCGAGTTGCCGCCGCCGACGACGCCGACGCGTTGGGCGGCGCAGAGCTGTGCCTCAGGTGGTCCAGCCGCGTAGAAGACGCTGGTGCCCTCGTAGCGCTCGAGGTCGGCCACCGGCAAGCGCCGGTATTCGGCGCCGGTGGCAATCAGCACGGCTCGCGCGGTCACTTCGGCGCCGCCGTCGAGTCGCACCAGGTGGCGATTGGCGCCGGGTTCGAGCGTCTCGGCTCGGTAGGGGCTCGCGGTGCGGGCGCCGAACTTGCGCGCTTGGGTGATCGCGCGGCTGGTCAGCTCGGTGCCGCTGATTCCTGCCGGGAAGCCGAGGTAGTTCTCGATGCGGCGCGAGGCCCCAGCCTGGCCGCCGAGCACGGCGCTCTCGATGACCAGGGTGTCGAGTCCCTCCGAGGCACCGTAGACGGCGGCGCCGAGGCCGGCCGGGCCGCCGCCGACGATCAGCAGGTCGACCTCCTCACGTTGGCTCAGCTCGAGGCCGATGCCGAGGGCTCGCGAGAGCTCGCCGTTGCTCGGTCGGCGCAGCTGGCGCCCCCCCGGAAGGCGCACCAGCGGCAGCTCGGACTCCTTCAGCGCACCGATCGCGGCAGCGGCTTCCTCGTCCTCGGCAGGGTTGAGCCAGGAATGGGGGAGGCGCAGCTGGCGGGCGTACTCGCGCACTCGCCGCGTCTCGGGCGAGTTGCGCGGGCCGACGATCTCTACCCCGATTCCCTCGCGCTGCTGGAGCAGCTCACGGCGCTGGACGAAGGCGGTCAGCAACAGATCCGAGAGCTCCCCGTCCTCGAAGAGCAGCTGGCGGAGCGGCTCGCGCTCGACCGCGATGTAGCGCAGCGGCTCGGTGGCGACCGCGGTGAGGAAGACGGTCTGCCCGGAGAGCAGGTTGATCTCGCCGAGGAAGGCCGAGGGCCCATGGCGCACGATCTCCTCTCCCGAGGCGTCGAGCACTGTCGCCTCCCCCTCGAGGATCGCGATGAAGGGATAGGTCGCATCGCCGATCTCGAAGAGGGTCTCGCCGGCCTCGGCCGTACGCTCCTCCCCGTGCTCGCCCAGGGTCGCCAACTGCGAGGCGGAGAGCGTGCGACTGACCGGGCCTGCCACGGTTACAGGTTACGGGCGTGGCCACGGTCCGGTCTGCCTCGGCGGAGCCTTAGCTGCAAGCCGGCGTAGCTACCGGCACCTGTTTTCCTTTTAAGATACGTGCGTGAATTTTCCCCTTTTAATCGGAGCTAGAGGAAGCATTGCGGTCGTCCTGGCCTTCGCGCTGGGGGCCTGCGGCTCGAACGAGGACTCCTCGACGGTGGCCTCCAAGCCGCAGCAGCAGCAGCCGCAGCAGCAACAGCAACAGCCGGAGCCGGCCGCCAGGCCGCTGGAACCGCAACGGTCGTCGATGACGAAGGCGGAAATCGCGGCCTTGCCCGAATACAAGATCGCGGCGGCGGAGGGGCCGGTGCCGGAGCAGCTCGAGATTCACGACCTGCGCAAGGGATTCGGTCCCGCCGTGACGTCGTCGCCCCGGGACATTCTCCTCATGCGCTTCGCCAGCGCCTATTACGGCGAAGCGGTGCGGATGCCGGCCACGAGAGACAGGAAGGTCAGGTTCAGGATGAACGAAATGGTCGACGCCTGGAAAGAAGGCTTGCCGGGGATGCGGGTGGGAGGCCGCCGCGAACTGATCGCCCCCGACGCGACCGCCTCCAAGAACGGCACTTTGATCTACCAGATCGACCTGCTAGCCCTGCAGCGGAACTGAACCGCTCGCTCGCCTAAGCTCGCTGCCTACTGGAGGGGAGCAATGAGCGAGTTTCGCTACGAGGGACACCGGATCGAGTACGACGTCTACGGCGAGGGCGGGCGGCTGCTCGTCCTCGCCCACGGCCTGCTGATGAACAGGCGCATGTACGAGGGTCTGGGGCCGGCGCTGGCCACGCGCGGCAACCGGGTCGTCTGCGTCGACCTGCTCGGCCACGGCCGCTCGGACCGACCCGAGGATCTGCGGCTCTACTCGATGCCACTCTTCGCCCGCCAGGTCGTGGCGCTGCTCGATCACCTCGAGCAGCCCGAGGCGGTGGTGGGCGGCACCTCGCTGGGCGCCAACGTCGCGCTGGAGCTGGCCGTGCGCAATCCGGAGCGCGTGCGCGGTCTCTTTATCGAGATGCCGGTGCTCGACAACGCCCTGCCGGGCGTCGCCGCGGCTTTCGCGCCGTTGCTGCTCGGCCTACGGCTCGGACGACCCGCCTTCGAGCTCACCTCGCGGGTCACATCGCTGATTCCCCGCACCCATCCGCTGATCGACATCGGTCTCGACTGGGTGCGCCAGCGTCCGGGCCCGTCGGGGGCGGTGCTCGAAAGCCTCTTGCTGGGGGAGACCGCGCCGCATCGCCAGCTGCGGCTCGGGATCGAGCAGCCAACGCTGGTCGTCGGTCATCCTCGCGATCCGCTGCACCCGTTCAGCGACTCGGGGATGCTCGTCGAGGAGCTGCCGAATGCGCATCTGGTCGAAGCGACCTCGATCCTCGAGTGGCGGCTCAGGCCGAAGCGTCTCACCGCCGAGCTGACCGCCTTTCTCGATGGGGTCTGGGCGCCGCGGGCGGGACGGACGGGAGCGGTTAGCGGGATCTCGGGGGGCTAATCGGCCAACTTTTCCTCAGGATGTCTATTCCGGTACGCGCGGAGTTGCTAGGATGCGCGAAAATTCCAGAGCGATCAGAGAGATTGAGGGACTCAGGGAGGGTCCGGGGGCTCTGCGGGAGGAGCTCCGTCCATAGCGCACCAGTGCCTTAATCGGTCAAAGGGCCGGCCTTAAAAGCCGGAGATCCGGGTTCGAGCCCCGGCTGGTGCATCCAATGGAGACAAGGTAACCAGCTATGGTGGACAATCTCTTCGATCGTTTCGATGAAGTGGCGACGGGCGGCGAGGGCCGGCCGCTCTGGGCCGCTCGGGCGCCCTACCAGCCGCACGAGCTCTACGAGCTGATGTTGGTGCCGCGGGTGCGCGACTGGCAGCAGGACGCCGCCGCGCTCGCCGCGCTCGAGCGGATCGAGGCAGAGCCGATGGTCGCGGCGCTCGACCGCGAGGGCAAGCAGGTTTGGGTGCGACTCACCGACGAGTGGGTCAAGCGCACCGGCGCCGCGCTGCTCGCCGGTGAGACCGGCGACCACTCCGACCTCGCCCGCGGGCAGATATACGCGCTCAACTTCTGGGACGCCAACTCGACCAAGGCCCTGCACATCGGCCACCTGCGCAACCTGGCGCTCGGCAACGCGCTCGGCGCGGCGCTCACCGAGGCCGGTGGCCGGGTCGAGCGGCGCAGCATCATCTGCGACGTCGGGCGCAGCATGGGCGAGGCGATGGCCGGCGTCGCGAAGAGCGGCCGCCACACGCAGTCCTCGCCGGAAAACGGCCAGAAGAGCGATCACTTCGTCGGCACCTGCTACGCCGAGTACGTCAAGTCCGGTCCGATGCTGAACGGGCGCGGCGACGACAACCCGGCCACCTCGCTGACCCGCGAGCTCGACGTCCACCACGACAGCGCCGACGAGCTCCTGCAGCGGGTCCTCGATGGCGACCAGGCGGCGATCGAGCTCTGGTCGAAGACCCGCTCCTGGGTGATCACCGGTCAGCGCAAGACCCTTGCCCGGCTGGGCATCTCCTTCGACCGGGTCTTCTTCGAGTCCGACTTCCTGCCCGAGGTCGCCGAGCTCTCCAATCTCGGTCTCGAGCACGGCATGCTGCAGCGCCGCCCCGACGGCGCGATCATCTACCTCACCGACCGCGAGGAGCTCGAGGAAATGCCCCTGCTGCGCGCCGATGGCCTGCCCACGCAGCACATGCGAGCACTCGCCTACTGGATGGCTGCGCCGGGACTGGAAGGCACCACCTCGATCCAGGTCTGCGGCCTGGAGTGGGTCGCCCACGTCACCTGCCGGCGTCAGCTGATGGACGAAATGATGGCCAAGGGCGCCGGCGCCGACATCAACCATCCCAAGCACGACATCTTCCACGGGATGGTCTCCAAGCAGAGCGAGTCGGTCTCCTCGAGCAAGCGCAACGCGCTGCTGATCGACGAGCTGGCGGAGTGGATCGAGACCGCGATCGGCGAGCAGCCCGAGCGGCAGGAGGTGCGGACCAAGCACCCGGCCGCCGAAAGCATCGTGCCCCAGGTTGCGCTCGGCTACTTCCTGATGCACACCAACACCAAACCGCTCGACTTCGAACCCGAGAAGCTGCTGCGCGAGGAGCAGAGCCTCGGCTGGGACCTGGCCAGGGCGCGCGCCCACAACGGCGACGGCCCGGCCGCAGCGGTTGAGCCCGCGCAGGATCCCGACTACCGCTTTGCGGTCGTGCAGTCGGAGATGTACCGGCGCCATCTGAGCCAGGCGGTCGAGCGGCTCGATGTGAGCCCGCTCGCCCGCTACGTCGCTCATCTCTCGCGCTGGTATCTGGAGAGCGACCGCGAGCCACACGTCCAAGATGCGATCCAGGCGGCGCTCGCCCAGGGCGCCCGCGGCCTGGGACTGGAGGCAGCACGATGAGAACCCTGCTTATCGACAACCACGACTCCTACACCTACAACGTCTTCCACCTGCTGGCCGGGGTCTCGGGAGAGGAGCCAATTGTGGTCGACAACGACGCCGTCTCCTGGCGCGCGCTCGAGCGCTGGGACTTCGACGCGATCGTGCTCTCGCCAGGGCCGGGGACGCCGCGCCGCTGGCACGACTTCTGCGTCTGCGACGACATCCTGCGCTACAGCGAGGTGCCGGTGCTCGGCATCTGCCTCGGCCACCAGGGGCTCGGCAACGTGCTCGAAGGCGAGGTGCGCAGCGCGCCCGAGGCGATGCACGGCCGGCTGAGCCGCATCTTCCACGAAGGCGCCGGCCTCTTCGAGGGCATCGACCAGGGCTTCCCCGTGGTCCGCTACCACTCGCTGGCGATCACCGGCATGGGCCCCGACGGCAACGTTTGCGCCTGGGCCGACGACGGCGTCGTGATGGGCATCGAACACCGGGGCCGGCCGATGTGGGGCGTCCAGTTCCACCCGGAGTCGATCGCCACCGAGCACGGCGCCAAGCTGGTCGAGAACTTCTACCGACTCGCCTTAGAGCGCAAAGCGCCGAAGGCCCGAGCCAAGATCCAGCCGCAGAGCACGCCGCGCCGCGCCCGTGGCGCCACGGCGGGCAGCTCCGACACCGAGCTGCGCATGCGGACGATCCCCGGAGAGCCCTCCACCGAGGCGCTCTTCGAACGGCTCTTCGCCGGCCAGCGCTACGCCTTCTGGCTCGACAGCGCCGATGCTCCGACGCGTCTCGCGCAGAGCTCTTATCTGGGGACCAGCACCGGGCCCGATCGCTGCGTGCTCGAGTACGACGTCGAGGAGACGGCGGTCCGCATCCATCGCGACGGAGCAACGGCGATCGAGCGCGGCTCGATCTTCGACGTGCTCGACCGCGAGCTGGCGAAGCGCTCGCTCGAGATGCCCGGCAGCCTTGCCCCCGACCTGGTCGGGGGCTTCGTCGGGTATGTCGGCTATGAGTGCAAGGCCGATTGCGGCTCCTCCAACGAGCACAGCTCCGACGTGCCCGACGCAGTGCTGATGCTGGCCAACCGCATGGTCGCCGTCGACCACGTGCGCCACCGCACCCACCTGCTGGCAATTCCGGCCGGCGACGATGCCGCGGTCGAGCAGTGGCTCGATGAAGCCGAGGCCGCGGTTGCCGACGTGCTCGCCACGCCGCCCGCTGAACCCTCGCCGATGGACCCGGCCTTCGGCACGCCCAGCGCCTCCCACGTGCGCTTTCAGTGCGGTCGGGGGCGCGAGCAGTACCTGGCCGACATTGCCCGCAGCCAAGCCGAACTCGCTGCCGGCGAGTCATACGAGGTCTGCCTCACCGACCAGATCTCCACCGACGCCGAGCCCGATCCCTTCGACCTCTACCGAAACCTGCGGCGCACCAACCCGGCGCCCTTCGCCGCCTACCTGCAGCTTGGCGAGGTCGCCGTGGTCAGCTCTTCGCCAGAGCGCTTTCTCTCGGTCGACCGCGAGCGGCGAGTCGAGGCACGGCCGATCAAGGGGACGACGTCGCGGGCCCCCGACGCCGGCGAGGACGCCGCCCTGAGGGCAGAGCTGACCAACGACGAAAAGACCTACGCCGAGCACCTGATGATCGTCGACCTGCTGCGTAACGACCTCGGCATCGTCTGTGACGTCGGCAGCGTCGCGGTGCCGGAGCTGATGATCGTCGAGGACTACGCAACCGTGCACCAGCTGATCTCGACCGTCGAGGGGCGGTTGCCCGCAGGGCGCAGCGTGGTCGAGTGCGCGCGAGCCTGCTTCCCGGGCGGCTCGATGACCGGCGCGCCCAAGCAACGCACGATGGAGATCATCGACGACCTCGAGGACGAGGCGCGGGGCGTCTACTCGGGGGCGATCGGCTACTTCGGGCTCGACGGGGTGATGGACCTCAGCATCGTGATCCGCACCGTCGTCCTGCGGCCGGGCCGCACAACGATCGGCGCCGGCGGAGCGATAGTCATGCAGTCCGACCCCGAGGACGAGTTCGACGAGATCCTGCTCAAGGCGCGGGCGCCGATGGCGGCGGTCGCCCGCACGGTCACCGGCAGCGACTCGCCCGACGCCTGGAGCGTCGAGCTCGAGCCGGCGCGGGCGAGGGCGGAGGCTGCATGATGGAAACGGTGCCCGCGGAAGGGGAAACGGCCGCTGCCGCCGGCGCGTGGCAAATCCGCGAGGCGAGCGAGGCCGATGCGCCCGCGGTCGCCGTGGGGATCGCCGAGCTGCTGGTCGAGCTGAGCGGCGGCGGACCGCCCGCCTCCCAGCTGGAGGAGGCGACCCGCGAGCTTGCCAGGGACAGGGAGATGGGTGCCCTGCTGGTGGCGGAGGCGGGGGGCGAGGACGGCATTGTCGGGGTCCTCGCCGCCAGCTGGCAGCACGCGATCCACGTGCCGGGTCGCTACGGCACGATTCAGGATCTCTGGGTCCATCCCGAGTGGCGCAGCCGGGCGATTGGGGCCGAGCTGGTCGATGCCTTCTGCGAGCTTGCCCGCGAGGCCGGCGCCAGCCGGGTCGAGGTCGGCCTGCCGCGTGAGGACTTCGAGCGGATTGCGGCGACCGAGGCTTTCTACCGCGGCAACGGCTTCGAGCACCTCGGCCCCCGGATGCGGAGGAAGCTGTGATCGCGAAGGCGGAGGTGCTCGCTGTGATTGCGGGGTGGGGGGCCGGGCGATGAGCGCCGAGCTGTTGCTGGTCGAGCAGCGCGCCGGGAGCGGCGGCGACGGGGCTCACTGGATCCTCGAAGGCGGTCGCATCCTGCCGGGCATCGACGACAACCGACGGCTCGAGGAGCTGCGACGGGGCCTCCTGCGCCACGCCGGCGTGCATGCGGCCGGCGCCGACGCCGACAGCGAAGAGGTCGAGCAGACGCTCAGCGTGCTGCACGAGCCCGACTACCTGGATGCGCTGGCAGAGGTCTCCGAGGAGCCGGTGGTGATGCCGGAGCTGACCCCTCCCGGCCTGCCGCCCGACATCCCTGTCTGCGCCGGCCTGGTCGAGGCGGCGCGCGAGGGCGTGCGCACAGCGATGACCGCCGCCGAGCGGTTGGCAGCCGGCGCTCACTTCACCTACGCGCTTTGCCGGCCGCCCGGTCACCATGCCGGCCCCGCTTGGTTCGCCGGCTACTGCTACCTCAACACCGCGGCGGCCGCCGTGCAGACGCTGCGCGAGGCCGGCGTGCGTCCGGTCGGCATCCTCGACATCGACCTGCACTATCCGAACGGGACCGCGGCGATCGTCGAGGGCATGGGCGACGCGATCCTGCACTCGCTGCACGCCTCGCCAGTGACCAACGTGGCGGCGGGAACCGTCTCGCCGAGCAGTGAGCGCGAAGTGGTGGTCGAGTTCGCCGGCAGCCCCGATCGGGAGGCCTACCTGGAGGCCGTTGCGACCTCCATCGAGGCGCTCGCCGAGACCTCGCAGGCCCTGGTCGTCTCGCTCGGCTACGACATCGTCGCCGGCGACCCGCACGGCTCCTGGGGATTCGAGCCCGAGATCTTCACCCACATCGGCGCCCTGCTGGCCGATGCAGGGCCACCGGTCTGCGTGATCCAAGAGGGCGGCTACGCGCTCGCCTCGCTCGCCGAGTGCAGCGAGGCCTTCGTCACCGGCCTCCTCGACGGAGCCCCCAGCCGTTCCGGTGCGCCTTTTCCGGCCTATGACCGTATAAAGCGCACCGGAACGGTGGGAGGGGTCGGTCATGGGTGAGGACGGGCTGGTCAAATTCCGCCAACGGCTCGATCCGATCGACGAGGAGATCGCGCGGCTGCTGGGCGAGCGCTTCGAGATCTGCCGCGAAGTCGCCGAGCACAAGAGCGCGTACGGGATCCCGATGATGCAGCCGGAGCGGGTCGCCGAGGTGCGGGCGCGCTACCTGGCCCGCGGCGCGGAGGCCGGCCTGCCCGTTGAGTTCACCGCGGCGCTCTTCGAGCTCTTGATCGGCGCCACCTGCAAGCTCGAGGACGAGCTGATGGAGGCGGCGCCCGCTGCGGCGGAGGGGGGAGAGGCATGAGGAGGAAGCTGCCGCCCGGCCCCCGCACCCCCAGGCTCTTGCAATCGATCCGCTGGTCGCGCGAGCCGCTGCCCTTCCTCGAGCAGTGCCGGGCGCGCTACGGCGACACCTTCACCCTGCGCCTGCCCCACCTCGGCACCTGGGTCCTCCTCTCGGACCCCGAGGACGTCAAACGGATCTTCTCCGCCGACACCAACGAGCTTGGCGTGGGCGTGCCGAACCTGGCCCTGAAGCCGGTGCTCGGGGCGCACTCGGTGATGCTCAGCGAGGAGCCCGAGCACATGCGGCAGCGCCGCTTGATGCTGCCTCGCTTCCACGGCGAGCGCATGCGCGAGGACGCCGAGATGATGACCGAGCTGGCCCGGCGCGAAGTGCGCGCCTGGCCGGTCGGCGAGCCGTTCAGGCTCTGGCCCCGCATGCAGGCGCTCACGCAGGAGGTCGTCATGCGAGCCGTCTTCGGCGACGACGAAGGTCGGCTCGACCGGCTGCGGGCGCTGCTCACCAACCTGACCGAGGCGGTCAACGACGAGGGCCGACTGCGCAAGCTGGCCCTCTTCGGGCCGGGCTGGCTCGAACGCAGCCGCGGCTGGCGGCAGGCGATGGCGCCGGTCGAGAAGGCGGTGCTCGCCGAGGTGCAGCGGCGGCGGGCCGAAGGCGAAGACGGTCGCAAGGACGCGGTCTCGATCCTGATCGAGGCGCGCAACGAGGACGGCTCGGCGCTGAGCGAGAAGGAGCTGCGCGACGAACTGCTCACCCTGCTCACCGACGGCCCGACCTCGAGCTCGCTGGCCTGGGTCTTCGAGCGGCTCCTGCGCCACCCCGAGAAGCTGGCACGGCTGCAGGACGAACTGCTTGCCGGCGATGGCGAGGCCTACCTGGACGCGGTGATCAAGGAGACGCTGCGCCTGCGGCCGCCGGTCTCGGTCGTCGTGCGGCGCCTGCTGAGGCCGGCGACGCTCGGCGGCTACGACCTGCCGGCCGGCACGCTCGTGGCGCCCTGCGTCTACCTGATCCACCACCGCGCCGACGTCTACGACGAGCCGGGGGAGTTCGTCCCCGAGCGATTTCTCGAGCAGCGCGCCGCCGTCCCCACCTGGATCCCCTTCGGCGGCGGCGCCCGCCGCTGCCTCGCCGCGAGCTACGCCGAACAGGAGATGAAGCGCGTCGTGCGCACCGTGCTCGAGGAGGTCGAGCTGGAGCCGGTCGAGTCGCGCGCGGAGCGCGTAAGCAGGGGGGCGATCGCCTTCAGCCCCGCCCAGCACGGCCTCGTCCTCGCCAGACCCCGAACCCCGGCATACGCATGATCGCCAACCACGATCTGATCGTCGTCGGCGCCGGCGCCAAGGCCGCTGGGATTGCCACCAAGGTGCATATCCTCAACAGCCTCGGCCTGGCCCAGATCTCGCTGAAGGTGATCGAGGGGACCGAGGTCGCCGCCTCGTGGAAGGGCCGCAACGGAATGACCTCGGGCGAGGAGCCGCTGGCGGTGACGCCGATCAAGGACGTCGGCTTCCCCTACCAGAGCCATGTCGAGTTCGGCGAGGCTGGCGAGGCGATCGACGCGGCGCTCGCCTCCTTCACCTGGCAGCAGCACATGATCAGCCGCCGCCGCTACGCGCGCTGGGTCGATGCCGGCTCGCCCCCGGTGCGCCATCGCGACTACGGCGAGTACCTGACCTGGGTGCTCTCGCGGGCCACCGAGGGGGTAACCCACCTGAAGGCAACGGTCTCGCAGGTGACCATCGACGAGGCCGGCGAGCGCTGGGTGGTGGAGGCCGCTGGCGCCGAGGACACCTCGCGACACGCGTCTGCTGCGCTGGTGCTCACCGGCCCGGGCATCCACCGCGCCTTCCCGCACGAGCCGGCGGTTGCCCAACGCGTCTTTCACTGCGACAGCAAGCGCAGCGAGTTCACTCGCATCCCCGACGACCGCGAGTGCGACATCGCGATCGTCGGCGGCGGCGAGAGCGCGCTCAGCGCGACGATGTTCCTGCGTGGCCTGCGACCCTTCTGTCGCTACACGATCTACACCCCGATGCTGCCGATGAGCCGTGGCGAGAGCTTTCTCGAGAACCGCGTCTTCTCCAACCCCGACGTGGTCGAATGGGGCGCCCTCGACCTGCAGACGAGGCGCGACTTCGTCAAGCACTCCGACCGCGGCGTCTTCGATCCGCCGAGCCTCGCAGCGATCGCCTACGACGACCGCTGCCGCTTCGTCACTGGCCGGGTCAGCGACGTCGGTGCGGCGGACGGCGAGGGGGTCCGGGTTGTGTACGAGTCGCCCGAGGGGACGGTCGATCGTGAGCACGACTACGTTGCCAACTGCACCGGCTTCGATCTGCTGGCGCAGATGCGGACGCTCTTCCCGGCGGCCGTGCGCGGTGAGATCGAGCGTCAGGCCGGACCGTTGTGGGAACGTCCGGCGGGCGCCGAGGTGCCGATCGGCCGCAACCTCGAGCTGCTCGGCATGCAGCCGCGCCTGCAGATCCCGGGACTGGCGGGACTCAGCCAGGGGCCCGGCTTCGCCAACCTTGGCGCGCTCGGCCTGCTCTCCAATCGCGTCGTGCAGCCACTTGTCCTCGATTACTTGACACCTACAAAGCAGTCACATAAGGTCGCGCAATGACCAGTCTGAGCAGGGGGAAAGGGGTCGCCCGAGCCGCGACCTGGATCGCGGTGCTGGTGTTGACCCTGGCCTTGGCCCTGATGATCTCGGCCTGCGGCGAGTCCGATTCCTCAGCGGAAGACGAACCGGTCAGCTTCACCGGCTCTGGCTATCCCGGCGTCGACGCGTTCAACACGCGCCACGTGAAGGGCAAGATCGACAGCTCGAACGTCGGCGATCTCGCCCTCGTTTGGACCACCCCGATCCGCGGCGCGAGCAACTTTGGAAGTCACGCTTCTACCCCGGTGATCGACAAGGGCGTCATCTACTCGCAGGACCTTGGCTCCAACGTCGAGGCAATCAACCTCGAGACGGGTGAAGTCCTCTGGACCGCGTCCTTCGAACAGCCGGACATCGGCCCCAACGGGATCGTCGTCGCCGAAGGCCATGTGTTCGGCGCAACGCCGACCGAAGCCTTCGCGCTTGACCAGAAAACCGGCCAGCAGGTCTGGTCGACGAAACTGACCAGAATCGCCAACGAAGGCATTGACATGGCGCCCGGCTACGAGGACGGCCTCGTCTATGTCTCCACCGTGCCGCTCAACACCGAAAGCCTCTACGAAGGTGGCGGCGTCGGGACCCTCTGGGCGCTTGACGCGAAAACTGGCAAAAAACGCTGGCACTTCGACACGGTGCCGAAAAGCCTCTGGGGTAACCCCAAAGTCAACTCGGGCGGCGGCCTCTGGTACCCGCCGGCCTTCGACGGCAAAGGCTCGATGTACTTCGGCGTCGGCAATCCTGCCCCGTTCCCCGGCACGCCGCAATACCCGTTCGGGTCAAGCAGGCCGGGTCCCAACCTCTACACCAACTCGCTGGTCAAGCTCGATGCCAAGACGGGCAAGCTGGACTGGTTCCACCAGGTCACCCCGCACGACATCCACGACTGGGACTTCCAGGGGCCGGCGATCCTGATCAACGTCGGCGGTCGCAACGTCGTCGTCGCGGCGGGCAAGTCGGGCATCGTGCTTGCCGCCGACCAAAAGACCGGCAAAGTCATCTGGCAGCGCACGGTCGGCAAACACAGCGGTCACGATGACGACGGCCTCTTGGCGATGCGCGGCGAAACGTCGAAGATCAAAACTCCGTCGACCGTGTATCCCGGATCGCTCGGCGGAGTGATCGCGCCGATGTCGACCGACGGCGAAAGCGTCTTCGTGCCGGTGGTCAACAGCCCAATCACGCTCGTCTCGGGCAGCGAAAAGACGGAAGGCGGCGAAGCAGCCGGCGAAGTCGTCGCGCTCGACGTGGCGACCGGCAAAGTCAAGTGGAAAGAAGAACTTGGAACGGCGGCCTTCGGGGCCACGACCTCGGTCAACGACCTTGTCTTCGCGACGACCTCCGAAGGCTCGGTCAACGCCCTCGACGCGAAAAGCGGCCAGGTCCTCTGGCGGGAAAGACTGCCCTCCGGCACCAACACCGGCGTGATGGCACACGGCGACATGTTGATCGCCCCGGCCGGTCTGGCTGTCTCCGAAGGCCAGACGCCGCGGATTGCCGCTTACCGGATCGGCGGCTAGCCGGGCGCTCGGCCGTCATCGTCGACCTCGCGCAGGCGGTGCGTGTCGACGTCGTAGACGAAGCCGCGCACGAGGTCGCGGTGCAGGAGGAAATCGGAGCGCCGCACGCGCTGGATCGACTGCCGTACGTCTGCGTCGAGGTCTGCGAACGACTCGATCGCGAAGGCCGGTGCGACACCGGTTGCCTCCTGCAGCTCGGCGCGGAAGCCGTCGTCGGTGATCTTCTGCATGCCGCAGTCGGTGTGGTGGATCAGCATCACCGCGCGAGTGCCGAGCAGCCGCTGCGAGATCGCCAGCGAGCGGATCACGTCGTCGGTGATCACCCCGCCGGCGTTGCGCAGGATGTGAGCCTGGCCAGCGCCGAGGCCGAGCGCAGCAAAAACGTCGAGGCGTGAGTCCATGCAGGTGACGATTGCCAGGCGCCGGCTGGGCTGCACCTCGAGGTGCAGCTCCGGAATGGAGCTGGCGTAGTCCTCGTTGCCGGCGAGCAGCTCGTCGATGACGCTCATCGGTTGCAGACTAGTCGCCGCGATTGCCAAGGGCGCTGCGCAGGAGCTCGGCCCCGGAAGACCGCTGCCCCTTGGGGGTCTGGTTGCGCCTTGCAGGTTTGAGTACTAGCTTGTGTATTGGGAGAAGGGGGCCTTATGCGGTTGGAAGTTGCGTTGTGAACCGGACCAGCGCGCGCCGGATCCAGTCCATTCAGGAAATCCGCGCCGACCTCGTTGCCCGTCTGCGGGCCCGCTTAGACGAGATCGAAGACGCGATCTTCCTCCGGGTGCAGGCCCTTTCCCCGGAGAAAGAAACCGAGGACCCCGAGTACAGGGCGGGGATTCGCGCCTCGGTTGCCGAGGGAGTCAACTACGCGCTGATCAGCATCGAACAGGGAGAGGATTGGGCTGAGCCCGTCCCCTCTTTGATCGCGGTGCAGGCGCGCCGCTCGGCGCGCAGTGGCGTCGGACTCGACACCGTGCTGCGGCGCTACGCGGCTGCCGACAGGTTGCTGGCCGAGTTCATCACGGAGGAGGCAAGCGGCATCCCTACCGCCGCCCTGCGGCAGGTGCTTCGCGTGCAGGGCCCTCAGGTGGATCGCGTGATGGCTGCCGTTGCGGCCGAGTACATGAGCGAGCTGGAGCTGATGCGGCGATCGCCGGCACAGCGTATGGCCGAACGCGTCCAGCGGCTGCTTGCAGGCGACTCGCCGGTCGATGCGGCAGATCTCGGCTATGAGCTCGAGGGCTGGCACCTGGGGCTGGTTGTGACCGGATCCCGCGCCGACGTCGCAGCCCGGACCCTGGCGGCCGGCCTGAGCCGCCCGGTCCTCGTCGTGCTTCGCGGCGACGAGAGCGCCTGGGCCTGGCTCGGTGGCCAGGAGGAGTTGCCCGTCGCCGACGTCGCTCGTTACCTCTCGGCGGGGGTGCTGGGTAACGTCTCGCTCGCCGTGGGAGAGCCGCGCCGGGGTCTCGAGGGATGGCGTCTCACCCACCAGGAGGCCCAGGCCGCCCGACTGGTGATGCTGCGCCGGCCACAGCCCCTGACCCGTGCCAGCGACATCGTGCTGCTCGCCGCGGTGCTGCGGGACGAGGCGCTGGCGAAGTCATTGCGAGAGACGTACCTGGTTCCGCTCGACCGGCACGGCGACGCTGACCTGGTTTTGCGCCAGACTTTGCGCGCGTACTTCGCCGCCGGGTTCAACGCCGCGACCGCGGCGGCTGCCCTCGAAGTCGACCGCCATACAGTGCAGCGCCGATTGCGCAAGGTCGAGGAGGCGCTGGGGCGCTTGCTCCACTCCTGTCACGCCGAGCTCGCGGTCGCCCTGAGCCTGGAGGAGCTCGACCCGACGACCGTGCCTGGCGCCTCGGCTGATGCGCGATGACGATCCGGGGATCGGCCCATGCGACATTTTGGGGAGGTACGTACCAGGCGACGCACCACATTGGTGTAGCTGGGGCGCGGGGACGGTGGTACACATGATCGGCCGCGTTTTCGGGGGGCGCGAAGGGACTTCCACCTCCCGGGCACCCGTCAAGCAATCGCCGGATCTCGCCATGCCCGTCTCTACAGCAGCCGTGCATACCCGTCCCCGTCCGTCCAGGGCGATCGCGCGCCGCGCGCCTGGCGCGATCTCCAAGGTCGCCTGGCAGCCGGACGGCGATTTAGGCCAGCCGGAATGGCTGCTGACGGGTCGGAGGCTGGGGGCGATCGGCCGCTGTAGCCAGTGGTGGATCGGCGACTGGGTCCGGTACGGGACGGCTCGCTGGGGGGAGCGGTATGCCGAGGCGGCGCGGGTCACCGGTTACGACGCGGCCAGCCTGAGAAACATGGCTTGGGTCGCGTCGCGCTTCGATTTGTCACTACGTAGTGACAAATTGAGCTGGAGCCACCACGTGCTGCTTGCTCCGCTCGAGGCCGAGGAACAATCTCGGTGGTTGGGCCGTGCCCTGCGCGAGAGGCTCTCCGTGGCTGACCTGCGGCTCGAGCTGCGGTGCGCCCGCGGCGAGACGGGTGCGGCGCATGAGGGGGTTGCGGCCGAGAGAAAGGCCCAGACCCCGGTCTGCCCGCATTGCGGACACCAGCTGGGCAGCGGCGGCAAATAGACCGGACCTGGCAAAGATGCGGTCGAGGGATGGAGCGCTGCTTGCGATCGGTGACCTGCACGTCGAGCATCCCGAGAATCGCAGGCGCGTGGCGGCGATCGAGCCGGGATCGGACTCCGATTGGCTGATCGTCTGTGGCGACGTCGCCGATCAACCGGAGGACGTCGAGTGGGTGTTGGCTTTGCTGCAGGAGAGATTCGCCACGGTCGTCTGGGTCCCCGGCAACCACGAGCTGCTCGCCCAGCGCGATGACCCGGATGAGCTGCGGGGCGAGGCCCGCTACCGGCATCTGGTCGAGATTTGCCGCCGCCAGGGGGTGGTGACGCCAGAGGATCCCTATCCGATCTGGGACGGCGCCGGCGGGCCGGCCCGGGTGGTGCCGCTCTTCCTCCTCTACGACTACAGCTTCGGGGTCAACGTCGGGGCGACGCCGGCCGAGGCGCTGCGACGCGCTCGCGACGCCGGCGTGATCTGCGTCGACGAGTTCCTGCTCGACCCGGCTCCGTACTCGAGCCGCCGGGAATGGTGCGAGGCGCGGGTGGAAGAGACCGAGCGGCGGCTGGAGGAGCTCGAGCCACCGCTGCCGGCAATCCTCGTCAACCACTACCCGCTGCTGGCGGAGCCGACCCGGGTCCTGCGACACCCCGAGTTCGCTCAGTGGTGCGGCACCTCGCTGACCGCCGATTGGCACCGCCGCTTCCGGGCGAGCGCGGTCGTCTACGGGCACCTCCACATCCCGCGCACGACCTGGCACGACGGCGTGCGTTTCGAGGAGGTTTCGCTGGGCTACCCGCGTGAGCGGCGCAGGTGGGGAGCAGCACCGTCGGCGCCGCGCCAGATCCTGCCGGAACCCCGTCGTGCTTGAGCAGATCCTGCCTGGGGGCGTCGCCGTAGCCTCGACGCGCGGGGACATCCTCGATGCCGCGCTCCTCCCGGCGGAGGAGGCGGTGGTCGCCAGAGCTGTGGAGAAGCGCCGCCGCGAGTTCGCCAGCGGACGGGCCTGCGCTCGTCGCGCCCTCGCGCAGGTCGGCGTCGATTCGGTGGCAATTCCCAGCGGCCCGCGGGGAGAGCCGCAGTGGCCGCAGGGCATCGTCGGCAGCATCACTCACTGCGAGGGCTACCGCGGTTGTGCGGTGGCGCGCAGGTCGGATTTCGCCACGATCGGAGTGGACGCCGAGGTGGACGCCGGCCTGCCACCCGGGGTGCTCGGCGACATCGCCCTCGCTGAGGAGCGGCGGCAGCTGACGGAGCTGGCTTCCGCTTCGGGGGGGCCGAGCTGGGACCGCCTGCTGTTCAGCATCAAGGAGTCCGTGTACAAGGCATGGTTCCCGCTTGCGGGTTGCTGGTTGGGCTTCGAGGACGCCAGCGTCATCATCGACGCGAAGCGGCGCACGTTTGCAGCTCGCCTGTTGGTTCCGGGCCCGAGCCTGGGCGGGGGGGAACTGAACGGGTTCTCGGGGGAATGGTGGGCCGGGCAAGGCCTGTTGGTCAGCGCCATCGCCGTGCCCGCGCCAGAGGTTGAGAGCGGGCCAGCCAGTTGTTGACCCTGAACGAGTATGCGAACTAAGGTGTTTTTCCTGCACCTGCGCAACACCTGGGAGGGTGAAATGGGGAGGGCCAAGGGGGATGGCTCGCTGATCGCGGTAGTCGGCATGTCCTGCCGGCTGCCGCGCGCACCCAATCCGGAGGCGTACTGGCGTCTGCTCGAGAGCGCCGGAGACGCCATCGGCCCCGTTCCGAGCCAGCGTTGGAGCCTTGCGGGCTCGCGGCCCGGAGAGGATCTCGATGCGGGCGACGAGGGCGTCCAATTCGGCGCGTTCCTCGCCGGCATCGATCTCTTCGATCCCGAGTTCTTCGGCATCTCGCCGCGCGAGGCCGCGCAAATGGACCCCCAGCAGCGACTCGTCCTCGAGCTCGGCTGGGAGGCGCTCGAAGATGCCCGGATCCCACCGGGTGGAGTTGCAGGATCGTCCCTGGGCATTTTCCTGGGAACGATTAAGAATGATTATGAGAACTTGAACCAACGGCGGCCGGCTGCGGGCGTGGACCGGTACACGATGACCGGCCAGCATCGCAGCATGATCGCCAACCGTGTCTCTTACGCGCTCGGAGCCACGGGGCCGAGCCTCACGGTTGACACCGCCCAATCGTCCTCGCTGGTCGCGGTGCACCTTGCCTGCGAGAGCCTGCGGCGAGGGGAGGCCTCGATGGCCCTCGCCGGTGGCGTCCACCTGAACCTCGATCCCCACTCGGCCTTGGGGGCGTCGCGGCTCGGCGCGCTCTCTCCGGATGGCCGCTGTTTCACCTTTGACGCGCGCGCGAACGGCTTCGTGCGAGGAGAGGGGGGAGGAATCGTCGTCCTCAAGCAGCTGCAGGCGGCGATCGAGGACGGCGATCAAGTTCGCGCCGTGATCCGCGGCAGTGCGATGAACAACGACGGGCACAGCGCGGGGCTAACGGTTCCAAGCCGGAGCGCCCAGGAGAGGCTGCTGCGTAATGCTCATCGCCGCGCCCGCCTCGAGCCCTCCAGCGTCCAATACGTCGAGCTCCACGGCAGTGGGACGCCTGTAGGCGATCCGATAGAGGCGGCGGCGCTTGGGGCGGCACTGGGATCCGAGCGGGCGGACGGGGATCCATTGCCCGTCGGATCGGTCAAGACCAACATCGGTCACCTCGAGGGCGCCGCCGGCATCGCCGGATTGATTAAGACCGTGCTTGCGATCGAGAACCGGCAGATTCCCGCCAGTCTCAACTTCGAGCGGCCGAGCCCGAAGATCCCGCTCGATGAGCTCCGCCTGCGGGTGCAGGGAGAGACTGGCGCCTGGCCCCACCAGGACGCACCCCTGATCGCTGGCGTCAGCTCCTTCGGCGTGGGTGGGACGAACTGCCATGTCGTGGTCGCCGAGCCGCCCCAGCAGGCCGCGGTAGCGCCCCGCCGGGCGGCGGAAAAGCCGGAATCGACGTCGTCGTGTCTCATTCCGCTGCTTCTCTCGGCCCGTTCAGCTCCCGCGGTCCGGGAGCAGGCGCAGCGTCTCGCAGCTCACCTGCGTGCCCATCCGGAGATCGAGCTCGTAGACGCGGCTTTTTCGCTCGCCACGAAGCGCGATCGATTCGAGCACCGCGCCGTGGTGCTGAGCAGCGAGCGAGAAGAGCAGCTCGAGGGGCTGGCCGCCCTGGCGCGAAATGAGAGCATCGGGTGTTGGGTGGCGGGCACCGCGGCCTCCGAGCCCGGGTCAGCCCTCATCTTTCCGGGGCTCGGCTCGCAGTGGGAGGGGATGGGACGAGAGCTCATCGAATCCTCCTCTGTTTTCAGGGCGCAGGTGCATGCCTGCACCGAAGCGCTCGAGCCATATTTCGACTGGTCGCTCGACGACGTCCTGCGCGGGTCCGATGGTGCGCCGCCGGTGGATCGCTCCGATGTCGCTCAACCCGCTCTGTTTACGATGATGACCGGCCTGGCTGAGCTCTGGCGGTCGGTTGGGGTGGAGCCGTCGGCAGTCGCCGGCCACTCGCAGGGCGAGATCGTAGCCGCCTATGTGGCGGGCGGGCTCTCGCTGCAGGATGCCGCCCTCGTGCTGGTGGCGCGCAACAGGGTGCTGCGCAGGCTAGAGGGGAAAGGCGTGATGGCGTCGGTTGCATTGCCCGTCGCCGAGCTTGAAGAGCGGCTCGAGGACCGGTACGTGGGGTTGGGGGTCGCGGCGATTAATGGACCGGCTTCGGCCGTCCTCTCGGGAGACATCGATGCTCTCGATGCATTTCTCGTGGAGTGCAAGGCGGACGGGGTGCGCGCGAGCAGGATCCGCGGCACGTTCGTGGCATCTCACTCCGCCCAGGTGGACTCGCTCCGTGACGAGTTGCTCGCCGACCTCAGTGTCGTGGCTCCCCGCTCCGGCGAGATCCCGTTTCACTCCACCGTCACCGGCGAACGGCTAGATACCGCCGAGCTCGACGCCGAGTACTGGTTCAGGAACGTGCGCGAGACTGTGCGGCTCGACCCCACGATCCGGGGGTTGCTCAAGGCGGGAATAGGCACCTTCATCGAGGTCAGTCCACACCCGGTGTTGACGGTCGGCGTCAGCGAGACCGTTGAGGATGCGGCGATGGCCGTTTCTGTCTCCCTGCTCTCCACGCTTCGTCGCGAGGAGGGAGGACCGCAGCGATTTGCCCGTTCGCTCGCCGAAGCGCAGGTGGCCGGCGTGGAGGTCGATTGGAGCCCCTTCTGTGACATCTCCGAGGGCCGGTCGGTCGCGCTCCCAACGTATCCGTTCCAGAGGGAGCGCTTTTGGCTCGAGGTGCCGCCCAGAGTCAGCCCCGCGAGTGGGGATGGCGAGCCCGACGACCTTTGTCTCCGTGAGTCCTGGGACCTGATCCCGGATCCCCCAGAGGTCCAGCTGAGTGGAACTTGGCTGGTGATCACCTCGCCCCTCCAGCAAGCCGATGCGCGCGTCGGTGAGGCGGTCAATGCGCTCGCCGGCCATGGCGCAGAGGTCGTGCGGGTCGAGTTCGATCGGGAGGCCGACACAGCGTCCCTCTTCGCCAGCCTGCGCGAGCGCGCCATGCCGGATCGGGTAATCTCGCTGCTCGCCTTGGGTGGCGCGGAGCAAGGGGGCTCGCCGGCGAGTTGCTCGCTGGAGACGCTATCCCTACTGCAGGAGATGACGCGCGCCGAGCTTCGGTGCCCCATCCATCTGGTGACATCGGGTGCGGTCTCGGTTGGCGATGCGGATCCGCTGCGAAATCCCCTTCAGGCTCAGCTGTGGGGCCTGGGCCGTACGCTGGCCGTTGAGGAGCAGGACCGCTGGGGCGGACTTCTCGACATTCCCGAGTCCCTCGACGATCGCACGCTTGGCCGCCTCGCGGGGTTGCTCGAGGGCCTTGAGGCAGAGGACCAGGTCGCGGTCCGCGACGACGGTGCGTTCGTGAGGAGGTTGGTTCCTGCGTCTGCGCCGGATGACGCCGGCGCAGACGGTTGGAGGACCGGTGGCACCGCTTTGGTCATCGGCGGAGTCGGCAGGGTGGAGGTGGATCTGGGGTTGTGGCTGAGTGGTGTCGGGATCGACCACCTGGTTCTTGCGTTACCGCCCGGAGACGACGGGCATGTCGATGTAAGCCAGCTTGAGGAGACGCTCTCGGCGGCGGGCGTCGGGCTCACGGCGACCAGTTGCGACCCGGCCGACCGCGAGGATCTGGAAGGCCTCCTCGGCTCGGTGCCCGAACGCCACCCGTTGCGTGCAGTGTTCTACGTCAGCCCTGACGCTGCTTCTGCGAAGTTACGCGAGGCCGACGCGGCCGGGCTTCACTCTGGACTCGGGCGGAACCTCTCTGCCGCGCTGAACCTGCACGAGCTGACGGAGAAGCTCGACCTCTCCGCCTTCGTCCTGTGCTACTTGGGGATCAGCGCCTTCGGCGCACCGACGCGAGGCGTGCTGGGCGCCCAGCACGCCTTCCTCGAGGCGCTCATACATAGCCGGCGTGAGGGGGGTCTTCCCGGAACCGCGATCTCCTGGGGTGGGTGGGACGCCTTCGGGTTCGAGGAGGGCGAGTCGAGATATGGGATCAGGGCGCTGAGCCGGGAGGCAGCCTTCTCTGGGCTGGAATGGGCACTGATCACCGGTGAGCCGGCTCTCGTCATTGCCGACATCGACTGGGAGCGATTCATTCCTCTGTACTGCGGAGATCGATTGCGGTCCCAGGTCGAGCACCTGCCCGGAGTGCGGCGAGCTCTCAAGGCGATTACGGACAGGAACCTGGATGAGGCCAAGAGCCAGTTGACACTGAGCCTCGCCGGGCTATCCCTACGCGATCGGCAGGAGCGCCTGTTGAAACTGGTCAGTGCTGAGGTCGCCGCCGTGCTCGGCCACGGCTCTGCCGCGGCGATCGAGCCCGCTACGGCCTTCAAGGACCTCGGCTTCGATTCGCTGGCCGCGGTCGAGCTGCGCAGCCGGCTGCAGGCGGCGAGCGGGTTGCGGCTGGGGTCGACGGTGGTCTTCGACCATCCGACTGCGAGCTCCATGGCTGCGCATATCTCTCTCAAGGCGATGGGCGGGACGCAGACGGCGGGCTCCGTTGCCTGGGCCCAGGCAACGGAAGAGCCGATCGCGATCGTCGGCATGGCCTGCCGCTACCCCGGCGAGGTGGGCTCCCCCAACGCGCTGTGGGAGCTGCTCACCGCAGGGCGCGATGCGATCGCCGAGTTCCCCGCCGACCGCGGCTGGGACCTCGAGCGCCTCTTCCATCCCGACCCCGACCACCCCGGCACCAGCTACTCGCGCCGGGGCGGCTTCCTCGAGGGCGCCGGCGAGTTCGACGCCGAGTTCTTCGGCATCGCCCC
>DATNHC010000116.1:0-4415 GCA_035605155.1 Solirubrobacterales bacterium
GGAGGGGAGGGGATCCGCCCCGTATGGCCGGCTACCTGGCTCTTGGTCGCAGCGCTCTTCCTTGTCGGCTTCCGGATCGGCCTCGACGTCGCCGACTCCGGCGCGATCGACGTCGGCTACGCCAGCGTCGTCGGCGCCGACCGCATCGGGCACGCCGAGCCGGTCTACGACAACTTCCCCAGCGACGTCGCCCAGGGCGATACCTACGGCCCCGTCAACTACCTGGCCTACGTTCCCTTCGAGCTGATCTGGCCTTGGTCGGGAAGCTGGGACGACCTACCCGCGGCGCACGGCGCCGCTGTCTTCTTCGACCTCGCGACCTTTGCCCTGCTCATCCTGCTCGGCCGCCGCATCCGGCCGGGACCGGAAGGCCACAAGCTCGCCGCCACCCTGGCGTTCGGCTGGGCCGCCTATCCCTACACAGCCTTCGCCCTGCTCTCCAACTCCAACGACACGCTGCTGGCGATGCTGCTGACCGCCACCCTGCTGGTCCTGGCCCGTCCCGCGGCGAGAGGCGTGATGGCAGCCCTCGCCAGCTTCGCCAAGTTCGCCCCGATCGTGCTGGTCCCGATGCTCGCCACCTACGGGGCGAAGCGGCCGCGATTCCTGCTCGCTTTTGCCCTCACGGTGGCAGCCGTAATGCTCTGGCCCGCGCTCGACCCGGGCATCTCCACCGTCTACGACCGCACGATCGCCTACCAGGCCGGCAGAGATTCACCTTTCAGCATCTGGGGCCAGGTGCCGAGTCTGGAGCATCTCAGGATTGCGCTGATCGCCGGTGTTGCCTGTCTGGCTCTGGTCCTCGCTTTCCGCCCCAAGGAAAAGCAGCTCTTCCAAGTAGCGGCCTTGGGAGCGGCCCTCCTGATCGGCGTCCAGCTCACCATGCAGCACTGGTTCTACCTCTACATCGTCTGGTTCTACCCACTGCTGTTGGTGGCGCTGTCTGCTTCCGAGGTTGAGAAGAGGTTGGGGGCTGTCTCGACGGATCCTCGCGAAGCGGCTCCGCAGAGTTATTCGACGGCCCCCGTAGGGGGCCACTGAATTCGCCCCACCGAAGGTGGGGCGTGGGATCCGGCGAGACAGCCCCCAACCTCTGCCCCCACTACGAAACAGGAGCCGGCACCATCACCTGGGTAATCGAGTCAGCCAGCCCCCGCTCGTTCACCTCCACCACCGCCCCCATCACCCAAACGTCCTCCTCGGCCGTCTCGAAGCGGACCGGCATCTGGGTGATCAGCGACTCCAGGACCAGCTCCGGCTTGACGCCGAGCACGCTTGTCCGCGAGCCGCTCATGCCGACGTCGGAGATGAAGGCGGTTCCCCGCGGCAGCACGCGAGCATCTGCCGTCGGCACGTGTGTATGAGTGCCAAGCACCGCCGCCACGCGTCCGTCGAGATGCCAGCCCATCGCAACCTTCTCGCTGGTCACTTCGGCGTGGAAGTCGACGATCGCGAAGTCGCACTCGATCCTCTCGAGGATGCTGTCCACCTCGTGAAAGGGCGAACGGGCCACGCGCAGGCTGACTTCGCCGCTGAGGTTGATCACGCCGACCCTGCGCTCTCCGACCTCGATGACCGTGTGGCCGCGCCCCGGGTTGGCGTGGGGGTAGTTGGCGGGGCGCACGACGCGCTTCTCGCTGTCGAGGAAGTCATAGGACTCGCGGTGGCGGTAGACGTGATTGCCGGTCGTGATCGCGTCCGCTCCAGCATCGAAAAGCGCCGCCGCCGTCTTCTCGGTGATTCCCATGCCGCCGGCTGAGTTCTCGCCGTTGACGACGACCAGGTCGGGTGAGTGCTGCTCGCGCAGCTCCGGCATAGTGGCCGCAAGCCCGCGTCTACCCGGGCCGCCCACCACATCGCCGATGAAGAGCACCTTCATGACGGATGACCCTATCTGCGATATTGGCCCGCGGGGTTGATGGTGAGCGAGCACAGCGACGTGTTGGCATGGGCGAGGGCCTACCCATACCCAGTACCGGCGGATCCCTTCGTCCAGGTCGGCCACCGCACGCTTGCCCCGGAGGAGGTCGAGATCGACCTCGACCAGCGAGTGGCGCTGCTCGCCTATGGCTCCAACGCGGCACCCGCGATGCTGGCGCGCAAGCTCTCGCTGAACCCCGCGCCGGTGCTCGTCGTCCCAGCCTGGCTCGATGACTTCGACGTCGTCTACTCCGCGCACATCTCACCCTACGGCGCCGTGCCGGGCACCCTGCAGCGCAGCCCGGGCACCTCGGTGCGCGTCTGCATCGCCTATCTGACCGCTGCGCAGCTGGCGCTCGTCTCGACGACCGAGCCCAACTACGAGCTCGCGACGCTCGATGCGCTCGAGTGCCGCCCGGACGAAACCGAGCCCGTGGCCCAGCTCTCCGCCTACCTCAGCCGACATGGCTGCCTGCTCCTCGACGGCGCCGAGGTCGCCCTGGCCGCCGTACAGGCGCAGCGGCGCCGCTTCGCCGAGCTGAGCGAGCCGCAGGTGCTCGAGTGGGCCAGGTCCGCGATTGCCCCGACGGAGGAGATCGAGGCCTTCGTCCTCTCCAACGTCACCGATCCGGCCCTCGCGCAATCCAGATCCGCTCAGCTCCCGCGCCGCACGCCGTCCTTTGCCAGACCCTCCTAGACGCTGGTGAAGCGGCGCAGCGCGAAGCGGGCCAGCAGCGCGTAGGCGACGGTCAGGGCCCCGAGGTGCGCGAGGGCGATGCCGACGCTGGGCCCGGCTGGGTCGAGGGCGCCGCTCATCGCGCGCAGGGCGGGCTTGAATGGGAAGAGCGCCGTGATGACCTGGATCCCGTCGTAGAGAGCGGGGCCGACTGTGCCCGACGGGATCAGCGAGAGGAAGGCAACCGGCAGGGTCACCATGAAGGCGAGCAGCGAGACAGCCCGCACCTCACGTGCCGCAGCTCCCAGTGCCCCTCCGGCCGCCGCCAGCGCCGCCCCTCCAGCCGCGATCGCGATCACCCAGAGGCCAAAGCGGCTCCAGTGCAGCGGGACGAAGAGCGCCAGGCCGAAGAGCATCAAGAGGGTCACCGCAAAGCCGACGATGACCCCAAGCCCGATCTTCTCGATGAGCAGTGCCGAGCGTGAGACGAGGCCGCGGGTCAGGCGGGGGAAGGCGTTCTCCTCACGCTCGAGCGCCAGCGATCCGGCAGTCAGCAGGACGACGACGAAGGCCAGGGTGAAGGTCGCGGCAACCGCGATCGCGAAGGACTCGAGCGGCGGTGTGGAGCCGTTGACGACCTGTTTATCGACAGCGATCGGTTGGGTGAGACGAGTGAGCAACGGCTCAGCGGTGTCGAGGTTGGCGCTGGCAAGCCCGGCAAAGCGGATCATTTCGTCGACTGAATCGCGCATCCGCCCGGGTGGCAAAGTCGGACGCAGCTGTTTCAGAATGCGGGCGGTGTTGCGCAGCCCGAGGATCTCGATCGTCTGCCCCAGCACCCTGAACTCGCCCCCATTGAGCACGAGCCCGAGGAATTTGCCGCCTTCAGCGGCGATCCGGCGGGCGATCACGAGGTTCGCCTGAGTAAGCAACGAGTTGATTCGGTCGTTGACGAGGCGGGCCTTGACCGGGTCCTCCTGATTGACGATCACCTCCACCTGTGGAGTGCTCGGCGCCGGCGTCGAGAGCGAGTTGATCCGGTCAACCAGGTCGGCCGGCAAGATCAGCGCCGCCAGCACATCGCCGGAGCGCACCTCCTCCACCGCCTCGGCTCGGTTCTCCACATGTACGCACTCGACCCGCTCGCAGATGCGCTCGCTGACGCCGATCCTGGGCAGCTGGGTTGTGCCGACGCTGACCCTGGAGTCGCTTGGCACCTCGTTGAGGAAGGCGACGCGCGGCTTGTCCGGCGAGCGCGAGATGGCGAAGCCGACGAGCACGGCGATCAGCACCGGGTAGGCAACCAGGAGCACGGCCTGCAGCGGCGAACGGCGCAGGATCTGCAGGTCCTTGAGCAAGAGCCAGCGCGCATTCATAGGGCTTCGCTAGTGACCCCGGTGGTGGAGGAAGGCGACGAAGGCGGCCTCGAAGTCCTGGTCGGCGGCCTCCGGCGCCTCGCGACGCACGGCCTCACGCAGGCTGTCGGGGGCACCGTCGAAGAGCGCCTCGCCATCGGCGAGGACCAGCAGCCGACCGCCATAGCGCTCGGCCTCCTGGATGTCGTGGGTGGAGAAGACCACGGTCGTGTCACGCTCCGCGGCGAGCGCCGAGACGAACTCCCAAAGGCGGGCCCGTTGACGGGGGTCGAGGCCGACGCTGGGCTCGTCGAGGAGCAGGACAGAGGGACGCGCCAGCAGCCCGATGGCGATGTTGATCCGTTGCTGGTTGCCGCCGGAGAGCTTGGCGACGATCTCCCCACGTTGCTCTCCGAGCCCGGTCAGCTCCAGCATCTCGTCCACCGAGGCGGGCGGATCCGCGT
>DATNHC010000117.1:0-15054 GCA_035605155.1 Solirubrobacterales bacterium
CCGCGTCCTCGACGCCCGAACGGGTGAGTTGATCCGCCGTCTGATGCTCGACCCGAGCCGCGACTACCAGCCGCTCGGAAGGAGCTGAGGTGTCTACGATGTCGCGCGACATCTGTCTCCGATGTCGCGGCACATCACACAGCGGAGAGGGTGGGATTCGAACCCACGAGGCGGGTTAACCCCGCCCACGCGATTTCCAGTCGCGCTCCTTAAGCCACTCGGACACCTCTCCTTGTGCCTCAAAGGGTATTGCCCGGCGCTAGGCAACCGCAGCCTGCGGCGCTGCTTGGGGTTCGAGCGCCGTTGCCGGCTCGGGTAGCGGCAGGACGATCGCCTCGCGCTCCCTGGCGGGCATCGCCGGTCGGTGACCGCGCAGGCGCTCGTGGCTGCAGACGACGTAGCACCACTCCATCAGCTGCATGCGCGAGGCAGGATCGATTTCCGTGATCGTCGCGCCGACCAGGTGGCGGCCGTCGGCCTCGCGGCAGGAGCGAACCTCGACCTGGGTTGCCACTTCGTGCGCGTCGCCAGCCGCATCCTGCAGCTGGAGCAGGACCGCCGGCTTGGTGCCCACCTCCAATGGCGCATCCAGCACAAGGCCGACGCCGGCGGCGCTGGCGTCGATCAGCTGGCCAGCGACGTGGCCGGCTTTCGAGAAGCACTGGGCGGGCGCCTCGCCCTCGAAGCGGTAGACGACCCGGCGCTGCTGACGCCGCCCGACCACGGCAAGCGTGCGCAGAATGCGGCGCAGCTCGATCAACCCGAGCAGCGGCACGACCAGGGCCGCAATTCCCGGCAGATCGGGCAGTGGGCCGACCCCTGCGAGATCGAGCAGCCGCAGCACCGTCCCGACGCCTACGACGATCGCACAGGCGACCGCCAGGTGCAGCTTGCGAACAGCGTCGAGCCCGCCGCCTCCGGCGCCCTGCTTTGGCGTCACCTTGAATGCCGTGTGGCCGGGCCACACGGCGCAGCGCAGTGCCCGCGTGTAGATCTCCATCGTCAAAAGCTCGTAGTGGGCGGTCTCCCCGATCTTCATGTAGCCGCGGGCGAGGGCCGACCCGGCGCCGAGGTTGAGAGCCACCGAAGGGAGCCAGAGGGCCGCCAGGGCGAGGACGCTGACCTTCATCGGCAGCTCGCCGGTCCACATCACCAAACCCAGCGTCGCCAGTAGGAGCAGACGCATCGGCGGCGCTAGATAGGCGAACAGGCTGGCGAAGTAGGAAAGCCGCTGCAGCGGCCGCAGCTCACGGGCGCGCAGGGGGGACTCGGGCAGGGTGAAGACGGCAAGGTTGCCGCGGGCCCAGCGGTCGCGCTGCAGCAGGTAGCCGTCGAGGTCGTGTGGGGCCAGTCCCTGGACCAGGACCTCGTCGTGGTAGCGGCTCTTCCAGCCATGGCGCTGTATGCGGATCGTCGTGTGGAAGTCCTCGGCGATCGTCTCGGTGGCGACGCCGCCGATCTCGAGCAGGGCAGCGCGCCGGATCAGCGCCGACGAACCGCACCAGTAAGCGGCGCCGTGGCGGTCCTTGCCGGGACAGACGACGCGGTAGAAGAGCGATTGCTCGTGGCGGCCGACGACGTAGTGCTGGACCGAGTCGTGGTTGAAGAAGTCGTGCGGGCTCTGGACCAGCGCCATGCGCTCGTCGTCGAAGTAACCGACCATCGCGTCGAGCGCGTCGGGCATCGGCACGTGGTCGGCGTCGAGCATCAGCACCAGCTCGCCATCGGTGCGCTCCAAGGCCGCATTGATGTTGCCGGCCTTGGCATGAGAGTTGTCGGGCCGGGTCATGTAGCGGGCGCCGGCCAGCTCGGCAAGCTCCTCCATCTCGGGTCGTCGCCCGTCGTCGAGCAGATAGGTCGTGTGCGGATAGGTGAGCGCCCGGCAGCCCGCCAGGGTCGCGGCCACCACCTCGCTCGGCTCGTCGTAGGTACAGACGTAGACATCGACGGAGTACCCCGGAGTCGCCGGTGGCCGTACGGTCGGCTGCCGCGACCAGGAAAACCAAGCCAGCGTCGCCAGCGCCCAGAGCCCGTAGATCTCGGTGACCAGCAGCATCCCGAAGGCGACCGGATTGGCCCCTTCGCCGCTCCAGCCGATCCTCCAGGTCAGGTACCCGGCGCCCCAGACCAGCGCGAGGATCGCCAGCGAGCGCAGGACCAGCGGATGGCGGTCGAAGAATTGCCCGAGTCGAGTCTGCTCGCCGGTTTGCACGCCCTTACATCGACCTGCACGTAGGCGTTCTTGAGGCCCGCGAGGGAACTCTCCACGCCCGGGATCGGCCCGCCCGTAAAATCAGGACCGAGTGTCCCCGGAGGGGTGCCGGAGTGGTTGAACGGGGCAGTCTCGAAAACTGTTGGCGTCGCAAGGCGCTCGTGGGTTCGAATCCCACCCCCTCCGTTTGTGATGCGCCGCGACATCGACAGAGATTGAGGTAACCATGAGGACGGAGGCGACCGTCCATCGGGCGCTGGTGCGGTGGGATCAAGAGGAGGACGACATTCGTGCCCACACCGTCGAGCTCGCCGCCCAACGACTGGCTGCGTCAAGCGCAGCGGAGTTCGGCGGCAACGCCGACAAGGCGAACCCGGAGGAGATGTTCGTTGCCTCGCTATCGAGCTGTCACATGCTCTGGTTCCTGGCGCTGGCACGCGGCGAGCGCGTCCCGGTGACCGCATACGAGGATCACTCCGAAGGGCTGATGGACGGCAGCAAGTTCACACGCGTGGTCCTGCGCCCTCGGGTTGCCTTTGACTGCGATCTGGAGGAGGAGCAGCTCCGCTCATTGCACCGCCGTGCCCACCAGCGTTGCTTCATCGCCAACAGCGTCAACTTTCCGGTCGACGTCGAGCCACGAGAGTAAGGGAGCCGCGCGATCGTGAATCCACCAGAGGGGGGACCGGCGTGGTCCCCCACGAGAACTCGGCGTTGCGCGCATCCGCTTAGAATGCCCGCCTTGAATAGTCAAGGAAGACAGGGGTGAGGTGTCGTCGAGGTGGGGAGGGTTGTGGTGTCTCGTGGATGGTGCGTCGCCGTTGCTCTCATCGCCTCGGCATCGCTGCTCGGACAGGTGACCTCTCGGGCGGCTGCTGAAGGCTACGAGCAAATCCAGGCGCCGGGGCCAATCGAAGCGATCGCCCTCGGCGACGAGCTCGCCTGCCAGGTCACCTATGTGAACGACTTCGACTACGAGTTCTACCCTCCGGACACGAGCCCCGGGGATTGCGGCACATTCCTGGCGGTCGGCGGCGTGCTCTACGCCCCCGACTTCGACTCGCACGGACGCACTGCCACGTCGGGATTGGGCGGTTATGCGACCTTCACTCCGGTCAGTCAGACGGGAGTCGAAGGCAGCGGGACTGCTGCCGATCCATACCGGGTTACGACCGTCGTTGACGCAGGCGGCAGCGGGATCCGGATCGCCGAGACGACCAGCTACGTGAGCGGCTCGAGCTCCTACCGGATCGACACGGCGGTGACGAACCGAGGCTCCAACGCCGTGGCCAACGCGGTGCTGTACCACGCCGGCGACTGCTACGCCAGCGGCAGCGACATCGGCTTCGGGTTCACCCGCACAGAGGTGGGCAGCGCCGGCTGCTCCCAGACAGCGGGGAACTCGCCGCCCGGGCGCACGATCCAGATGGGTCCGCTGTCGGCGACCAGCAGCTTCTACGAGGCGGGGTACCGCGAGGTTTGGGAACGGATCGCGACGAAGTCCACCTTTCCCGACACCTGCCGCTGCGCCGAGCACGTCGACAACGGAGTCGGCCTCAGCTGGGCCCTCTCCCTCGGTCCGAACGGGGAGGGCACGGTGAGGTCGCTCTCGGTTTCCTTCACCGAGTCGACCCCGCCGGCCCCGGGGGCCGACAGCGACGGCGACGCGCTGCCGGACCGGTGGGAGACCGGCAATAGCGCCCTGGCCGACTACGAAAATCTCGCCTCCCTGGGGGCTGACCCCAACCGCAAGGACATCTTCGTCCACCTTGACTACATGGAGGGCTGCAAGCCTCCGGCGGGCTGGGAGCGGCCCGCGATTCAGGTCTTTGCCGAACACGGGATCGCCCTACATGTCGATTCCGGCCCCGAGTCGATCAACGCCGATGGCCAACCCTGGGGAGCTCGCAGCCGGGCCGGCGCGATCCCACGACAGGCCAACATCGGAGTCTGGGGCGACTTCGACCGGCTCAAGGACCAGAACTTCGTTCCCTCGAATCGGCGGCGCGCCTTCCATTACGCGGCCCTGGTCGACAAGTTCGACAACGGCGAAGGGGGTCTGGCGCGCAGCATCCCCGAGGCCGACTTCGTCTTCGCAGGCTGCCGCGAACCCGAGACGACGCCGTTGAAGAGGTACGTGGCGATCGTGTTCGCGCACGAGCTTGGGCACAACCTTGGGTTGCGCCACGGCGGCGGCGACGACATCGTCGGCAAGCCGAACTACTACGGGATCATGAATTACTTCTGGGCGTACTTCGGCGGCGTCAGCAAGAAAGGCGTCAGCGGGCTGCTGCCCAACTACAGCGAGTCGAAGCGGCCCGACCTCGACGAGCGGCGAGTCGACGAGAGCGTGCCGCAGATCGTGCCGGTTGCGTGGAACTGCCCCGGGGCCGGGAAATTCGACATTCGCTACGAGGTCGGGTCTGGCACCCGCCTGATCGACTGGGATTGCGACGGCGTTTACGGCGAGCTGCACCGCCACGGCTTCCTCGACGGCAGCGGCTTGAACCTGAACAGCTCCTGGGGGCCCAGCGAGACGCTCTTCGGCGGCTTCAACGATTGGCGGCCGGGGGCGATCAGCTTTGCCGGCGGCGGCGTCTTGGGCAACTTCGAATTGCTTGAACGACCGAACACCCCTGCGTCGCACGAGCTCACGCCTGCCGAGTTCGTCGCCGCCGAGCAGGCCCTGAAGCGATCGAACCGGAAGCGGCGGCGCCAGCTGCGGGTGACCGCCAACAGGCTCCGGCTCCGCGCCGGACGGGCGACCGCACTGCGGATCCTGGTCGACACCGATCGCGGCGGCAAGCGTGTGCAGGGAGCGCGGATCAAGGTTCGCGGTGCCAGGCTGACCGGTCGCAACCCGGCCCGCACCGGTCCCCGCGGCAAGGCCCTGCTGCACCTGACGCCGAAGCGTCACGAAGTGCGGATATCGGTTTCCCGCCGGGGCTACGCGCAGGGCGGCCTCGTCCTCGCGGTCCGCCACCGTCAGCGCCACCCCTGAGCGGTGGCGCTTCCCGCCACGCGCTCGGCGCGGGTCGCCGACGAGGATCTGGCTTCGAGTAGCTACGCAGCCCGTCGCGGGCGCTCGAGGATTGCGGTCAGCTCTGGGCCGAGCTCGTCGAGCGACTCGACTTCGCCGCGGGAGATGCGGCCCGCGAGGAAGGCGAGGGTTGCGTCGATCAGGCGCTCGTCGAGGCCCGCTGGCTGCAGCGCTCCCTCCTCCGCGCCACGCACCCGGCGCAGCATCGCAGCCAGGCGTGAGATCAACAGCCGGCGGCCGGCCGTGAGTGCGGCCGCCTCGAAGGGCGCTTGGGCGCAGAGCAGCTGTGCAGCTGCCGGCTCGCTGACGCAGAAGTGCAGCGCGGCACCGGTGCCGACCTCGAGCGGCTCGCTGCGCGGGTCCGCCTCGGCGCAGGCCGCTTCGATCTCTTCGCAGAGGCGATCGGCTGCCGCCACATAAGCGGCGAGCGCGCAGTCCCAGAGATTGCCGAAGTGCTTGTAGAAGGTGCTGGTCGAGACGTTCGCCCCCTCGCTCACCTGCGTCGTGGTGACGTTGGCGTAGCCATGCTCAGCGAGTGTCTCTGCCATCGCGGCCAGAAGGCGCCGCCGCTGGTGCTCGACGACCAGGTTGGCGGGGATTCCATGGCGACCGGGCGGCAACCGCCTCGGCAATGGCGTCCCCGCCGAGAACGGGCCGTCCTCGACCTCTCCGGGAACCAGGCGAAGCTCGGTCACTTTCGCCCTCCTCCCAATTCGGCGCGATCACGATCGAGCAACTGCTTGGCCGCCTCGAACTCTTCGTCGGCCGCCTCGTTGCCCAGGTAGGAGCCAATCGCGAGGTGCATCAGCTCCGGCAGCGTGCCCCAGATCCGTGTGGCGTCGCCGGCGGTGAGCACCTCGCAGATTCCCGCCTCGATGCCGCCGAGGACGAAGAGGCCAGTCGCCTCGGGCGGCTCCTCGCTGGGGTCGATTTCTGCGCGAACGCTGTCCAGAGCGCCCGCCAGTCGTTCGACTGCCTCGTCGTGAACCGCTAGCGCCTCGCCTCCCGCGACCTGCACCTCGACGAAAAGGGCGCGAGCGATCGCCGGGCGCTCCTCGATGAACCGGAAGAGGTGGACGAGGCCTGCGCGCACGCTGGCCCGCCAACCCTGGACCGATATTGCCGCCTCGAGCAACTCCACGCCAAGCCGCTCGATCCAGGCCGCGTAGGCCTGCTGGAAGCAGTCCTCGAGGTTGGCGAAGTGCTCGTAGAACTGCTTGCGGTGGCCGCCGCTGTACTCGAGCACCGCGCGCACCGAGGCCTCGCGGTAGCCCACCTTCCCGACGACGTGCAGCGCACCCTCCATCTCGCCCTCGCGCACCGTCGCGTCGGGGGTGGGGGCGGTTGTCTCGACCGGGAGCGCCTCCCTGGCTGCCGCGCACGCTTCTGGTCGCATTGCGGTTGCTCCTCTTGTCGTGAGCTTCTCCCGGCTGGCCGGGCTCTCGAATAAAAACTACTCCTTTTTTTCCGGATATGAAATCTTTTTAGGAAGAGCTATCCTCGGCTCATGCAGTACCTCTCGCAGCGACTGGCTTTGGAGCCGTCCGAGGCGCGAGATGGAGAGCGTCCTCGCGACCCGCTCGCGCGTGACCAGCGCGAGCGGGTTCTCGCCGCGACCGAACAGCTGATAGCCGAGAAGGGCTGCGCCGGGACGACGATCGAAGCGATTGTCAAGGAGGCGGGAGTCTCATCGGTCACCTTCTACGATCACTTCGCCGACAAGGAAGAGTGCTTCGTCGCTGCCTTCGATCGGGCGGTGGGGGAGACGCGGGCTGAACTGATCGAAACGGTGCCGCAGGATCTTCCCTGGCCCGACCGGGTGCGGGCCGGGTTGGCTGCTCTGCTGGCGACGATCGACGCCGAGCCGGCGCGGGCGCGCCTCTGCCTGGTCGAGGCGCAGAAGGGCGGCCCGCGGATGCGCGCTCGTTACGACGAGGTGCTGGACGGGATAGCGGTAGAGCTCTCCGACCCACTGGGGCAGGCAATTGCCGGTGGGCTCGCCTGGCTCCTGCGCGAAAGGCTCGAGCTGGGCGGGGGTGGGAGCGTGCATGACCTGCTTCCGAGGATGACCGAGGTCGTCCTCGCTCCCCAACCCACTCATGGCTGAGGGCAGCGACGCAGCCAGAGAGCTCGCCGCCGGCAAGGACCGCCTGCCGCCCGGTCGCCACGGCCTGCCGCGCGAACTCGTCACCGAGAACCAGCGCGAGCGGCTGCTCAACGGCGTCGTCGACGCCGTCGCCGAGTACGGCTTCAACGCGACGACGATCGGCCGCATCACCGATGCGGCGAAGATCTCGCGCCGCACCTTCTATGAGCACTTCCGGGGCAAGGAGGATTGCTTCCTCGCTGCCTACGCGATGATCGACGAGCACATGCGCGGCGCGATGCTCGCCGCCTCGGACTCCTCCGAGCCCTGGCCCGAGCAGGTGCGCGACAGGCTCGCGGCCCTGCTCGGCGCGCTCTCCCGCGACGCGGCGGTGGCCCGCTTCTACCTGGTCGAGCCCCTCGCCGCGGGCGGCGAGATCGCCGCCCGCTACCGCGACGCGATGCAGCTCCTCGCCGAAACCGTGCGGCCGCCGACGAGCGCCAAGCTCGACGTCGAAGTTCGCGACCAGGTGCTGATGGGCGGCATCGCGACCTTGATCTCGCGGCGCCTGAAAGCGGGCGACGTCGAGAGCCTTCTGAAGCTGCTCCCCGACCTCGTCGAGCTCACGCTTGCCCCCTACATCGGCCGCGACGAGGCTCGCCGCTTCGCTCTGGAGACGGCTATTTAGAGCCACGCTCCTTCATTTCGAAAACTAGTACTTGCATTCAGAAAACAATTCTTTTATGCTCCCGGCATAGCCCGTTTGCGAAAGCGGGCGAGCAACAGGGACAACCGAGCCTCGCGGAAGCCGCAAAGGGAAGTGGCGGGCAGAGGGGCTCACGGGACAAGGAGAAGAGATTTCGATGCTCTCGCCACCAGGCAACCGGCTCAGCCGCCCGGGAGTGATCTCGGCAATCGCCGCGAGCCAGGGAAGCACCGAGGTCTCGACAAAGCCGGCCAGGCTTCTCCTGGCGGGCATCACAGGAGGAGCAGCCAGCTGATGGATCTCTATTACCGCTTCAAAGACCGCTTCGGCACCGCCGGCCTGATCGTGGCCATCGTCGCCCTGATCGCCGCCCTCGCCGGCACCGCGATCGCCGCCGGTGGGGCACTGACCGGGAAGCAGAAAAAAGAAGTCACCAAGATCGCCAAGAAATACGCCGGCCAAAGCGGCGCCCCCGGCGCACAGGGTCCGGCCGGCCCCAAGGGCGACCCGGGAACCAAGGGCGACACGGGGGCCACCGGTCCCGAAGGCCCGCAGGGCGACCCTGGCGCCCCCGGTGAGCCCTGGACCGCCGGCGGCACTCTTCCCAGCGGGGAGACGGAGACCGGCACGTGGATGTTCCACCATGCCGATGGACCGCAGACCGGCGATGCCGTCGACCTCTCCTTCCCGATCCGCCTTGCCGCTCCGCTCGACGGCGACCACGTTCACTACCTCTCTACGAAAGAAATCACTCTTGGAGGCGAAGAAAAAATCGGTGGTGGCGCGGGTGAACTCTGCGACGGCAAAACGGGCATCGAACTCACCGAATGCGAAGAAGGGTTCGAAGAGCTCCTCTTCACCACCTGCTCAGGGACTGCCGCTAACCCCACCGCCGACGACGGACATCTCTGCGTCTATGAGGGGTTTACCTCTCCTGCTGCAGTCAATAGGGAACCGTTTCCTGGAATCGCAAACCCAGTTGTAGGCGACCCGAGCCAACCGGGAGTTGGAGGATACTTCAAACAGGTTCCCCCGGGAGCCGCAACTGCCGGCGCCGTGCTGAACATAGTGTTCCATGAAGGCTACCTCTACGGCACCTGGGCGGTCACCGCGCCGTAGAAAGCAGCAGGAATCGACCATGACGACGACCAAGCATCCGGGTGGCAGAGCCGCTGCCTGGATGCGGTCGCCGGGTCCGCTGACGCACACACCTCAACCCACTCGCTTCACACAACTCCGTCCACTAAGCCCAAGCGCCGCTGGAGGCACTGAATGAGAACCCCGAGACTTCTACTTACAACAGCGGGTGACCGGCCGACCGGGTGGCACGCTGTAAGTGCTGTCTTCGCCGCGGCACTCTCCCTCCTTTCTGCGAGCTTTCTGCTTGTGCCCGTTTCCGCCAGCGCAGCCGCCCCGGACCTCCTCATGCGGATTCCGGATGGGGATCTGACTCGTGGCGGCGACGCCGATCAGCTCAATAACCCTTGGGGCGTCGCCGGCAATCCCGCAAGCGGTCACGTCTATGTCAGTGACCTCAGTAATCGCAGGATCGACGAGTTCACCGCCTGGGGCGTCTTCGTCAAGGCATGGGGTTGGGACGTGGCTCCCGAGGGAGCGCCGGGAGACACACCGTCGGATCAATTCGAGATCTGCACCACCATCTGCAAATCGGGCGTCGAAGGCACTGGTGCCGGGCAGTCAGAACACTTTATGGGCATAACCGTCGCTGGGGACGGCAATGTTTACGTCTCCGAGCCCTCAAGCCACCGCGTACAGGCGTTCAGCCCCGCCGGCGAATTCCTGCTGATGTTCGGCGGCGAAGTAAACAAGACAACGGGCGCCGACGTCTGCACGAAAGCTGACCTGGAAGGCGGCGACGTCTGCGGCGCCGGGATCTTCGGTACCGGTCCGGGCGAACTCTCCTTTGTGTCCGCCGGCAACTACATCACCTACAACCCGGCCACCGACACGATCTTCGTCGGTGACAAAGACCGCATCCAGGAGTTCGAGACCGACGGCACGTTCAAAGCGCAGATTCCCTTCGGGGGAGCGTTGGAAGCCTTCGACGGCGAAACGGTCAGATCGCTTACGAGTGACGTCACGGGCAATCTCTATGTCGCTCTGCAGGACGCTCCAGACATCTACAAGCTGAGCCCAACGGGCGAACCGCTTTCTCCCGGAAAACCAGGTGAATCGAAATTCGCGGTCACCCACCCTGAAGCAGTCGCCGTGGACGGTGACGGTGCGACGTATGCAGTCGAAGGGGCATTCCTCAGCGGTGCCTATGTACTTGGGTACGATGCATCGGGCAATCCGATCGAAGGGATGAAAGCGGCCGATGAGTTCGCAGCGTTCGAATCGGACGTCTTCCCGCAGTTCCAATGGGAGGACGTCCAAGGCGTGGGAGTGAACCAGTGTGTCGGCAGCGAGGGCCCTAACCTCTATGTGATTCACGAAAACGGCAAACCCGAAGAAAACCACAGCTACATCAGCGCCTACGGCGCGGCGCCGACCGGCTGCGAAGACCCGCCGCTCAATCCGCCGCAGATTAGTGACCAGTTCGCGACCGAAGTGGGCCGCGACGAGGCGGCCGTCAAAGCCGAGATCAACCCTCGCTTTTGGGCCGACACCACCTACCGGGTTCAGTATGGCATCGGCAAATGCTCAAACGGGGATTGCACGGAGACGAGTGCGGCGGCGGTGCTGACCGGCAGGATCACGAACGAATCTCTGCGGACGGCCGGCGTCTCTCTAAGCGGCCTGGAACCGGGAACTACCTACCATTACCGCTTCCTAGCTGAAAGCACGGGCGGCGGTCCGGTGATCGGCCAGGAACGGACTTTCCGGACCTTTGCGGCGACGATCGCGCCCGAGCCATGCTCGAACGACGAGTTCCGCGGCGGTCCCTCCGGCGCCCTGCCCGACTGCCGCGCCTACGAGATGGTTTCCCCGGTCGACAAGGAGGGCGGTGAGGCGGCGCTCTGGATTTTCAGGAACAGCGCTCGGCCAGACGAAATCGAGATCGACCAGGCCGCACCCTCGGGCGACCGCTTCACCTACACCTCCTCGACCGCCTTTGCCGACTCCGAGTCGGCGGGCTTCGTTTCGCAGTACTTGGCCAAGCGACTGGCCTCGGGCTGGGTGAGCAAGGGGATATCGCCGCCACGAACCTTCACACCCGTTCTCGCGACGGCGACCTTCCACAATGAATTCGGGGGCTTCTCGGAGGACCTCTGCACGGGCTGGCTGGCCAACTACTCGCTGGCGCCACTGGTGACGGACGCGATTCCGAAATACACCAACCTCTACCGCCAAGACAGCTGTGCCGAGCCCCTGAGCTATGAGGCGCTGACCACTGTGGTACCGCCGGCGCGGCCGGCGAATCTTTACGCCTTGAGGGTCAGGGGCTTCTCGGATAACGGCAGTCACACCGTCTTCACCGCCAACGACGAGCTTCACCCCAAAGCCCCGACGCTGAGCGACCCGTTCGCTCCGCTGCTCTACGAGATTGTCGAAGGTGAGCTGCGCTTTGTCTGCTACCTGCCGAACGGCAACCCGAGCCCGCTCCCGTGCTCGGTTGGAACGCGGACAGATAGTGGTGCTGATTACTCGAGCCATCAAAACGCGATCTCCGCCGACGGCTCGCGCATCTACTGGACCGCCTATAGCGACTCGCAAGCGGGCGTCGATCTAGGCACGATCTACCTGCGCCTCGACGGTCAGAAAACGCTGAAAGTCTCGAGCTTGGTCGCGACGGATCCGGCCTACTTCTGGACCGCCGCCGATGACGGCTCGAAGGCGATCTTCACCTTTGCCTCCGGGCCTCGCCAAGACGAGCTCTACGAATTCGACCTGGCCAAGGCAGAAGCCGGAGATCCCGAGGCGACGAAGCTGATTGCAAAAAGGGTTATCGGACCGATGGGGGCTAGCGAAGACCTCTCGCGGGTCTACTTTGCCTCCGCCGAGGATCTCGACGGGGCCGGCGAGGGGAGCAAAGGAGCCCGCAACCTCTACCTCTATGAGGCCGACCCCGGAGGGGATGCCGGATCCTTCAGCTTCATTATGGCGCTTGCTGAAAAGGACGTGCTTGCTGCGAACGCTGCAGGTAACCTCCAGCGACGGGTCAAGCCGATCGGTCTTTCACCGGGCAACCGCGGTGCCCGAATCAGTCCCGACGGCAATTACGCGGTGTTCATGTCCTTCGCCGGCCCGACGCCGACCGGCTTCGACAACCGCGACCTCGCGATCCGGGAGCCGGCCGCAGAGGTCTACCGCTACGACGCCGAGGCCAAAGAGCTCCTCTGCGTCTCCTGCAATCCGACCGGAGTGCGGCCGGAAGGCGAACCGTTTTATCCGCTAGCTGCTCGGATCCAGGGCTGGAAGCTGAACCACCACGCCCCTCGCGTCCTTTCCGACGATGGCTCCCGCGTCTTCTTCGAAAGCTATGAGGCACTCTCTCCGGAGGACACCAACGGCGTTCTCGACGTCTATCAGTGGGAGGAGCCGGGCAGTGGCAGCTGCACGGAATCAAGCCCGACCTTCTACGAGGCAAACGGCGGCTGCATCGACCTGATCTCCTCCGGCACTAGTGATTCCCAGTCGATCTTCCTCGACACCGATCCCTCCGGCGACAACGTCTTCTTCGGCACCCGCAGCTCGCTGGTCGGCGCCGACACCGAGCTGAACGACGTATACGTCGCCCGCGTGGGCGGCGGCTTCCCCGATCCGCCGCCGCCCACGCCGGCCTGCGAAGGGCAGGGCTGCGCGGGGGCTGGGCCCCCAGCCCCGCCTGATGCGGGCGCCGCCACCGCGGCTTTCGAAGGCCCAGGAAACGTGGTCAAAAGCACGCCCCAGCGCTGCCGGCGCGGCTTCAGGAAGGTGAGGCGCTCCGGCAAGGCGCGCTGCGTCAAGCGCAAATCCCACAAACGAGGGAGGGCGGCACGATGAGGCGCCTGTTGCTCAGCTTGCTCTGCCTCGTTCTGGCGATGGCGATGCTCGTCGCCCCGGCCGAGGCCGACTTCGGCCTCTCCAACCCCGAAGTCGCCTTCACCGAGGAAGACGAGAGCCCTGCCACCCTGGCCGGCTCTCACCCCTTCGCGATGAGGACCTCCTTCGAGGTCAACACCACGATCGGGCCGAAAGGCTTCATCACCGTCGATGGCGCCCTGCGCGATCTGCACGTCACGGCGCCGGCGGGCTTCGTTGGCGACACGACCGCGGCCCCACAGTGCGATGCGCTCGATTTCATCGGCAAAACCTGCTCCCCCAACACCGCGCTCGGCACCTTCAGGGCTGTCCTAATGGGCGGCCTCGGCATCACCGGCGAAGAAACCGTCCCGATCTACAACCTGAACCCCAGCCCCGGCAGCGCCACGCGCTACGGCTTCATCGTCGCCGCCCTGCCGATCTACCTCAATGTGACGATCAAGCCGACCTATCCCTTCAACGTGGTCGCCTCCTCGGTCAACGTCTCGCAGATCGTCGAACTGCTGGCCGCCGACACGATCCTCTGGGGCAACCCCGCCTCCCCCAGTCATGACAAAGCGCGAGGCAAATGCGCCCTGAGCGACACCGACCACAACGGCGACACCCTCGACGACGACATCTGTCCCTCGACGTTGGACGAGCAGGCCTATCTGACCCTGCCGCGCAGCTGCACGGGGCCACTGAGCACCGACTTCGAGGCACTTGCCTGGTGGAGCGGCGACCCGGTCGCACCGGATCCGATCCCGGCCACCTTCTCTGACACCGTCCAAAGCGATGCGATGGAAGACTGTGCCGCCCTCGGCTTCGCGCCTGAGGTCCGCGCCGCTCCGACCACCAACCTCGCCTCTTCGCCCTCGGGCTTTGAGTTCGGCATCGAGGTCGACGACCCCGGGCTCAAGGACCCCACCCAGCGGGCCGACTCGGACCTGAAGAAAGCCGTCGTCACCCTGCCCGAGGGGATGACCGTGAACCCGGCGGCCGGTGGCGGGCTTTCGGCCTGCAGCCAGGCCCAGCTGGCGAACGAGACGTCCGACTCCGACTTCGGTGCGGGCTGCCCAGCGGCCTCGCGCGTTGCCTCAGTCGAGGTCGACACGCCCTTGCTCAAAGAGCACGTCTCGGGCTCTGTCTTCCTCGCCGAGCCCTACTCCAACCCGCTCGGCACCCTGCTCGCGGGATACCTCGTGATCAAGCAGCCAGAGCGCGGCATCGTCGTCAAGCTCCCGGGGCGGATCGACGCCGACCCGAACACCGGCCAGCTCACCGCCTCCTTCGATCAGAACCCGCAGTTCCCCTTCTCGAGCCTGCAGGTGAGCTTCTTCCCCGGCCCCCGGGCGGCGCTCACCACGCCCGATGCCTGCGGGGACTATGCGATCGAGACCGAGCTATACCCCTGGTCGGGCAACGCCCCCGATGTCTCAACGCAGCCCTTCACCATCGCCGGCGCGCCGGGCGGCGGGAGCTGCCCTGCCTCTGCCTCTGGGTTGCCCCACGCCCCGAGCTTCGATGCCGGCACCGCCAGCCCGATCGCCAAGGCCTATAGCCCCTTCCTCGTCAACCTCCGCCGGCCCGACGGCTCCCAGCGCTTCTCGACCGTCTCCCTCACCCCGCCGCCGGGCCTGGTCGCCAAGCTGGCCGGCACGGCGATCTGCACCGAGGGTGCCCTCACCGCCGCCCAGGCGAGGAGCGGCAAAGAGGAGCAGGCCGCGCCCAGCTGCCCGGCCGCCTCGCGCGTGGGCTCGGTCTATGCCGCGCTGGGCTCAGGCCCCGACCCCTACTGGGCCCCGGGAACCGCCTACCTGACAGGCCCCTACAAAGGCGCCCCGCTGAGCATGGCGATCGTCTCCCCGGCGGTTGCCGGGCCCTTCGATCTCGGCGTGGTCGTGATCCGCGTCGCCTTGCACCTCGACCCCGTAAGCGCCCGGATCACCGCCGTCTCCGATCCGATCCCACCCTTCCTGGAGGGCATCCCGCTCGACGTGCGGGTGGCCTCGGTGCGCCTCGATCGGCCCCAGTTCACCCTCAAC
>DATNHC010000118.1:0-16434 GCA_035605155.1 Solirubrobacterales bacterium
AGTAGCTCCTGCATCCTCCCCTGGTCAGTGCGGCGGCCGGGTAGGACAATTGGCTCATGGAGAGCCAGATCGGATCAGTTCTCCGCAGAGCGCGAAACCGCCGTGGGATCGAGCTTTCCGAGGTCGAAGCCGCGACCCGGATCCGCGCACGCTTCCTGCGTGCGATCGAGAACGAGGAATGGGACGCGCTTCCCGGAGGCGTTTACACGCGGGGCTTCATCCGCGCCTACGCCTCGTTCCTGGGGCTCGACGGAGATCGGTTGGTCGAGGACTACCGCACGGAGGTTGAAGGTCCCCAGGGTGGGCGCGGACCAGACCATGAGCTGGCCCCCATCGCAGCCTCCACGGCCACGGGCTCGGCGAGCCGCGGACGACGCTCGCCTCTCCGCCTGGGCTGGCTCGCAGCTGCTGCGGTGTTGCTGGTTGCGGCGATCGCGATCGCTGCCCCGTGGCGGGGCGGAGACGGAGAGGGCGGCGCCAAACGGAGCCCTGCCAGTCAGGCCGGTGCAACCGACGGCGGCAACGGCTCGCAGCAGACGAAAGCCGCGACGGCCGCCAAAGGCGTCTCGGTGCGCCTCGCGGCGCTGTCCGAAGTCTGGGTTTGCCTGCTCGGTGGCAAAGGTGAGCCGCTGGTCGAGGGGCAGGTCCTCGAAGCGGGAGCCGAGGAGGGCCCCTTCCGGTCCGGTAGCTTCACCGTCTCCCTCGGCAACGGAGAAGTTTCGATGCTCATCGACGGCAAGCAAGCTGAAATCCCACCGACCGCGAGCCCGATTGGGTACTCGATCGACTCCGCCGGCCGGTTGACCGAGCTTGGCGAAACAGAGCGGCCCAGCTGTCTGTGAGCGTGAGCAGGCAAGCATTGCAAGCTGCTTCTTCGTGCAGCAGACGAGGGCGAGCCATCGATGGCTAGCGAGGTTCGGGCGGGGATAGTCGTCACCGGTACCGAGGTCCTGACCGGGCGGATCGCCGATCGCAACGGGCCCTGGATCTCCGAACGCCTGGCCGAGCTCGGGGTCGAGGTTGCCCACATCCTCGTCGTCGGTGACCGTCCCGACGACCTCGAGGCGGCGCTGCGTTTCATGGCAGCCGAGGAGATGGACCTGATCGTGACCTCTGGCGGGCTCGGCCCGACGGCTGACGACCTGACCGCCGAGGTGGTTGCCAGCTTCGCCGGGCGCGAGATGGTCCTCGACGAGGCGATGGAGGAGAAGATCGCCGCCGTGCTGCGCAACTTCGCCCGCCGCTTCAAATTCGACCCCGAGGCGGTCCGGGAGGCCAATCGCAAGCAGGCGATGGTGCCCGAGGGCGCAATTCCGCTCGACCCAGTGGGCACCGCTCCGGGGCTGGTCGTCCCCGCCGACGGCAGGGTCGTCGTCGTCCTGCCGGGGCCGCCGCGCGAGCTGCAGCCGATGTGGCCGGCGGCGCTCGAGACGGCGCCGGTCGTCGAGCTGCTCGCCCAGGCCTCGCCGCTGCTCGGCTACACGCTGCGCATGTTCGGCATTCCCGAGTCGGAGATCGCCAAGAGCCTGCGTGAGATGGAGAGCGAGGGCATCGCCCTGCCCGAGGTGGAGATCACCACCTGCCTGCGGCGCGGTGAGATCGAGATCGACGTGCGCTTTCGCGAGGAAGCCACAAGCACGGCCGAGGCGGTGCGCGCCGGGCTGGCAGCGCGGCACGAGCGCCAGCTGTTCAGCCTCGAGGGCGAGACCATCGATTCGCAGGTCGCTGCTCTCCTGCAGGAGGGACACCGGCTGGGCTTGGCGGAGTCCTGCAGCGGCGGCCTGCTCGCAGCGCGAATCACCGATCTGGCCGGTGCCTCGACCTACATGGCTGGCGGCGTCGTCGCCTACTCGAACGAGGCGAAGGCGGGCCTGCTCGGGGTCGATCCGGGGCTGATCGAGACCAGGGGGGCGGTCTCGCCCGAGGTCGCCGAGGCGATGGCAATCGGCGCTCTGGAGCGCTTCGAGGCCGACGTCGCCGTCTCGATCACCGGCATAGCCGGGCCGGACGGAGGCACTGAGGAGAAGCCAGTCGGCTACGTCTGCTTCAACGCGCGCCTGGCCGATGGCACCGCGCTGGCACGCGACCACGTCATTCCCGGCGGCCGCGCCGACGTTCGCGAGCGCTCCGCTCTGGTCGGCATGCACCTGCTGCGAATCCTGCTCAGCGGCGCCGAGCCGCCTTTGTAGCCAGAGACGGCGGGCTTTCGCGACGCCTGGGTGTTGTCCCGCGCGTCAGCGACCCTTAGCGTGGGTCGGGATGGCGAAGGAGAGACTGAAGAGCCCGCGGGCACGGTTGTTCATCGCCCTGGATCTGCCAGCGGCGCTGCGAGCGGGAATCGCGCGCTGGGGCAAGCGCGAGCTGCAGGATCCCGCTCTCCGGGCAGTCCCGGAGGAGTCGTTGCACATCACCCTTGCCTTCCTCGGCTATATGCCGGAGAGGGAAATCGAGGCCCTGGCAGAGATCGTCTCCTCGCTGAGGAGACCTGCGCCAGTGGCCGAGCTGGGCGATCCGGTCGCCAAGCCAAGCCTGAGGCGAGCCAGGCTGTTCGTCTTGCCCGTCGAGTCGCCCGCCATCGTGTCCCTCCAGGCTGAGCTGCAGGAGAAGTTGGTCGCCGCCCGTCTCTACAAGCCGGAGAAGCGCGCCTTTTGGCCGCATGTGACGGCGGCGCGGGTCAAGTCCGCGGGACGGGGGTCCAGGCAGCCCTTAGGGGTCTCCAAGCCCCCCGGAAGGCTGCCGAAGGCTTTGTTGCAGGCCACGAGTTGCCGCCGATTGGCTCTTTACCGTTCTGAACTCCAGCCGCAGGGTGCGAGATACATCCCGCTGGCGCAAGTCGAGCTGTCCGAAGACGGGCGGCAGTGAGGTGGAAGAGATGGCAGACAAAAAAGCGGCTTTGAAGGACGCCTCGGCCAAAGAGGCAAAAGCGAAGGACGCGGCGCTCGAGGCGGCCGTGACCCAGATCGAGCGCGACTTCGGCGTGGGCGCGCTGATGCGCCTCGGCGCCGACAGCGCCCTGCCGGTGGAAGCGATCCCGACCGGGGCGCTGGCGCTGGACCAGGCGCTCGGCATCGGTGGGGTGCCGCGCGGCCGGATCGTCGAGATCTTCGGCCCGGAGTCCTCGGGCAAGACGACGCTGATCTACCACATCATCGCCGAGGCCCAGGCCAAGGGCGGGGTCTGCGTCTTCATCGACACCGAGCACGCGATGGACCCGATCTACGCGCGGGCGATCGGCGTCGACACCGACGAGCTGCTCGTCTCCCAGCCCGACTACGGCGAGCAGGCGCTGCAGATCGCCGACCGCCTGATCGCCTCGGCGGCCGTCGACGTGGTGGCGATCGACTCGGTCGCGGCGCTGACCCCGAAGGCAGAGCTCGACGGTCAGATCGGCGATACCACCGTCGGCCTGCAGGCACGCCTCATGTCGCAGGCGATGCGCAAGCTGGCCGGCAACCTCAGCCGCACAAACACGGTCTGCATCTTCACCAACCAGATCCGCGAAAAGGTCGGCGTCCAGTTCGGCTCGCCCGAGACCCAGCCGGGCGGCCGGGCGCTGAAGTTCTACGCCTCCCAACGGCTCGACATCCGCCGCATCGAGACGCTCAAGGACGGCACCGAGGCGGTCGGCAACCGGGTGCGGGTCAAAGTCGTCAAGAACAAGTGCGCGGCGCCCTTCCGCCAGGCCGAGTTCGAGATCGAGTACGGCCAGGGCATCTCCCGCGAGGGCGCCCTGATCGACTTCGGCATCGAGCACAACATGGTGCAGAAGTCGGGCTCGTTCTTCTCCTACGGCGAGACCCGGCTGGGACAGGGGCGCAACAACGCCAAGCAGTACCTGGTCGAGAACCCAGAGCTGGCCGCCGAGATCGAAGAGAAGGTGCGCGCCGCGCTCGGCATCGGCGCTGAGGCGACGCCCGCCGGGGTGGAGCCGCCGCCAGTTGCCGAAGCCGCCTAAAGGCACGGCTAACGCATAGGATTCCCGGCCGATGAGCAATGGCGACCTCTTCTACGTCTGCGGGGTCGGGCTGGCGGTCTCCGCTGTCCTGATCAGCTTCGTCGGCCTGCGGGCCAAGGGCTTCCCAGGTCGCTTTGGGACCCTCGTCGCGCTCTGGTTCGTCGCCTTGATCGGCGCCACGACCACGCTCTCGGTGCTCCACGCCCAAGACGAGGAACACCACGAGGAGGCGGCGCTGCACAAGGCGACCGAGGAAGTAGAAGAGATAGAGGGCGAGTAGTAGCAGGCCTTCGGCCTCGCTACGCTGGGCGCATGCCCAGCTACCACGTCACAACGTTCGGCTGTCAGATGAACGTGCACGACTCCGAGCGCATGCGCGGCATGCTCGAGTCGCTGGGTTATCAGGAGGCCCCCAATCGAGAGGGCGCCGACGTGATCCTCTTCAACACCTGCTCGATCCGCGAGTCAGCCGACAGCCGCTTCCTTGCTCACCTGGGCGCGGCAAAGCGAATCAAGTCCGAAGATCCCGAGCGCGTCATCGGGGTCGGCGGCTGCTGGGCCCAATCGGTCAAGGACGAGGTCTTCCAACGCTTCCCCTTCGTCGACGTAGCCTTCGGTCCCGGGCAGATCCACAAGCTGGCCGAGTTCCTCAACTCCGACTCGCTCAGCGCCCAGGGCTACTTCGAGTTCGAGGACTTCTCCGGACACCTGCCGACCCGGCGGGTGCGTGAGTTCCAGGGCTGGCTGCAGGTCTCGCAGGGCTGTAACTGCAAGTGCGCCTACTGCATCGTGCCCTCGACCCGCGGCCGTGAGGTCAGTCGCGACCCAGCTGAGCTGCTGGCGGAGGCAGAGGCGCTCGCCGCCGACGGGGTGCGCGAGATCACGCTGCTGGGCCAGAACGTCAACAGCTACGGCCGCGACCTGCCCAAGCCGGTGCGGATCGGCTTCGCCGAGCTGCTGGCCCGGGTCGACGCGGTCGAGGGCATCGAGCGCATCCGCTACACAAGTCCCCATCCCAAGGACATGAAGGAGGACGTGATCCGCGCCCACGCCGAGCTAGCGGCGGTCTGCGAGCACATCCACCTGCCGCTGCAATCGGGTTCGAGCGCGATCCTCAAGCGCATGCGGCGCACCTACGACCGCCATCGCTACATGGACCGCGTCTCCTTGATCCGCGAGCACGTGCCCGACTGCGCGATCACCACCGACATCATCGTCGGCTTTCCGGGGGAGACCGAGGCCGACTTCGAGCAGACCCTCGAGGTCGTCGAGGAGGTCGGCTATGACAGCGCCTTCACCTTCGTCTTCTCGCCCCGACGCGAAACCGAGGCCGCCGAGATGGAGGATCAAATTCCGCATCCGGTCAAGGTCGAGCGCATGGAGAGGCTAGTCGAGCTGGTGCAGCGGCGAGCGACGGAACGGGCGCAACGGTTTGTTGGGCGCGAGATGGAGGTGCTGGTCGAAGGGGCCAGCCGCACGGATGAGACACGATTGCGGGGGCGGACGCGGCACAACAAGGCGGTGAACTTCGACGGGACTGCCGGTCCTGGCGAGCTTGTTGATGTGGAGATCTCAGCAGCAACCTCGCAGACGCTCACAGGGACGGAGAAGCTATTGAGCCGGATCGGGTAGCGGGAATCGGGGCAGCCCCTCACTCAACTTTTTCGGTGAAGCGGTTAGAGCCGTCCGAGATTGGGATTCACGAAAAAGTACAAGCCGTTCGGAGCAGCCCCGATTCCCGCTTCACGGAGCCTCTCCGCAATCCATCGATGAACGTAATCGCCATCTTTGGCCCCACCGGTGTCGGGAAGACGGGCGTCGCCGTCGCTCTGGCGGAGAAGCTGCGGGAGCGTGGGGAGGATCCGGTGGCCATTTCGTGCGATGCGTTGCAGGTGTACGAGGGGCTTTCGACGCTAACCGGGGTCGCCACTGCAGAGGAGCGGGCGAGGCTCGAGCATCGGCTGGTGGGGTTCGTGCCGGTCACGCAGCACTTCTCGGTGGGCGACTACATGCCGCTGGCGCATGCGGAGATCGACGCGGCGCTGGAGGCCGGACGACGGCCGATCGTCGTGGGGGGGACGGGGCTCTATCTGCGGGCGGCGCTGGCTGAGCTCTCGCTGGTCAAGGCGCTGCCCGAAGCCGAGGACTCCGAGCTCTGGTCGCCAGAGACCCGTCACCCGACGACGATCTTCGGGCTCGACATGGACCGGGCGCAGCTCTACGAGCGAATCGACGCACGCACCGAGGCGATCGTCGCTGCAGGCGCGCGGGCGGAGGTCGAGCGTGCCGAAGAGGCGGGGCCCTCTTGGACGGCGCGCAAAGCCCTCGGCTTCGACGAGGTGCTCAGCGGGGACCTAGAGACGATGAAGAAGCGCTCCCGCAACTACGCCCGCCGCCAGCTCACCTGGATGCGCAAGGTTCCCAACCTGCGCTGCGTGGACCGCACCGAGCTCTCCGACGAGGAGGCGGCCGGCTCGATCGTGCAAGCGGCCGCCTGGATCTAATGCTAAGTTTTTCTTGATCATGCACCCGGCGCCACGGCTCGGCCTCGTCGCGCTCCTCGCTCTTGCAGGAGTCGCCCTGCTTGGCGCCTCGCAGGCGCGCGCCGCGGAAAAAACCGTGCTCTGCAAAACGAATCAGGTTCCCTGTGTGGTGGGAAACCAGTACACCGCGGGAACGGAATTCAAAAGCACGGCGACGAACACCCAGCTGACGACGGCGCAGGGCAACATCACCTGCACCAGCTCGAAAATCACCAACAAGACCACGTCGACTGCCAACAACCCGGTCTTCGGGAAAATCACCGAACTCGTCTTCGCAACCTGCACCTGGAAAGGGATGGTTTGCTCCGTCTCGGCGATCAACCTCGAATGGGTATCGGCGATCGAACGCGAAGCAATACCGGACGGCAAACTCACCTTCGCGGGTATCACGGGCGAACCGAAACTGGCGTTCTCCTGTGGCGTCGGAACCTTCAAGTGCACCTACGGCAAATTCTCGACCAAATTCGCCATCCACGGCGGCGAACCGGCGGAAACCATTTTCGTAGCCACCCTGGGCCTGCTCGAAAAAGAAGGCATCGTCGAATGCCCGGCGACGATCGCCTGGAATGCCAACTACGGGGCGACGTCGCCGACCGCTGTCTACGTGACGAAAGACTGATCGGCGAGCGGACGGCGGCGCTGGGTAGGCTGCCGCGATGCGCTTCGAGAAGTGGCAGGCACTTGGCAACGACTACCTGATCGCCGAGGCGGAGGAGCTTCCCTGGGAGCTCACGGCAGGACGCATCCGGCTGATCTGCGATCCCCATTTCGGCCTCGGCTCCGACGGGGTGTTGCTGCTCTCCCGCAGCGCCGATCCCGCGTTTGTCGCCGAGCTGCGCATCTTCAACCCTGACGGCTCCGAGGCGGAGCTCTCCGGCAACGGCGCCCGCGAGGCGATCCTCTACCTGCGCCGGCATGGCTGGACCGACGAGGACACCTTCTCGATCAAGACGGCTGCGGGGCCGATCACACCGACGATCACCTCGGAGCGCACATGCTCGGTGGAGATGGGCCGCGCGGCGACCGCGTCGAAGGACTTTCCCTCGGGCCCCGCGGATGGATCGGGGACGCTGAGCGCGGCCGGGCGCGAGTGGGCCTTCCAGCACGTCTCGATCGGCAATCCCCAGTGCGCGATCGTCGTCGGCGAGGAGCTCGAGGCGCTCGCCCTGGGTGAGATCGGGCCGCCGATCGAAGGTCACGACCTCTTCCCCAACCGCACCAACGTCTCGTTCCTGCGCACCGAGGGCAGCCACGTCCGGGCGCGCATCTTCGAGCGCGGCGTGGGGGAGACGCTCTCCTCTGGCACCGGCGCCAGCGGCGCCGCGGTCACCGCCTTCTTGCGGGGTGCCCAGAGCCCGATCACGGTCGAGCTCGACGGGGGGCAGCTCGAGGTCGAGATCTCCGACGAGCTCGACGTGACGCTCAGCGGCTGGGCCGAGCCGATCTGCTCGGGTGAGCTCTCGGCCGAGCTGCTCGGCGCGCTCGCCAGGCTGGACGAATAGATTTCCGCGGCCATGGCGATCTCGGATCCCTCAAAGCGGCTGGAGGCGATGCCTCCCTACAAGTTCCAGGAGCTGGAGCGGACGATCGCCGACAAGCGCGCCGCCGGCATCGACGTGATCAGCCTCGGGATCGGCGATCCGGACGAACCGACCTACCCCCACGTCGTCAAGACGATGCAGGAGGCAGTTGCCGACCCGGGCAACCAGCAGTACCCAAGCAACCGCGGCCGCGAGGAGTTCCGCCAGGCCTGCGCCGAGTTCTACGAGCGCCGCTTCGGGGTCGAGATCGACGCCGAGAGCGAGGTGATCCCGGCGATCGGCGCCAAGGAGTGCATCTACAACCTCTGCTTCGCCTTCCTCGACCCGGGCGGCGTGGCGCTCGCCTCGGACCCCGGCTACCCGGTCTACACCGGCGGCCCGATCCTCGCTGGCGCGCGGGCCGAGCTGTTGCCGCTGGTCCCCGAGCTGGGCTTCGCCCCCGACCTCAGCGCCGTGCCTGCCGACGTTGCCGCCAAGGCGCGGCTGATGTTCCTCAACTACCCCAACAACCCGACCGGCGCCGTCGTCCCCGAGGGCTTCTTCGAGATGGTCGTCTCCTTCGCCCGCGAGCACGAGATCCTCGTCGTCCACGACAACGCCTACTCGGAGACCACCTACGACGGCTACGTCGCTCCCAGCTTCCTGGCGACGCCCGGCGCCAAGGAGGTCGGCGTCGAGGTCTTCTCGCTCTCCAAGGGCTACAACATGACCGGCTGGCGCTGCGCCGCGATCCTCGGCAACGCCGAGGCGGTACAGACCTACTGGCGGCTGAAGACCAACGTCGACTCCGGCCTCTTCGAGGCCGTCCAGATGGCTGGGGTCGCCGCCCTGCAGGGACCGAGCGGCCCGCTGGAGCGGATGAACGAAACCTATGTCCGCCGCCGCGACCTGGTCGTCAACGCCCTGCGCGAGATCGGCGTCGAGGTCGGCGCCCCCAGGGGGACGATCTACGTCTGGGCGCCGGTCCCCGAGGGCCACACCTCGACCTCCTTCGCCGAGCTGGTTCTCGAAGAGGCGGCCGTCGTCGTCTCGCCGGGCTCGATGTACGGGCCCAGCGGCGAGGGCTTCTTCCGCATCTCGCTGACGACGCCCGACGACCGCATCGCAGAGGCCGTCGAGCGCATGCGCGAGCACCTGGCATAAGCGCCGGCGCCCGCGCAACTCGCACTCGAATGCCCTACTCGACCTCGACTTCGTCGACCATGCCCTTACGGGCGTGCGGCGGGCCGCCCTGGCGATCGGTAATGAAGCAGAAGAGCACGTAGCGGCCCGGCTTCAGGTCGAGCGTGACCAGCTGGCCTTCGCCGCCTTCGAGCACGGCGGTGGTTTGGAAGCCTTTTTCATCGAAGGGCGGCTGGCCTTTTTCGGTTTTGAAGGCTTTCTCGACGTCCTCGGCCGTGCTGTCGCCTTTGAGCGGTGCGGCGAGCAGATGGTGCGGCTGGGCGCCGGTGTTCTCGAAGGCGACCTCGACCTTGCCCGAGGGCAGCGGTTCGGCCTCGAAGCCGTACTCGAAGGCATCGATCGTCTCGTCGGCCTCCACCGTCTCCTCGGAGGCCTCGCCGCTGACCGTCACGGACGGGACCGAGCTTGCGTCGGGTAGCGGGCCTTCGGTGTTGAAGGCGTAGTAGGTCCCGGGCTCGAGCACCTGGGTCACGGTCTGGCTCTTGCCCGCGGCTGTGGTGCCTATCCCGCCGCCGGCGAAGAACCAGTCCGGGAAGGCTTTGCCTTTCATCGCAGCTCCCAGGCCTTTGAGGACCTCCCCGGCGGAGTGATCCCCCTCGACCCGGATCAGCTGCATATCGCCTTCGGCTTTGCCGTCGTTCTTCAAGGTGATCTCAGTCAGGCCGGTCTCGGCGCTCTGCGGCCCGCTGAGCTTGGCGGCTTTGCCCTTGCCGCTCAACGTGAAGCTCAGGCTCTGCGCGTCCTCCTCATCGCCGCAGGCGGCGAGCGCGACTGCCGCCAGGACGGCAACTGCGAGACACGAAGCGATGCGGAACGACGATCGAGTGGTGCTGATGGTCACTTTGACTCCCCTGTTCGCTGACGAGACGCCCGAACCCACTGAGGAGAGGACGCTAACGCGGCCCTCGGCCGGAAGTCCCGGCCGCTCAGGCCTGTCGCTCTTCGCGCTTGCGCCAGTAGCGGTCGAGGCCGCGCCACTGGTACTCGGGCGGGACGCACTGGATCAGCTCGGCGGCCGTCTGGGCATCGCCGCTGGCCGTGACCCGCTCGCGGTGGCGGCGCTCGTACTCCGCTTCGCCCATCTCCCGGGCGAGGTCTGCCTCCTCCCGCAGGCGGTGGCGAACTGCCTCGAGGTGCTCGATCGGCTCCTCGACGGCCCCAAAGTGGGTGAGCGCAAGGCGCTCGGGGCGCCATGACTCGACGATCGCGATCGAGTCGAGCCAGGTCTCGACGTCGATGTCAGGCGGTGGGGTGGGGGGCACGATCAGGTGCGAGGGCGGGATGCGCACCGCGGCAACGTCGCCGACGAAGGCGGTGCCGCTGGCTTCATGCAGGTAGCTGACGTGGTGCGACGCATGCCCCGGTGTGTAGGCGACCCGCATGCCGACGACGTCCTCACCGCCGGTCAGCGGCTTCACGTTGGCCTCCGGCACGGGCACGATCTCGCCCCAGAGCCGCTCCATCTGATCGCCGTAGAGGCGCTCGGCGCTGGCCAAGAGCTTCGCAGGGTCGACCAGGTGCGGAGCGCCGCGCTCGTGCACGTAGACCTCCAGGTCGGGCCAGCGACGCACCAGGGCGCCGGTGGCCGCCGCGTGATCCAGGTGGATGTGGGTAAGCAGGAGGGCCCGAGGCTGCTCGTCGCCCAGCGCTTCGAGCACCGTCTCGAGCGAGGACTCGGGACCGGGATCGACCAGCATTCCGTCGACCTCCCAGCAGCCGATCACATGCGGCCGTCCGAGGTGCATGACGTCGATGACGCGCATCGTCGGCCCGTGACCTATGCCGTCGGTGCGGGGAAGCGCTCGTCGGCTTCCAGCGTCTGGCGCAGGCCCTCCTCCATGCCGCGCGGCGCATAGCCCAGCTCGCGGCTGGCCTTCTCGTGAGTGGCCCAGAAAGTCACGCCATCGGCCGAGCTGATCATCTCGCGCAGATTGGGCGGCTCGCCCATCAGCTTGCCCACCAACGGCCCGATCGGCGTCATCGCCTTGAGCAGCGGCGTCGGCAGGGCGTGCTTGGGCGCCTTGCGTCCCGTCAGGTTGGCAACCGTCTCGATCGCCTCACGCATCGTCGTCACCGGACCGCTCAGCACGTAGGTCTCGCCCGTCTTGCCCTTGTCGAGGGCGAGCAGGATGCCGCCGGCGACGTCCTCGACGTGGGTCAGGCAGATGCCCAGCTCGGGGAAGGGCAGCAACGGCAGCCGGCCGGCGAAGAACTGCTCGAGCAGGTCCGCCACCTGCGAGGTATCGCCGGGTCCGTAGACGCCGCCGGGCTGGACGATCACGCAGGGCAGGTCCTCCTCGACCATCATCCGCTTGGCGATCCGGTGGCTTTCGAGCTTCGTCTCCTCGTAGTAGGAGGTGAATTCCTTGCCCGGGTGCTCATAGGTCTCATCGACGACCTTGCGATGGGTGTTGCCGAAGGCCCCGACCGTCGAGACAAAGACGATCTTGCCGACCTGCGCCTGCTGCGCGGCGCGCAAGAGGCGCTCGGTGCCGTGTACGTTTGCCTCGTACATCGCCGGGCGCTGCTTCGCCGGGATTCCCACCTCGTACATCGCCGCCGCGTGGACGACGCTGTCGCAGCCCTCCAGGCCGGTGCGCAGGGCCGTCTCGTCGCTGAGGTCGCCGCTGATCGGCTCACAGCCGAGCGCGCCGAGCTTCGTTCCCTTCTCGGGGCTGCGCACCAGGCAGCGCACCTCATCGCCGCGCGCACGCAGCTGGCGGGCGACCTCGCCGCCGATGAACCCCGTCGCGCCGGTGACGAAGACCCTCACAGGCGCTAAGCCTAGCCGGACTGGTTTAGGCGGGCTCCCCGCCTACAATCGAAAGAAGTGCATCGCTCGCGAAACGGACGCACCGCCGAGACGCGCGCCGGCGCTGCTGGCGCCGGCGTCTCGAACCCGCGTGCGCGTCAACGGGCGATGGCGATCGGCCTTGTCAACGGCGAGGCCGGCGAGGAGCCGCTCGCTGAGCTGAAGGAGCTGCTGCGCACCGCCGGCGTGGCGACCGCCGGAGTGGCCGTCCAGCAGCGCGAAGCGCCCGATCCCGATCGTTATCTGGGGCGCGGAAAGCTGGCCGAGGTGAAGGCTGAGATCGCTGCCTGCGACGCCAACCTGGTCGCCTGCGACGACGAGCTGGCCCCGCGCCAGGAGCGCAACCTGGAGGCGGCGTTGGGGGTACCGGTAATCGATCGCACCGCGGTGATCCTCGACATCTTCGCCGACCACGCGCACTCGGCCGAGGGCAAGCTGCAGGTCGAGCTGGCGCAGCTCGAATACAACATGGCGCGCATGCGGGGGCTCTGGACGCACCTCGAGCGACTCGGCGCCGGCCGCATGGACGGCGGCATCGGCACCAGGGGCCCGGGCGAGAGCCAGATCGAGACCGACCGCCGCTTGGCCCGCAACCGGATCGCGGCGCTGCGCCGGCGCCTGGCGCGGCTCGAGCGCAATCGTGGCGTGATGCGGGCCCGCCGCGAGCGCTCCTCGCTGCCCCGGGTCGCGCTCGCCGGCTACACCAATGCCGGCAAGTCGACGCTGCTCAACGCGCTCACCGGCGCCGAGGTCGGCGTCGGCGACCGACTCTTCCACACCCTCGATCCGACCACGCGCAGCCTCGAGCTCGCCGGCCGCGGCTACCTGCTGACCGACACGGTCGGCTTCATCGAGAAGCTGCCCCACCAGCTGGTCGAGGCTTTCAAGGCAACCCTCGAGGAGACCGTGCTCGCCGACCTGATCCTGCATGTGATCGACGCCGCCGCGCCGGAGGAGCGGCTCGCCGCCGACATGCGCGCCGTCGACGAGGTGCTCGAGGAGATCGGCGCCGGCGGCAAGCCGCGCATGCTGGTGCTCAACAAGGCGGACCTGCTCGGCCCCGCGGAGAAAGCCGAGGCGCAGCTGCGCCATCCCGACGCGGTGCTCGTCTCGGCGCTCGAGGGGGATGGGCTGGACGGGCTGCGCGAGCGGATCGAGGCCGCCTTCGAGGACACCCTGGCCGAGGTCGAGCTGCTGGTCCCCTACGCAGAGGGCGGCCGCCTGCACGAGCTGCACGAGATCGCCGGCGACCTTCACCGCACAGATCGCGATGACGGCGTTCTCGTTCGCGCCAAGCTCCCGGTCGCCGAGCTGCACCGCTTCGACGATCTCGCCGTCGTCTAGGGTTCGCCGCGGTGGAGCTGCCCGTGGCCAAGCTCAGGGACGACGCAACGCTGCCGACACGCGCGCACGAGGGTGACGCTGGGCTCGATCTCTACGCCTGCGAGGCAGCGCATCTCGGGCCGGGGGAGAGGTGGAGCGTCGGCACGGGCGTCGCCGTCGAGATTCCCGCGGGTCACGCCGGCCTGGTCCTGCCCCGTTCTGGATTGGCCAAGAAGCACGGGATCGCCCTGGTCAACGCGCCGGGCCTGATCGACGCCGGGTACCGGGGCGAGCTGCGCGTGCTGCTGCTCAACACGGACCCGGCCGAGACCTACCGGGTCGCGCCCGGCGACCGGATCGCGCAGTTGGTGGTGACGCCGATCGTTCTCGCCGAGCCAGCCGAGACGACCTCGTTGGCGGACTCGGTCCGCGCCGCCGGCGGCTTCGGATCCAGTGGCCGTTGACACAACCTTCGTTGAAGGATTATGGGGGGCATGACCCCTAAAAGCCTTCAACGAGCATCGGCGGCATCCGTACGTTCCCTCGACGAGGCCTGCTCCGCGCTCGCATCTCGCCTGCGCGGGCGACTCCCGGAGCTGGAAGCGAGTATCGCCACCCGCATGTACGCGATCGCCGATCCCCGCCAGGTCGCCGACCCCACCTACCTGCACAGCCTGCACGGTGCCCTCACCGCGGCCCTCGAGCACGCCCTCGACCTGATCGAGCACGGCGAGCGTCGCACGCCCGGCGTTCCACCGGCGCTGCTGGCAGAGGCTCGCCTGGCCGCTCGGGCTGGCGTTGCGCTGGACACCGTCCTGCGTCGCTATTGCGCCGGCAATGCCCTGCTCGGCGACCTTCTCGTCGCGGAGGCGGAGCACGCCGAAGTCTCGAGCTCCGCTCTTCGCCGCCTGCTGCGCAGGCAGGCGATGCTCTTCGACCGCTTGCTCGAGGCGGTGAGCGAGGAGCACGTCCGCGAGGCGAAGAGCTGGCCGAGCAGCACCACGGAGCGGCGTCGCGAGTGCGTCAAGAGCCTGCTCGCCGGCGAGCAGGTCGATCACTCCGAGCTCGGCTATGACCTCGACGCCCACCACCTCGCCCTGATGGCCAAAGGAGAGGCGTCGCCGGAGGCGATGCGCGTGCTGGCGGCGAGGCTCGACCGTCGCCTGCTCGCCGTCTGCCGAGAGGAGGAGCCGATTTGGGCCTGCTGGCTCGGTGGCGGTCGCCCGCTCGGTACCGAGCAGGCGCTGCGAGCGCTTGGCGAAATCCCTCTGGATCGGGTGTTCGTGACCGTCGGCGAGCCCGGCGAGGGACTCTCTGGCTGGCGGCTCAGCCACCGCCAGGCCAAGGCGGCGTTGCCGATCGCCGAGCGCAGGGGGCAGGCCATCGTCCGCTACGCCGATGTCGCCCTGCTGGCATCGATCCTCCGCGACGACCTTGTCGCCACCTCGCTGCACCAGCTCTACCTGGAGCCGCTCGAAAGAGCGCGGGACGGAGGCGGGGTGGCGCGGGAAACCCTGCGCGCCTACTTCGCTGCCGAGCGGAACATCTCCTCGACCGCTGCGGCGCTGGGCGTCGATCGTCGCACGGTCACGAATCGAATGCGCGCCATCGAGGACCTCTTCGGCCGCCCCGTCAAGGACTTCGCGACGGAGCTGGAGACCGCATTGCGACTGGACGATTGATTCGATTGCGGTCGCCTGGTGGCGTTACGGATCCAGGGAGCCGACATAGCGTCGTGCGCCTTCCCAGTTTGATGAATCCCGGGTGAGCAAAGGCCCCATATTGGGGAGGTAGCGGCCAGCGTGGCCCGGGAGGATCGGCTCGATCCCAACTCACGAGGCAAGGGGAAAGAGCATGAGGAAGCGTTTGGTTTGCGCCGTGGCCGTCGGGACCGGGCTTGCGCTGATGGTCGTGGCGAGCGCCTTGGCCAAGCCGCACGTGATCCGCGCCGGAAACCTCTTCCTAAAGGACGACGGAGGGATCTTCCCAAGCAAGCTGCCAAGGCACAGCCAGATACCCATCTTGGCGCGCATCAAGGCTGAGATCGGCACTGCCGACGGCAGCCATCCTCCCGCGGTCAGGACCCTGAACATCGACTTCGACAGGAGCATCCAGGTGAACGCCAAGGGCCTGCCCGTCTGCAGGGCAGGCCAGCTCACGGCCCGCTCCACCGTGGATGCGAAGAAGGCTTGTCCCGATGCGATCGTCGGCTCCGGGGAGGGCGAGGTCGAAGTCGCTTTCCCCGAACAGAAGCCGTTCGCTGCGAAGGGTCCGATCGTCCTCTTCAACGGCGGCGTCCACGGCGGCGCGACGCTTCTCTTCGCCCACGCCTACGTCGCCGTCCCGGCGCCGACCGCCGTTATCGCCACGGTCAAGATCACCCGCATCCACCGCGGCCACTACGGCATCCACACCGTCGCGCAGATTCCGGTGATCGCGGGAGGGGCCGGCTCGGCGATCGAGTTCGAGCTCACCATCGGCCGCAAGTTCACCTACCAGGGCAGGAAAAAGAGCTATCTGACCGCCAGCTGTCCGACCGGTCACTACTACACCGAAGGGGAGATCCTGTTCAGCGATGGCTCCATGCTGCATGGGGTCCATGTCTTGCCTTGCACTCCGAAGGGCTAGTCGTTGCCTCAGCTTGCCATGGGCCGTGCGACCTTTCAGCGAACACCTGCGGCGAGGCGGGCGCTCTCGTGCGCGGTCCGCTCGAGAGCATCGTCGAGTGGCTCGAGCTGCAGCCGCTTCCCGTAGCGGCGCTCCAGGGCAAGGGCGATCAGGTGGTCGGCGAGCCAGGCGTTCTTGGGCAGCAGCGGGCCATGCAGGTAGGTGCCAATCAGGTTGCCCTGGCGGACGCCCTCGAAGCCGTCCTCGCCGTTGTTGCCGAACCCCTTGATCACGCGCCCCAGGGGACTGCAGCCCGAGCCGAGGTGGGTGCGGCCGCCGTGGTTCTCGAAGCCTGCGATCGTGCGCTGCCTACCGTCGAGATCGACCTCGATCGCGACGTTGCCGATCAGCCGAGGTCCGTCGTGACGCACGGTCTCGAGGTCGACCAGCCCGAGCCCTGGCAGTCGCTCG
>DATNHC010000119.1:0-18292 GCA_035605155.1 Solirubrobacterales bacterium
GAAGCTCCTCAGAGCGACGCGGCCAACTCCCCGGCTGGCTCAATCGCTACAACTACCACCGAAAGCACGGCTCCCTCGGCCATCGCCCGCCAGTTGCTCGTCTCAACGAGCTGCTTGGGAACAACCTGGTTGGGAACTACACCTAGCTGTCACCACGCGCCGCGGATGCGGTACGGCTAGCTGCGCTCGCGGCTGCCCTTGGCGTAGGAGCCGAGGTCGAAGACGAAGGCGAGGATGACGATGAACCACTCGAAGCCGTTGACACTGTTGGTGGAAGCACTCCACATCACCGCGTAAGCGAGTGTCGTCCAGGGCAGCAGGAAGAAGCCGAGCAGCGGCACGAACCAGTCGTCGAAGGCGCGGCCGAGCAGGTCGCTGAAGAGCCACAGGGCGAAAAGCGCCAGGCGCGGCGAGATCAGGGCGAATAGGGCTATGAGGCAGCCGATGGGCGCACGCTATCCGCTGGGTCGCGGAACGGCAACAAACGCGCGCTAAGGTCGGTGGGAGCCGAAGGAGATGCGATGAACCGACTTGGCAAGCTGATCGCGATGCTCAACCCGGAGAAGACCCCGATGCCCACGGCCGAGAAGGCGCTGCCCGGTCGCAGCGAGCCGGCCTTCGACGTGCCGGAGCGCAACGCGGTGCTGGGCACCCCGCTGCGGCCGCCCTTTCCCGACGGAACCGAGGTCGCCTACTTCGCCCTCGGCTGCTTCTGGGGCGCGGAGCGGCTCTTTTGGACGATCGACGGCGTCTACACGACGGCCGTCGGCTACATGAACGGCACCACGCCAAACCCGACCTACGAGGAGGTCTGCAGCGGCAAGACCGGTCACGCCGAGGCGGTGCTGGTCGCCTTCGACCCGGCCAGGGTCTCCTACGCCGACCTGCTCAAGGTCTTCTTCGAGGAGCACGACCCGACCCAGGGCATGCGCCAGGGCAACGACATCGGCACCCAGTACCGCTCAGGGATCTATTTCACGGGCGACGCGCAGAAGGCGACCGCCGAGATGGCCAAGCGCACCTACGACGAGGACCTGCGCGCCGCCGGCCATGACCCGGTGACGACCGAGGTCGAGCCCGCGGCGCCCTTCTACTACGCCGAGGATTACCACCAGCAGTACCTGCACAAGGTGCCGAATGGCTACTGTGGCCTGGCCGGCACCGGGGTCTCCTGCCGCATCCCGGCGGCGGCCTCCTGAGCGGCTCATGTGGGACGAGTTATCCGTCTATGAGACGGATAACTCGTCCCACATTGCCTTTGGGCGCCACCACCCGGCGCGGCGAATAGCATCCCGCGCTCGTGACGCCCTCCTTTGGCTCCTACCTCGGCGGCTGCCTGGCGACGATCGGCATCGTCAGCGCAGTCGGCCTCGGCGGCTACTGGCTGCGGCGCTGGATCGTGCCCGAGTTTTCCGGTGCGCTGGCCCGCCTCGCCGACGCGACGATCGCCACTGCGCTGCTGATCGTCGCCCTGCAGGCGCTGGGCACGCTGAGCATCCTCACCCTCGGTTGGACGATCTTCGGCTGCATTGCGGTCGGTCTCGGTGCCGCGGCCCTCGGCTGGTGGATGGCGCCTGCCGAGCGGCGCGAGGTGCCGGCGCCGCAGGTGCAGGCGATGGCCCTGCTGATCGCGCTCGGCGTCGCCTCTTGGGTCGTCGCAGAGTGGACTTTCCCCTCGCTGCAGAGCCTCGACTTCGGCATGTTCGGTGGCGACACGACCTGGTACCACATGCCCTTCGCAGGGCGGATCGCGCAGGACGCCTCGATCGTCCACCTCCACTACACCGACCCGCTGCGGCTCGTGGCCTGGTTCTACCCGGGCAGCTCCGAGCTGGTCCACGGCGCCGGCATCGTGATCTTCAAGACCGACTGGCTCTCACCGCTGATCAACATGATCTGGCTGGCGATCGCGCTGCTCGCCGCCTGGTGTGTCGGCCGTCCTTACAAGGTTGGGCCGGCGACGCTGGTCGCCGGGGCGCTGGTCTTCGCCGCCGGGGTGATGATCGAGACCCAGCCCGGCGAGGGGCGCAACGACATCATGGGCCTCGCCTTCCTGCTCGCCTTCGCCGCCTTCCTGATCAACGGCCACCAGCGGCGGGCGCCGAGCGCGGGGGCGGTGCAGGATGCGCCCGAGACAGGGGCGCCCCTGCTCGACAAGGGCCCGCTGATCCTCGCCGGCATCGCCGCCGGCTTGGCCGTCTCCGTGAAGCTGCCGCTGCTGGCGCCGGTCGGGGCGATCGCGGTCGGCATGGTGATCGTCAGCGGCGCCGGCCGCCGGCTGATGACCGCCGCGGCGATCGGCATCCCGGCCTTTCTCGTCGGCGGCTACTGGTACGTGCGGGCGGCGATCCACACCGGCGGCAACCCGATCCCGCAGATCGGCTGGGGGCCGCTGCACCTGCCGCGTCCCGACCAGATGCCGCTCGACCCGCGGCCCCGCTTCGCCGTCGCCCACTACCTCGGCGAGCCGACGATCTACCGCAAGTGGTTCTTCCCCCAGCTCGACAACGCGCTCGGGCCGCTCTGGCCGCTGATCCTGATCGTCGCCGTCGCGGCCGCCGTCTACATCGTCTTCCGTTCCCGCAACAAGATCCTGCGGGTGCTGGCCGGGGCAGCTCTCTTCACTGCCGCCGTCTACCTCTTCACGCCGCTGACCGCGGCCGGCCAGGAGGGATCGCCGACCGGCTTCTTCACCAACACCCGGTACCTGATGCCAGGTCTGCTCCTTGCCCTGGTGCTGCTGCCGATCGCGCGACCGCTGCGCGCACCCGACAGCCGCGCCTGGCAGACGCTGCTCTTCCTCACCGGGGTCTTCGCGATCTCGGTGCTGACCACGCCGCGCTGGTACCCGGGCTACATCGTCGGCACCGTCTTCCTCACCCTGGCCCTGGTCTGGGCGCCGGCGGCGCTGAGCATGATGCGCGGGCGGCGCATGGCCAGCCGCGGCATCGTCGCCGTGGCAGCGGCGAGCATCCTGCTGCTCGCCGTCACCCTTGGCCGCGCCCAGGAGGTCCAGTACTACAAGCATCACTACACGCGCACGACTCCCTTCCTGCAGGAAGGCGGGCCGCAGGACGCCTTCGCCTTCGCTCACAACCTGAGCGACAAACGGATCGGGATCGCCGGCTCAGGGGAGATCTTCTTCGGCCAGTACGGCTTCTATGGCCGCAACCTCGACAACTACGTCCAGTACATCGGCGTCGAGGGGGATAACGGCACCTACCGTCTGGCGACCAGCTGCCGTCAGTTCCGTCTCCTGATCAACGAAGGTGACTATGACTACCTGGTCCTCAGTCAGTACACCCAGGACTCGGCCGACTCGCCCTACTGGCGGCCGATCTACGCCTGGGTCAAATCCGACCCGGCGCTGGAAGTCGAGGTCGAAGAGCCGGACATCACACCGCAGCCCGACTACGTCTTCCGGGTCAAGGGCAAGCTCGACCCGGCGGGGTGCGCCGGACTTGGATCGGGCTGAGCGCCGGCCAGGGCGTGCTCGCGAATCAGCTCGGCGGAGCGCTGCGGCTGCTCCCACCAGAACATATGACCGACGCCTTCCAAGGTCTCGAGCCGGGCCCCGGGAATCCTGGCGGCGATCTCGCGACCGTTGTCGTAGCCGAGCAGGCGATCGACGTCGCCGTGAATCACCAGCGTCGGCAGTGAGATCTGGCTGAGGCGCTCGTATGTGTTGTGAGCGCCGCAGGCGCGCATCTGCTGTAGGACGACGGGCTGAGGGGCCGGCAGCGCCGCACCCATCTCGGTGAAGGCTGCGAAGCGCGAGTCGTCGGAGCGGAAGTCGGGGGAGAGGTTGATCTCCCACATCGCGCGGAAAACCCGCTCGCGGTCCCGGGAGACATATGCCTCGCCGAGCATCTGCAGGTCCTCGGGCGCCATCAGCGTTCCCTGTGGGCCGCCGCAGTAGCTGGCGCCGATCGTCAGCGTGCGGATGCGCTCGGGGTGGGCGAGGGCCAGCTCCTGGGCGATCATGCCGCCCATAGAAATGCCGACCAGGTGGGCGGTCTCGAGCTCGAGCGCGTCGAGCAGCGCCACCGTGTCGGCGGCGAGGTCGGCCGTCGTGAAGGGCAGCTCGGCCTGGCCGGAGAGCCCCATGCCGCGGTTGTCGAAGACGATCGTCTCGAAGCTGCGCTCGAGCTCCTCGAGGAAGGGCCGGCCCCAGGCGAGGTGCGTGGCGCTCATCCCCTGGATCAGCAGCAGCGGCTGGCCCTCGCCGGCGCGCAGGTAGTGCAGCTCCGTTCCCGCTGCGTCGACGCTTGGCATGACGCCGATCCTACGGCAGACGTCGCACTTCGCCGCCACGTCGCCGGAGGAAGCACGACCTCGCCGGCATCGCAGCGCCTAATCTAGGCACACCCGCCCCAGTAGCTCAGAGGACAGAGCACCGGCCTTCTAAGCCGATGGTCGCTGGTTCGAATCCAGCCTGGGGCGCTCGCCGGCGCGCGAGCCTTTTTGGACTCCGATGTGTTTCTAGGACATGAGAAGCGCGGAGCAGAGAGCGGACATGGCCCTGGCTCTGCTGGCCGCAGGTTGCATCGCGGGCGTATTTCTCGTCGGGCGGGCTCGCTAACGGCGCGGGCTTTCCTAGGCCCCCGCTAGATTCTCCCCGTGGCCGAGGTTCTCTACTACGCGATACCGGCATTCGTGCTGCTACTCGTGGTCGAGATGCTCTCGTTCAAGTACGCGCGCGACGAGGAGCTGGTCGGTTACGAGTCGCGGGACACGCGCACCAGCCTGGCGATGGGCGGCGGCAACGTGGTCATCAACGCCGTCTGGAAGGCAGTCGTGGTGGTTGCCTACGCAGGGCTCTATGAGCTGACTCCGCTGCGCATGCCCGCCGACGCTTGGTGGACCTACGCGCTGCTCTTCTTCGCCGACGACCTCGCCTACTACTGGTTCCACCGCATCCACCACGAGGTGCGAGTCTTCTGGGCCAGCCACGTCGTCCACCACTCCTCCCAGCACTACAACCTCTCGACCGCGCTGCGCCAGACCTGGACGCCGATGACGGCGCTGCCCTTCTGGGCGCCGCTGGCACTGGTCGGCTTCGCTCCCTGGATGATCCTCACTCAGCTCGCGATCAGCTTGATCTACCAATTCTGGATCCACACGGAGCGGGTCAAGAAGCTGCCGGCGCCGATCGAGTTCTTCTTCAATACGCCCTCGCACCATCGCGTCCACCACGGCGCCAACGAGGTCTACCTGGATCGCAATTACGGCGGCATCTTGATCGTCTGGGACCGCATCTTCGGAACCTTCCAGGGGGAGACCGAGAAGCCTCGCTACGGGCTGACGAAGAACATCCGCAGCTTCCGCCCGACCCGCGTCGCCTTCCACGAGTTCGCCGCTCTGGCCCGCGACGTGCGGACGGCGAAAGGCTGGCGCGAGCGGCTCGGCTACGTCTTCCGCGGTCCCGGCTGGTCGCCCGACGGCAGCAGCGGCGGCACGCGCGGCTGACGCCGCCCTCGGTTTGGTGGCTTTGACCGTCGGGTACCTCCGGCGGCATGGAGCTATCAATTCTGTTGATCATCATCGGGATCGTCCTAGCGATCCTGGTCAATTACATCCTGGGGATCATCGTTATCCTGATTGGCTTGGCGATGCTCCTGCTGCCGCGGCTCGGGACGCGACGAGCCTAGGGCGGGTGCGGCGGGGCACTGTGCCCCGCCGCCGTTGCCCGCACCCGGGCGGAAGGCCTGGCACGCTTAGGAGATGGCTCCCTGGAAGCTGCCGCTGATCGTCGCGGGCCTCGTAGTGCCGATCGTCGCCGGGTTCCTCACGGTCGGCCCAGCGCTTGGCGTCGCGATCGGCGCCCTCGCCGTGCTGACGCTGCTGGTTGTGGCCGCGCGTCAACGCCCCTACGGCCCGATCGGCGCGCCGAGCAGCGGCGATGCACGGCGTCATGTGCTGATCGTCGCGGCCGAGAGCGTCGAGGAGCCGGCTGACGTGGCGCGGATCACCGAGGTGGCAAGGATCGGCAGAGAGCGGGACGGGGATGACGTGCGGGTGCTCGCTCCGGCGCGGATCGGGTTCCTCGATCGCTGGGCCTCAGACGTAGAGGGAGCCCGTCGCCAGGCCCAGCAGCGCCTCGTCGTCACCGTGGCCGCGTTGGCGAAGGCCGGCGTCGAGGCCGAGGCCCGGGTCGGCGACGAGGACATCGTGCAGGCGGTCGAGGATCAGCTGCAGAGCTACCCGGCTACGGAGGTCGTCCTCGTCAGCGGCGGCGACCAAGGCGGGACCGACGATGCGGTGGTCGAGTTGCGCTCACGACTCGAGACCGGCTTCCACCATGTGCGCCTCTAGTCGGAGCCGATCGCGGTGAAGGCGTTGATTGCCGGGGCGACCGGTTTCGTCGGCTCGCGCCTCAGCCGTGCGCTGAGCGGGGACGGCGCTGAGGTCCGCTGCATCGTCCGCGACGCGGCCAAGGCGAGCTGGCTGCCGAAGCGCATTTCGCTGCACGTCGGCGACGTCATCGACCCGGAGACGATCGCGGGAGCCGGCAAGGGCGTCGACGTCGCCTACTACCTCGTCCACGCGATGGCGAGTGGCGGCGACTTCGCCGAGCGCGAGCGCCAGGGCGCACACAACTTCGCCCGGATGGCGAAGCGGGAGGGCGTGAAGCGGGTGGTCTATCTCGGCGGGCTCGGCGACGAGGGCGCCTCCGAGCACCTGCGCAGCCGCCACGAGACGGCGCGGATCCTCGCTGCGGATGGCCCGCCGCTGACCTATGTGCGGGCGGCGATGGTGGTCGGCGTGGGGAGCGAGTCGTTCAAGACTCTGCGCTATCTGGTCGGGCGGCTGCCGGTGATGGTCACGCCGGGCTGGCTGCGGACGCTGACCCAGCCGATCGGCATCGACGCGACCATCGAGTACCTGCGGCGAGCGCCCGAGGTCGAGTCCTCCGCCGGCCGCGAGGTGCAGATCGGCGGTCCAGACGTGCTCTCCTACGAGCAGATGCTCGACCGCATGGCGGTGGCAATGAACAAGCGGACGCCGCTCAAGCTGCCAGTGCCGCTGATCACGCCGTGGCTCTCGGCGCTCTGGCTCGGCCTGATCACGCCGGTGGACACGAAGGTGGCGCGTCCCTTGATCGAGGGGCTGACCACGGCGACGGTCGTCACCGACTCCTCCGGCGCCGAGCCTTTCGGGATCTCGCCGGAGCCCTTCGACGAGTCGCTGCAGCGGGCGCTCGCCGAGGAACGGCGGAGCGGATAGAGGCCGGCCGGCCGCTCAGCAGACGTGCGGAGGGGCCGCGCTCTTCACGACCTGGAAGGCGCTGCCCGGGATGCGCTTCAGCTGATTCAGGTTCTCGTCGTCCCAGCGACGGTCGCTGGCGCCGCTGATGAACCAGTTGGAGCCGTTGTCGGCGACGATCGTCCCGTAGCGCTTCAGCGCCAGGGCGATCGTGCGGGCGGCGCCGCTGAAGCGGCCGAGACCGTAGCCCGCCTTCAGCCGCAGCCGCGTGCCCATCGCCGGCGCGCGCCGGTCCGCGGTGTCGCCGGCGCAGTGCGAGGCGGGATGGACCCAGGCGTCGCGGGTGCTCTCGAAGGTGACCCGGATCGCGTGGTCGAGGTGGCCGGCGGCGACCTCGTCGTAGCGGACGAGGCCGGGGAAGATCGGCAGCCCGGCGGCGTCGGCCGAGGTCCAGGAGTCGGGACGCAGGTCGGTGGAGCGCAGGTCCCAGCGAGCGCCCGAGTCGGCGTTCCAGCGCGCCCCCCCGTCGCCCTTGAAGAAGGCGCGGTAGAGCTCGTAGAGCGTGCAGCTCGAGCGGTCGACGACGAGCACGTGGCGATCGCCGTCGCTGCGGTTGCCGCCCTCGACCGGAGCGCCGCTGGGGACGGGGAAAGGCCCCGGGTCGCTCTCCTCGCCATAGGCGGTGTAGCGGATCGGCAGCCTGCGCTGGCCGGCGCCGACGACGGCGTAGGGGAAGCCGTAGGCGCGCGGCGAGCCGAAGTCGGGGTGGAGGAGGTCGCCGCCGTTGGCGTTGACGTAGGCGATGGTCGCGGCGGAGCCGCGGGCGACCGGCGCCTTGGAGACGTCCTGGCTCCAGGCGGCCTGGTTGGGAAGCGACGGGGCGTTGGCCGGGAGGCTGGCGGGCGGATTGGGGAAGACTGGGCAGGAGCCGAGGTCGGGATATGGGCCGAGAGTGGCGGCGTGGCTGGGGCCGAGCAGCGCGCCCGCGATGAGCCCGGTGCAGATCAGCGCGCCCGCGAGCCCGCGCATCGAGCATTGACCCCACTCCAGTGTGGTCAATGCTCGCTACGCCCCGTGGCCGGCATCGTCCTGGATGTCGAGCCGGCCGATCTCGAGCTCGTCGACCTTCAGGCGCCCGATCCCGGCGCGACCGACGGCGAGCCGGCCGACGCTGAGTCGACCGATGGCGAAGCCGCCGATCGCCGCGGCGCCCACGGCGAGGGCGCCCACAGCCATCGCCCCCTTGACCTGGGCGCCTGTTGCCACCGCACGCTGGGGCGGCGGGAAGAGCGCAATCCCGCGTCGCTTCGCCATCGCCCCAACCGTAGCGTGGTTAGCCTGAGGCGCCGTGACCGTGGACGACCGTCCAACCCTGCTGGTCATCCAGCACGTTCCCTGGGAGGGCCCGCACCGGATCCTCGATGCCTGCGACGGGCTTGCCGAGCACACGGTCAAACCGCTGGCTGGGCAGCAGCTGCCCGCTCACGACGAGGTCGCCGGCGCGGTCGTCATGGGCGGACCGATGAACGTCGACGATTTGGAGCGCCACCCCGAGCTGGGGACCGAGCGCGAGTGGCTGGCCGAGGCGCTGCGCCACGATATGCCGCTGCTGGGGGTCTGCCTGGGAGCACAGCTCCTGGCGCGAGCGCTGGGAGTCGAGGTGCGGCGGGGGAAGGAACCCGAGCTGGGCTTCGCTCCGGTCGAGGTCCTGGACCCCGGTGACACGATCGTCGGCGGCCTGGCGCCGAGCACGACGGTGCTGCACTGGCACGGTGACGTCTTCGATCTACCTGACGGTGCCCAGCACCTCGCGCGCTCAGAGCAAACCGAGGTCCAAGCCTTCCGCAAAGGCAACGCCTGGGGCGTGCTCTTCCATCCCGAGGCCGACTTCGCCCTGCTCGAGGCCTGGCTGGCAGTGCCGGAGATGGTGAGAGAGGCGACCGACGTCCTGGGCGACGCTGGCGCCGCCGCCCTCCCCGCCGAAGCCGAAGCCGCCGAGCCCGAGCTGGTCGAGCGCACGACTCCGGGCCTGGGAGCCTTCACCTCCCTGGTCGCCGCCCATCACCACGCCACCTAGCCCGATCACCCCGTCCGCCAGCCCGCTAGATTGAAGCCACGCGGTGGACGTAGCTCAGCTGGTAGAGCTCCTGGTTGTGGTCCAGGCGGTCGCCGGTTCGAATCCGGTCGTCCACCCCTCGTGGAAGGCGCTGCAAATCGGCATCTCGCCGCGGCGACGGAAACTGAAACCATCGCCTCATTTCCACTCCATTTTGGACACTCGTGCCAATCACTTGAATACGGGCGGAGTAGCGCCGGTTCCGGCTTGTACCCGCTCGCTTTTCCGTGGCGGGGCGATGTGGCGCTAATGCTCGACGCGAAAGCGGGCGATGAGACCACGTAGGTCCGAGTAGGGCGGCTGAAAGATCCCCCACCCAGCAACGACCACGCGCCCGTCTTGCTGGACCAGGGCCTGGGTTGCTCTGCTGCTGAAAGCACCGAAGCGTGCAGCAAAGATCCCGTCGCCGAAGAAGCTCTGATCCCTGCGTCCGTCGGGGAGGAAGCGGAAGACGATGAAGCGCGCGGGCCCATCTGCGGTGCCGCGATGGGCTTTCGCTCCAGACCCGGCGACTACGATGCGACCGTCACGCTGAATCGCGACGCCGTTGCCGAAGGTCGACGAAGCGACGCCCGCGTACACGACCCCGTCACCCCCGAAGCTGTGATCGAGCTTGCCGGTGGGCCAGTAGCGCGCGAGTACGACCATGCGGGGAGCGACCTTGGTGCTCCACCCCGAGGCCGCGTTGGTCGTGCCGACGATCAGCAGGCGCCCGCGCCGATCCCGCGCCACGCCGCTCGCGTGCAAGCAGTGGCAGGGCGGGTAGCTGACGACGTCAGTGTGCACGATCCCCCCTGAGCCGAACTGGCGGACAAAGCGGCCGTTAGCGCGCAGGTGCGCCACCATCAACTTTTCCTTCGCCCACCCCGTGGCGAAGAGTGAGCCGCCGCGCCCGGCGACCAGGCCCGAGACTCCAGTGAACCTGTTGGTTGGGTAGATGCGCCCAGATTCCAGTGGCGGCACCGATGCCCAGCCATTGCGGCTGAAGCTGCGGTCGTGGCTGCCGTCGGGGTTGAAGCGAGCGACATAGCCGTGGCCGTTTCCACCGGCGGCGACGATCTTTCCCCGTTGAACCAGCATCGCATCGATGCCCCTCGTAGCGATCAGCCCGGGGCGTTCCCGGAATCCCCCAAAGCCCCCGAAGCCTTCATCGATGCTGCCATCGGCCTCAAGGCGGGCGAGCACGGCGGTTCCCTGGTACTCGCCTTCGCCGAGCTCCGCGACGTAAGAGCCAGCGACCAGGATCTTGCCGTCGGGCTGCACGCGAATCGCGGTTACAACCTCACCCCAATCTGTCCGCAGCGGTATCTCGGCGATGCCGTTTAACCCGAAGCGGGTATCTGGCCGGCCGCTGGGCAGATAGCGGACGATCTGGAACCCGTCTGACGATCCATCCGCGGTCAGCACCCGGCCGTAGCCGTCCAGCGCGATCCGCTGCTCACCGAAATCCGGCTTAATCAGCACGCCAGCGCTCCCGAAGGAGCGATCGAGCAGGACTCGACCTCGGGCGGCGTTGGCAGCAGCAGCAGCCGGAGCAGCTAGCGCCAGCAGCGCTAGCGCGACGATGATGACCTTCCCCTGCTTCATCGACCCCGTTAAACCGAGAAGGCGAGGGATCGGAGCGGTCCCCCCGAGACTTGGCCCGACCCGGGCCAGCGATCCGAAGACACTCAGAACCGGCCTAGATTTGGCACTCGTTGCGAGGTGCCCAGATTCGGCGGCATGTCGGCGTATGTCCCCCGGTCGAATCCGGGTCATCCCCTAAACACCTGCAAATCGCCACTTTTGCGGAACCTTACGAATTGCAGAGGTTTCCCTGCCCGGCAAGGGACAATGTCAGAGGTCGCATCCCGGCGCTGGTGAGGGGAACCACCGGCCCCGCTTGGGGGCACACCCTTACGCCCGTAAGAGCTGCGGTCGAGAGAGCTAATCCGGCAGCAGCCGCAGCGCCTCGATGTGGCCGGGCCGCAGGGTCGCAAAGTGCCGGTGGTCCAGCGTCGCAACCTTCGACTCTTCAAGGCGCTCGACCAGGGCCAGGAGGCTTGCGTCAACGACGCCCACGGCGAGATCGGCATAGTCACGCTGCAGCTCGAGGCAGCGCTTCAGGTCTGCCTCGGTCGGGCTCTGGACGTCGTAGGCGCCGGCCAGCACGTCCTCGAGAAACGCCTGCCAGACCGCCGCCGTCAACCGCTCGTGGCACCAGTAGTCGAGCTCGGAGAGAACCAGCACTGGCACGATCAGATTCTCGCTTGAGCCGCTGATCAGCTCCGCGCAGCGGCCGTGGTCGGGGTCCGAGGCATCGAGAGCCGCAAGCAGGACGCTCGTGTCGAGGACGAGCGCCACTATCGCGGCGGCCGGGCAACCGGCTTGGTTGCAGTCCGCGCCGCAGAAGCACCGTCAGTGGAGCGCCCCAGCCCGAGCCTCGGCCTGTGTGCCCGCTTTATCGCGATCGCCTTCTCCTCGACTGCTTCGGCCAGGACTGAGCTGAGACTCGACCCTCGCCGACGAGCCTCGCTCTCCAGGGTCGCAAGATCCTCGGATTTAGCGCTGACGGTGGTTCGGCGATTCATGATGCATGATTCTAACATCACTCCTGGGGGGGCGGCTTCTGAGGAGATGCCCGCGCATGACCATTGGTCCCAGCCGCCGATCGTGCGCGGCTACAGGCGACGTTGCCCCAGCGTGGTAGCGGGTGTACGGTCAAGGTCGACTCCCAAACCGATCGAAGGAGACCCAATGGCAACCGCTGAAGTCAAGAATTTCGATTCTCCCGACGAGGTTCGCCCGTTCGAGGGGAAGGGCCAGGCGAAGATGGTGCAGCTCGCCGGTCACGCTGTCGGCAAGGGGACGTTCGAGCCCGGGTGGAAGTGGTCGGAGAACGTGAAGCCGATCGCTGGCACCGACTCCTGCCAAGCTGCCCATTTCGGTTACGTGCTGTCCGGCAAGATGAAGGTCTTCATGGACGATGGCTCCGAGCTGGAGGTCGTTGCCGGCGACGTTGTCGCGATCCCGCCGGGCCACGACGCCGAAGTGCAGGGCGACGAGGCATGCGTGATGGTCGACTTCGGCGAGATCGGCGACTACGCCAAGCGAGGCTGACGAGCTCGCCGCGCACAGGCCCAAGCTGTCTGTCCTTCATCGGCGCTCAGGCTCTTTGCAGCGAAAGGGCCTGACATTCGGTGCGGTGGTCCGTTTCACCGGTATTGGCGAGGACGGGGTGGTTCGCCTCCAATTCTGCAAGGAGCCCCTTGAAGGCGCGTGCAACGCGCTGAGAGGAGATCGAACGATGAAGAGACGTATCCGTCGGGTGGCCGCACTCGTTTCCGCGATCATGCTGCTGGCGGCCGGCCCTGCCTACGCATTCGGCGGCCCGAACTCGGCTGGGAACTCCGGGCACTTCCATCCGAACAGCAATCCATGCCAAGGGCCGAACGATCAACCCAACTGCCCGGGGCCGCACTGATCTATCTCTTCGAGTAGATCGTGGAGGGGCTGCTCCGGCGGCCCCTCCAGGCAGCGATGAAAGACGAACCCGCTCGCTAGCCCTCTTCTCCGGTGGCGTCGTCGATCGATGCCCCGACCGGCTTTGACTCCGGAGATCCCCTTTGGCGCAGATAGACCGCGAGGATCGCGAAAGAGCCGACCGCGAGGAACTCCGACTGCCAGTTCTGGAAGGTCGACTCCCAGAACTCCGAGCTGCCGATGTAGCCGAGCCAGGAGAGGCTCGGTTCGCCGTGGTCGTGCTGTTCCTGGTTGTAGGCGGTCGTCCCGGTAACCGACTGGGCAAACCAGGAGCCGAAGAAGATCAGGGCCATGGCGATGATCAGGCTGTTGGAGTAGATCGCCGTCCGCCAGTCGCCGTACTTCGACCAGCGTGGCGAGCCCTTGCGAGCGTGGCGGCCGACCATCTGCTCCTTGTCGGACTCCGTTCCCGCCTTGTCGAGCTCCTTCGACTCCGGCGAGCCCTTCTGCAGCAGCCAGACCGTGGCCAGCGCGAAGAGGGCGAACTGCAGGTACTCCGACTGCCAGTTCTCCATCACCGCTTGGCCGAAGCTGGAGGAGCTCAGGTAGCGCCAGAAGCCGATTGGCGCCTCGTTGTGGGCGAGCGCCTCCTCGTTGTAGAGGTTGTGCCCGCTGATCGCCTGGCCGGCCAGGGCCAGCAGAAAGATGGCCAGGAAGAAGAGCGACAGGGAGTTCTCGCGGACGAATCGCCTCATGGCCTCAGTGGTGGGTGAGGCCGATGACCGAGAAGTAGGTGATCCCGCCGATCAGGATCACGGCCCAGATCAAAGCCATCGCTCGCATGACTACTTGGTTCGCGGCGTCGCTGGGAAGGCCTTCAACGTCAGGGTTGCCTGCAGGAGCGAAGTGCCCGGCACCCCTCGCTGGGTCAATGCGAGGTAGATACGACCATCGGGACCGCGACGCTCAAGAAGCAGACCGCGGCGTACCGCCCGCTTCCTGGGGATTCGCACGGCTGCTCGGTTTCTCTGTCGTTCTGCGGGTAGCAGGTGGACACGGGTCTCCATGCTGGAGGCGACAAGGCGAGTCTGGGGGTAAGGCAAATGGCTAAAGACCACGGGTCCAGCGTGAAGGACGACAAGCAGTACGAAGGACTGCGGAAGAAGGGAATGAGCAAGCAGCGGGCCGCCTCCATCGCGAACTCCTCCGAATCCTCGAAGAAGGGTGGAGAAAAGAGCGGCAAGGGCAGCGGCGGCAGTAAGTCACAGAAGCGCGCAGCTGGTCGCGAGGGAGGCAAGAAGTCCAGCAGGTCGAGCTAACTCACCTCGCCAGCGAGCGCACCGGGATTTGAACGAGGGTCACCGCTCGAAGCCCGAAAGCCCTGACCGGGGGAGGAGGAAGCCAAGATGCCTACCGACGACGTCCGAGCACGGCGCGAGAAGGTCGTGCTGGACCATTTCCGTGACGAGGTGGAGCAGGACTGGGACGCGGTCCTCTCGACCTTTCCGCATCCGCGCTATGAGATCGTCCCGACGCAGACGGTGCACGACGGCGATGCGGCGGTGCGCGGCTACTACCACGAAACCCGGGTGGCGTTCCCCGATCAGCGGCACGAGATGATCGCCCTACGGCATTGCGACGACGCTGTGGTCGTCGAGTTCTATTTGCTTGGCACGCACCGCGGGCCGCTTGGCCCAGTACCGCCGACGGGCGGTTCCTTCAAGGTCCGCATGACCGCCTTCTTCGTCTTCGACAGGAATGAGGAGCTGGTCTGCGAGCGGGTCTACTTCGATCAGCTTTCGTTCCTGCGCCAGCTCCTCGGTGCCATCAACCTGAGATCGCCGAAGGGCCTGCTGACCCTCGTGCGGGTTCTCCGGGGCTTCGCAAAGCTCTCGCGGGAGCCGAAAGACGTCATCCCCGACACACCCGCGCTCACCGTGCGAGGGCCCACCTGAACGGACTGGCCGTCCGAGTAGTCCCATGTCTCATGCACTAGCTAGATGCCGGAGTTAGGGTTCGGCCGGCCGGTCGGGTGTCGCGCTGGGATCCACGCCCAGCGTCGCTCTTCCCGTGAGGCCGTCCCGGGCGAGGCTGTTGCCGATCCGTGTGAGGGTGAGCACCGAGCTCGAGCCGCCCTGATCTCGAAAGACGCCATCCGTGTTGCGCGGGGTAATCTCGGCCGCGTTCCGGTTGTAGGGGGCGAGCGCGAAGACTTCCGCGTCGTGCCGATCGGAGGTGAACAGCTGGCCGGTGTGTGAGACGTGACCGCCAGAGTAGGCGCCGTCACTCTGTCGCCCGCCGATATGGACCTTGACGTGGATGTGCGTCGTCCGCCCCGGGTACTGCCCCGGGTAGATGGTCGCGAACTCTGCCAGGCCATTCCCGTCGGTCAGCTGAATCCCACGCAGGTAGGTCTCACCCTCGCTGCCCTCCGATGGCTCGCCCGAGTAGACGCCAAGCGCGTCGCAGTGCCAGATGTCGACGGCGGCATCGCGGATGGGCTCGCAGGTATCCGAGTCGAGGACGGTCAGCACGAGCGCGAGCGGCACGCCGCGGCGGCTCTCGACGACGTCCTGTCGCACCTGCGCCAGGTCGATGTAGAAGGGGCCTTCCTCCTGCCCGGGCGTCAACACGCAGTCGGGCATCGTCGTGGCTCCTTTCGCGACGGACCTGGTCGCCTCGTCCTCCTCAGCGCCGCAGGCATAAAGGGCGACGCTCGCCAGCGCCCCTGCCGACAGCGCCACCATCTCGCGGCGCCGCATCGGTAACGGAATCTTGTTGGAGGGTCGGCACTCGTCCGCCGAACTCTCTCGACTCCCGCTCGGGCGATCGCTCATCAGCTTCCTTCCTCCTCGGCGGACTCTCTTCGTGAAAAGACTAGCCAGGTTGTCAGCCCGGTTTGAGCATTCGACACGCGCTCGCGCGAGCGCTCTGCCCCCCTCACAGTGGGCGTTTTTCAGGAGCGCAACTCGTCGAGCGACTTGACCTCGAGGTCGAACGGCTCATCGGCGGAGCGCCGGCGGCGGTATGGGGAGACGATGACGCGGTGGACCTCGCCGCAGACGCAGGGAACTTCGATCGGCCGCGTGTCGGAAGCCGGGTCGGTGTCGACCTTGAGGCGGCGCAGCGTGCCCGTGGATTTGCAGCCGAAGGAGATCGCCCAGCCATAGTCCTCGGAGTTGGCCGACTTTTTCGGGCGGCGGGGTTGGGCCATGCGCCCATCCTTTCGGTTTCTCGTCAAGAATGCCCGCGGCGGGGCCAGGGCGTGGTTTTGCCCCACCCAGATCGGGTATTCGATCGAAAAGAAAAGGGTCCCTCTTCGATCGAAGAGGGGTCCCCCGACTGCGGCGAACGACAGCTCGCGGCAGGAGGAGAGCCATGCTGAGGTATTTGATCTCTCTTGTAGCGGTCCTGGCCGGTTTGGGCCTGGTCGGGTGCGGTGGCGACGGCGACAACGGTGCCGCGCCAGAGGCGAGCACGCTGCAGCCCTCGCAGGCCCAGGGCGCTTCGGGCGACGTCACCTGGTGCATCGGCAAGGACACCAGCGGCGCCTTCACGGCAGCGGTCGAAACGTTCAACAAAGAAAACCCCAACTTGAACGCCGACCTGCTCGAGCTCCCCGAATCGGCCGACCTGCAGCGCGAACAGCAGGTGCAGCGCCTGCGGGCGGAATCGAGCGAGTGCGACGTGCTCGGCATGGACGTGATCTGGACGGCCGAGTATGCGGCGGCCGGATGGCTCTATGACCTCACCCCGGTCGTGGATCGGCACGAGGACGAGTTCATCCCCTCGACCGTCGAAACCGTCGAGTACGAAGGCAAGAAGTGGGCGCTCCCCTACAACACCAACGCGGGCTTCGTCTACTACCGGACCGACCAGGTGTCCCAGTCGCCGCCGACCTGGGAGCAGATCTACAAAGACGCCCAGAAACAGGATGGGCTGGTCTACCAGGGCGAACGGTATGAGGGACTGACCGTCGTCTTCCTCGAGCTGCTTTTCAGCGCCGGCGGATCGGTGCTCTCCGAGGATGGAGAAACGGTCGAAGTCGACTCGCCCGAGACTCGCGAAGTGCTCGAGTTCATGGGCAACGGGATCGAGGACGGCGCGGTGCCGAAGGCGGTCACGACCTATGAAGAGGAGAGCTCCAGGCGTGCCTTCGAGGCCGGCAACGCGACCTTCATGCGCAACTGGCCGTATGCCTACGCGCTCGGCAAAGAATCGGCGATCGCCGACGAGTTCGACATCGCCACCTTCCCCGGCTTCGCCGGGAAAGAAGGGGCGGGTGTCGTGGGTGGCTACAACCTGGGGATCTCGGCGTTCAGCGACAATCCGGAGGGCTCGCTTGCCTTTGCCGAATTCCTGGTCACGCCACAGGTGCAGAAGCAAGCTATGGAAGCCACTTTGCCCGCGACGGTGACGGAGGTCTACAAAGATCCCAAAGTGCGCGAGGCGCTCCCATTCGCGCCAGAACTGCTGAAAGCGGTGGAACAGGCGGAGGCGCGCCCCGTCTCGCCGGTCTACACGCAGATCTCACAGGCGATCTACGACAACGTCTTCGAAGTCCTCAACGGGAGGACCTCATCCGATGAGGCCGCAACGACGATGAACTCGCAGATCGAGGAGGCACTGGCGAGGTTCTAGTGGCCGAGGAGGCCGCAAGTCCGCCCCGTCCGGGGCGCCGCTCCGTATTCCGAGAGGAGCGCCGCCTCGGCGCCGCGATGCTCTTCCCGTCGCTGGCGGTCATCGGGCTCGTCGCCGCCTATCCGATCGGCTATGCGGTCTGGCTGTCGCTCAACGAGTACAGCGTGATCACACCCGGCCTCTCGAGGTTCGTCGGTCTCGACAACTACAGCGAGGCGCTCGGATCGTCGGAGTTCTGGGACGCGATGATCACGACCTTGGTGTTCACCGTGTGTTCGGTCGGTCTGGAGCTGGTGATCGGCCTCGGCATGGCACTGGTCATGCATCAGGCGTTCCGAGGCCGGGCGCTGCTGCGAGCCGTCGTGCTCGTCCCCTGGGCGATCCTCACCGTCGTCACCGCGATCACCTGGCGGACGATCTTCGAGCCCGAACTCGGCTTCGTCAACACGATGTTGGAGACCCTCTCGCTGCCCGGTGGGAACGTCGTCTGGCTCGGCGAGCGGGGCTACGCGCTGGGTGTGATGATCCTCGCCGACGTCTGGAAGACGGCGCCGTTCATGGCGCTGCTCATACTCGCCGGGCTGCAGGGAATCCCCGAGGAGCTCCACGATGCGGCCAAGGTGGACGGAGCGAACACCTGGCAGCGCTTCCGCAGGATCACCCTTCCCCTGCTCGTCCCAGCGATCACCGTGGCGCTGATCTTCCGCACCCTCGACGCGATGCGGGTCTTCGACCTTCCGTACGTCCTCACCAAGGGCGCCAACGGCACAGAAACGCTGTCCCTGATCGCCCAGGAGGAGCTGGTGACCAACCGCAACACCGGCTTGGGGTCCGCCCTCTCGGTGCTCACCTTCCTCACCGTGATGG
>DATNHC010000120.1:0-3468 GCA_035605155.1 Solirubrobacterales bacterium
GCCGAGGCAGAAGTGCCGGCCGCCCGCGCCGAATGCCTGGTGCTCGGGGTTGCGGGTGACGTCGAAGCGGTCCGGGTCCTCATACCGCGTCTCGTCGCGGTTCGACGACACGTACCACATGACCACCTTGTCGCCCTCGGCGATCTCGGCGCCGTTCAGCTCGGTGTCACGCGTGGCCGTACGGGCGAAGTGGGCGAAGGCGGGGAACATGCGCAGCGACTCCTCCACCGCGCCGGGGATCAGCGACGGGTCATCGAGCAGCAACTGGCGCTGCTCGGGGTCTTCGATCAATGCCCGCATGCCGCTCGCGTAGGTGGCCTTGGTGCTGTCGTTGCCGGCCGCGACCAACAGGAAGAAGCCCATGACGATCTCCTGCTCCTCGAGCATCTCGCCTTCGACCTCGGCATGAACCAAGACGCTGGTCAGGTCGTCCGTCGGGTTCTCTCGCCGCGCTGCGATCATCTTGCTGCAGCGAGCGAAGATCTCCGGCAAGGCCTTCGCGAGCGCCTCGTCGACTCCACCCGGGCTGAGGTCCGGATCTCCGGCGCCGAGGGTCGAGTTCATCAGCGTCGCCCATGCCTCGTCGTCCTCCTCTGGAATGCCCATGAAGCTGCCGATCACCCGCGAGACGGCGGGTTGAGCGACGTCGGTGACAAGGTCACAGGCTTGGCGGCCCTCGAGTCGGTCGAGCACCCCGACGACGATCTCGCGGATCGCATTCTCGTGTGCGGCGATCCGCTTTGGCGTAAAGCCCGCCTGGAAGAGCGCCTTGATCCGGTCGTGCTTGGGAGGGTCCATGCCGATGAACATCGCCCGAGTCAGCTCGATCGGGAAGACCTCGCTGACCATCGTGATGCCGCCCAGCTCCGAGGAGTAGGTCTGCCAGTCGCGGCTCACCGCGTGTACGTCATCGGCGGTCGTCACCGACCAGTAGCCAGCGGACTCGGGGAACTCGGAGATGTGCGACGTCCAGTGGACCGGACAGCCCTGGCGAAGCTGCTTGAAGACAGCGTGGGGCGGGCCGGCGATCCAGTGCTCGCGCTCGCTGACGAGCACATCCTCGAGGTTGGCGTCCATGTCGGTCATCAAGTCCGTTCCCGAGCCAGGCATCCTACTGGCCGACCAGCCAGTTTCCCGCAGATCCCTGTTGCCGCTCGCGGTGCGTCGCCAGCGGTGCGAAGATCGTTTCCAGAACTTTCGACAGAGAGGAGTGGAAGTGTCAGCGGAAGACTCGAGGTTGCCAGGCCGCGGACGCGGCTGGAGGGCGTCGCTCGCACTGGTCGTCGGGATCGCTGCCCTCGGGGTGGCGGGCTGCGGCGATAGCGATACCGACAGCGTCTCCTCGGAGGCTCAGGAACGGATCGAACGGGGTGCCGAAGAGGCGAAGAAGGGCATTGAAGAAGCGAAGAAGGAAGTGGAGAAGGGCTTCGAGGAAGCAGGGGACGAGGCCAAGAAGGGCGTCCAGCAGGGAACCGATTCCGCCCAGGAGGGCATTGAAGAAGGCAAGAGCGAGGCTAAGCAGGGCATTGAAAAGGCCGAAAAGGAAGCTCAGCGGGGCATTGAAAAGGGCAAGGAAGAGGCCGAACAGGGCATCGAGGAAGCGGAAAGCCAGGTTCAGCAGTACGGCGACTGATCGCCGCCGCTGGGGTCGGTCATCCTTGAGGAGCGATGACCGACCCCGACGGACTGGACGAGTTCGAAACGCTGGTCGCCGACGCGATCGACGCGCTGCCGGATCAGTTCCAGGAGGTGCTCGCCAAAGTCGCCGTTGTGGTCTCCGAGCATGGCGCGAAAGCTCACGCCTACGGGCACTACTTCGGCGACGGCCTTGCCCAGGAACGCTATGAGGACCGGATCGTGATCTACCGCGACACCCTGGAGCGGGATTTCGGTCACGACCGGGAGCTTCTGGCAAGACAGGTGGAGCGCACCCTGCGCCATGAGCTCGCTCACCATCTGGGCTGGGACGAGCGCGGCGTCGGTGGTCTCGGGCTCTGAGCGGGTCTGGCTAGCGGACCGTGCAGTCGCGGGTCAGGCGACTGACCAGATGGATTCCGCCAGCGAAGACGAAGGTCGTCTTGGCGAGATCGTAAATCGCTCCCGGGAAGCCGGTCGGGGCGGCGCAGCTGGCGCTGAGAAAGCTGCGCTGCTTGCCGCCGTAGCGGTATGTGCGACCGATCGTCAATTCGATGTCGGTGACGTAGCCGAGGTCAGAGGCGAACTGCGGGATGCGGGTCGAGAAGACGGTGCCGAACTCGCCGTTCTCACGACGTGAGATACGAAAGGGCAGGACGAAGGCCGCGCGGACAGGGCTCGATCCGTAGAGGTGCAGCAGCAGCCCGGGCTTCCCGCGCAGCCTGGTGTTGAAGACGAGCACCTTCCCTTGCGCGGGGATCAGCGACGTATCGGAGAAGTCGACCTCGACCCCGAAGCGGCCACGGCCGACCAGCGCCGCGCGGCAGGTTGCCAGGGCGGCATCGCTGCTGGTCTGCTGCAGCTCCGCCGCCCTGCAGGTGGGTAGCCCGGCGACGAAGATGCGGCCCGCTCGGTTCATCGCGACCGAGAGCGAGCGCAGCTGGGGGGGTCGGCTGCCGTCGAAGGTGCCGACAGATCCGTCGAGGCGCACGGTCACGGGGGCGGGACGCTCGCGCGGCAGCGCTCGGGGGCGCAGGTCGCCGTCGAAGGAGACCCGCAGGTTGCCCTTTCGGTATTCCTCGCCTTGCGCGGTGACGACGCCAGTCAGCAACACGGCGAGCAGGCTTGCGATTGCGAGGCGGCGCATGATTCGGTCTCAAGTCTATGTAGCGCAGGTTTGGGCCTGGTTAACGCATGGCCCCGGCGTTGGCGCTTTGTTAACGCTCCGCTCAAGCCCCACAGCTTTCACTTCGGTCAATCGGCTTGGCCGCCGCACCCCTTGAGCGAACCCGAGGCCCTAGGGTTCGGGGATGGCCGAGCCGGCGCCTGGGATCGAGCTGTCAGAGGGCGATCGGTTCGCGGGCTACAGGATCGAGCGCCGCCTTGGTCGCGGCGGCATGGGAGTGCTCTACCTGGCGATCGAGCCGGGTCTCGATCGCCACGTAGCGTTGAAGCTGATCGCACCTGAGGCGGCGGCCGACGAGGTCTTCGCACGCCGCTTTGCCGAGGAGTCGAAGATCGCCGCTTCGATCGAGCATCCCAACGTGGTGCCGATCTACGCCGCCGGCAAGGAGGGCGGCGTGCCGTTCATCGCGATGCGTTACGTCGCCGGCGCCGATCTGGCTCGGCGGCTGGCGCGCGAAGGCCGCCTCGCCCCGGCGCTCGCGGTCGAGCTGATCGCCCAGATCGGCAACGGCCTCGACGCGATCCACGCGGCCGGCCTGGTGCATCGCGACGTCAAGCCGGCCAACGTCCTGCTCGCTGCCGGTGGCGCGGTCGAGCACGCCTACATCACCGACTTCGGCGTCGCCCGCAATGTCTCGACCGAGTCGG
>DATNHC010000121.1:0-3981 GCA_035605155.1 Solirubrobacterales bacterium
AAGGCCGAGCGAATGACGACGACGCCGACGTCAAAGGGGCCGACGGTGGCCGGGTTGATCACCACCACCGAGAGCGGCTGGCCGTTGTAGGGGCCGGCGAGGTAGAGGCGGCCGTGGGTGTAGGTGAGGGAGTTGCCGACGCCATAGCCGGTATCGACGTGGCCGATCTCCGAGGCGGCGGGGCAGGAGGGGCTTTGTTCCTCGGCGACGCCTCGCTTTGCCCTTGCCGCTTCGATCGCCGCATCCGGGCAGAAGGGAATGCCGGCCAGCTTGCCGGTAATTCCCTCGGGCAGGACGAGCGAGTAGGAGGTGATCTCCTGCTCTGTGTCCTGCCGGGTGATGTGGATGAAGTAGGGGGTGTAGGAGTTGACGTTGGAATTGACGCCGCCGGCCACCACGGATGGGGCGAAGGGCGGCACTCCAGCCGGGCAGGGGCCGCCGCCTATTCCTGAGGTGATCTGGGTGGTGGTCGTGCTCCTCACCGGGGTGAAGCCGCCGACGGTGGCGTGCCCGGCCGAGAAGGCAAGTGCCCAAGGGGTCGAGTCGGTGGTCGAGACCGCCGGCCCGCAGGTCGGCGGCGTTACCAAGAAGGCGCGCTGCCCAGTGCGGAAGGTGAGGTCGAGGTCGGTGTAGGGGAGCTGGGGCAGGCCGTCGAAGGTGGCGGTGAGGTTGCCGGTGCCTGGGTCGGGGTCGATCCTCCCTGAAAGCTTGACCAGCAGGCCGCGCTCGGGCAGGCGGGCGACGAGGTAGACTGCGACCAGGGTGTTGAAGGGATTGTCGTAGGGGGCGGCGAGGTAGATCGCCCCATCGAAGCGCCCGTCAAAGAGCGGCGATACGACTTCGAAGTCGCCGAGCTTGGAGGCGTTGGGGCAGCCGTCTCCCTGGTTGGAGAATGCAGTCTCCGCCGCGTACTGGGCGGGATGGCAGACGCCAAGGCCTGCGCCGACCGAGGGATTGACCGAGACGCCTCCGGGCAGGCGGACGACGACCCGCTTGACCGGAGGGTGGGCGAACTGCGCGGGCTCGGTGAGGTTGGTGAGGTCTTCTGTGAGGCGGAAGCTGTAACCCGAGGGCGAGGAGGCCTTGGTGTCGTTCAGCTGGCCCACGGGTTGGGGGTCAAAGACCAGGCCTTTACAGGACATAGGCGCCTCGGCCCCACCGGAGGTGCGGTTGATCGCTTCGGCTCTGACCTCGGCGGGCTGCTGCCAGGAAGTGGCGCTGACGGTGAAGTAGAGCGGCCCTGAGCAGGCCGTGGGCAGGGTGAGGTAGGCCTTCGGCGAAAAAGTGGCAGGCTCGCCGACCGAGCGTTTGCACCAAGGGAAGGTGGGTTCTGCCTCGTTTAGGCAATTGCCGCGCTCCGCGTCGTGGGAGGCGGCCCAGGGGGTTCCCCAGAGGGAGAGCTTTAGGCCGTAGAGGTCGAGGCGCTGGGGGATCTCGGCGGCTTGGAGGGTGAGGGTGTAGGAGCCGTCGGGATTGGGCCTCAGGCCGCCGTCAAGGATGATCGGGGCACCGAAGGGAGAGAGGCCGAGCTGGGCGGGGACGCCAGGGGCCGGTTGCAGGTTGAAGAGGCCGAAGCGGCGGGTTATCCCGCCGCCGAGCGAGGTCTTCATCTCGATCGTGCCGACCTGGCTTCTGTCCGGGCAGCTCTCGCCCGAAAGGCTCTCTTCGAAGGGCGATTGCCTGGGGGCGTGAAACTGGGCCAGCGAGCATTTCTCAAGGGCGTTGGGGTTGAGAAGGAGCCCCGGGGGCATCTCGATCGCAAGCTCCCTCATGTCGCCGTCGGAGAAGGGCACCCCGGGCTGGTCCTCGAACTCCCCGCCCTGGTTGAGGCCGATCTCGAAGTCGAGCTGGTAGGGATGGGCGCCCGCTCTGGTCTCCGGTCCGCCGCCGTCTTTGCGGGCGGCGGCGGCGAAGCCTTCGGTGCCCGCCAAGAAGCCGAAGCCTTTGGTGGTTGTGAAGGAGGCGGTGATGCCGGTGGTGGTTCCCGAGGAGTTGGTGGCGAGGAGGCGAAAGTAGTAGATGGTGCTCGGTGCAAGGCCCGAGAGCGAGGCCCGCGCCGGGCGTGGGTCTGTGCCCTGGCCGGCCGGCTGGCTTGGAGTCTCGCTCGCCCCGACCAGATTGGAGGCGGTGCCGTACTGGAAGCGGTATGTGGTGGTGAGCCCTTCAGGGTCGACCGTGCCCTTGAGCAGGACCGAGGTGCCTTGGACGTTGGTCTCGGTGGCGGGTCCCAAAGAGGGCGCCGCCGCGTGTGCGGCAGGGGCGAGGAGCCCGAGTAGGACCGCCGCCAATCCGAGCGAGATCGACGTGCGCTTGCCCTGAGCGCTCATCTGCGACCCCTCTTGTGCTGGCGGGCCTTGCGCTGGCCCTTGCCTTTGGTCGCCTTGCGCCTAAGCACGCAGCGCCCCTTGCGCCTCACCTTGCCCTTCGGGCAGCGCTGCCTGGGGTAGCGCACCCCCGGGTTGCCGGGGCCGCTCAAGAGCGTGGTCAGGGTCGGGTCGACCGGCGCGGAGGGCAGGGGCTGGCAGGCGTCTCCCTCGCAGACGATCGGCGGTGGCGGGGAAGGGAAGCCGCCGCCGACCCTGGCGTCGTAGACGTCGGTGGCGCCGGGGTCCTGGCTGACCAGCGAGCCCTCGGTAATGAGGAAGGCATCGGTGCCATCGGCGGAGGCATCGAGGAAGCTGGCGCCGCCCGAGGCGCGCCCGTCTGAGATCAGCCCGACGCAGCCCTCGGGCCGGGTGCAGCTGCCTTCCCCAGCGGCCTCCCACTGGTAGGCGTCGGTCGCGGAGTTGGTGTCGGCAGAGACGAGGGCGTCTCTTGAATCGAAGAAGACGCGGCGGCCGTTGGCTGAAAGAACGCGTGGCTTATAGGAATTGGTCGAGCCAACCGCAGTGCCGTTGGGGCGCGAGCCAGGGATGCTCGAGGGCCCGATCGGGCGGCCGAAGGTCGGGTTGCAAGAAACGCAGGTGAGCGATCCCGCCCCCGCTGCGTCATAGAGGAAGACCTGGGAATCCGGTTCACCGGTGTTCAGGTCGGTGTTGTCATAGCCCGTGAGCGACGCCTCGGAGACGAAGAGCAGCTTGCTGCCGTCGGCGCTCACCCTCGCGGCGCCGACGGTGGGCGGCCAGTCGCTGGACAGGGCCGCATTCGCTCCCGGGGCAATTGCGCTTGTCGTTCCGTTTGCCCAGAGCCGAAGCGCAGCTTCGTCTTGGAAGTAAACGTGGGAGCCCGACCCCGAGGCGCCAAGCACACCTTTGACTCCGCCCGATGGAGTGATGTCGGTGGCGACATCGGTTGCGGCCAGATAGCGCCAGAGGTGTTCGCCTTTGGTGAAAAAGGCGACCGATCCGTCGGCGGCCGCAGCCTCGAAGGTACCCCCTCCCCCGGCGTCCTCGTCGACTTGCGTTGTGGTGGCGCCCTCGCGCAAGTAGACGTTGCCTTCCAAGATGAAGTAGACCCGCGAGCCATCCGGCGAGATGGAGCCCGACGGAGCGGCGAGCTCGGCTCCGGGGGTGCCGGTGGTCTCTCCCGGCTTGAGGTTGATCAGCGTGAGACCCGAGCCAGGGGCCCACAGGTAGAGGTTCTCTTTGGCGGCATTGCAGCCTTCACCGTCGGGCACTTCGCTGGCGTTTGCCGTCAGCGCCGCGCAGCTCGAGAGCACCGGGTGGACGAGATCCGGCGAGGAGCCGGCGAAGCGCAGGTCAAGGTAAGCGGGTTCGAGGGCTAGGAAGCCGGCGTTGGCAGCCCCGAGCAGGGCGCTGAACGCTCCCGAGGAGCGCAGGTAGTAGTTCTGGTAGCCCGCCGGGGCATCGGTGCCCGCAAGGGGCGGGTTGGCGACCGCGCAACCGGTGCCTTCGCCGCGGCAGTGATCGCCGTTCAGGAGGATCGCCCTTGCCAGCTCGGCAGAGAAGAGCTGGTAGGGGACGCCCCCGTCGCTGGCCTCATAGGTGCCCGAGAAGATCGGCATGGTGAGGTTCTCGGTCG
>DATNHC010000122.1:0-6591 GCA_035605155.1 Solirubrobacterales bacterium
GGCGCCACAGCTCGCTCAATATGCTCACACCAACGGAGTTCGAGGAGCTCCATGAGAAAGAATCCAGCTACTGGATTCTCATGCGAAGTGGACGGAGCTGGGGGTTAGATCAGACGGACCGATGAACGGGGTCCGGTCAGAAGGTCCTCGCTCGCCACCACGAGTGGCCCTGCCCGGGCGGACCTCCTGCATATGGACACGTCGCGCTACGCGTGCTTCGAGCGCCCGGGCCACGCGGTCACCGGCAATCGCTCCCAGAGCTCGTGCCGCTGGATGGATCCCGGTACGAGAGTCGGCTAGGACTTCTGCCCCAATCGTCGACGACAACTCGCACTTGGCCTACCTCGAGCTGCACCCTGACGAGAAGGCAGCCACCGTCACCGCTTTCTTCGAACGCCCTGGAGTTTCTTCGGCTCACACGGGATCGCCTCCAAGCGCCTGATGACCGACAACGCTTTCGCCTACGCGAAGAACCATTCGCTGCGCGAGCTGCTCGCCTAGCACGGCATCAAACACCTCCTCACCCGGTCCTACCGGCCGCAGACGAGCAGGAAGGTGGAGTGCTTCCACCAGACGATGGCGAGGGAGTGGGCCTACAGGATGGCCTACCGCTCGCACCGCCATCGCAACGGGGCGCGGCCACACTAGCTCGAGCACTACAACAAGACTAGGCCTCACAACTCACTTGGAGGCCGGCCGCCGATCAGCCGCGTTCACAACGTCCGTGGCAGGACAGCTAGCGCCCCCTCCTCTCCCTTTTGTGCTGCCGAGGCCAACGAGGGCCTCGGCGATCATCTCCTGGTAATGGCGGTCTGAGACGCCGAGGAGCTGGCGGTTGGCGCCGGGAGCATCGGGTGGAGGCGAGCAGGGCCACACTTCGCTTTGGCCCTGCTCGCTTAGGTTCAACTTTTCAAGCCAGCACGACTAGAGGTCTAACGAAGGCCAGGCTAAGCCTTCGTTGCCAAGATGGTCTTTGGCTAACGTAAGGACATAGGTTGCGTGCCAAATTGATTCCGCTGGACAGAGGGAGCTTCCGCTATGTGTGGTCTGTCTTAGTAAGGTTACTAACACGTTCTCTAAGGGAAGATTAATACCTGCGTGCAACGGATGCGTACCGTCATGTGCAATTGGGACTTTGGCGTGATTCACGCGATACACACATGTAATACCGAACTGGCATTTTAATAATAAAATTAAGCCGGCAAATAATAACGAATATTTATTCACAGCTTCGACTAACAGTCGAACATTTTCGAAGGTGGCATGAAACCAGTCTTCGGTTGCCGCGCCACATGTTCCGGTGCACCCTAAGCCTAACGTCGGCGTTGGTAATACGCCGAACTCGACTGTGACGCTATCGAAGTTGAACGGGTCGCCAATTTCCTGTTCAGTTAACCCTCTAACAATAGAGTCTTCACATAAGAAGGTGCCGAGACTGCTTAACCATATGGGGTCTTTAGCTAATAATTCGATTAACGTGCCTTTGCCCCATAATTTCCCTGCTGGGCATAAGGTGACTAATTCTTTGCAGAGAACAATTTTGTGTTGCGCCGACGCGGTACCTGCGCCGAGGAACGCCATCGTAGCCAGTGCGGCAAGCGCCACAAGGCAGAATGCCTTGACAAATCGCATTATCTTTCTCCTTCTTCCGACAAAGAATTGTCGGAATTGAATTACGGTTTGGCCGACTGGGATTGCCAGACGGCACAGCGCAGGTCTATCACAAGGAATGCTTTAAAGCAATGATCCTAGGTTAGATGTACGAAACCGCATGGGCGCGGATTAGCGTGGAGTGGCGCTTCTTAAGAGGATGCGCGACTCAGGCGTTCTAGCAGCGCACTTGCAACGCCAGAGTCGATGGCGGCAGCTGAAGTTGTTATGCAGTCTCCCAGGCTGTCGGCTTTGCCGCCGACGTAGAGAGCTGCTCCGGCGTTGAGGAGTACCAAGTCGCGGCGGGGGCCGAGTTCACCTGTCAGGACAGCTTGGGAGACAATGGCATTCTCCTCAGGTGTTCCCCCAGCAACATCCTCGAGGGACGCCTCGCTGAAGCCGAAGTCAGCGGGCTCGATGTAGTGCTCGGCGGTCTTGCCGTCGGTCACCTCGATGACGCGGGTGCGTGAGGCGATCGAGATCTCGTCGAGGCCGTCCTCGGCTGAGACGACCATCGCCTTGGCGCTGCCGAGGCCGAGGAGGGCCTCGGCGATCGTCTCTTGGTAGTGGCGGTCGGAGACACCGAGGAGCTGGCGGTTGGCGCCGGCGGGGTTGGTCAGGGGACCGAGGAAGTTGAAGATCGTTCGCACGGCCAGCTCTTTGCGCACTGGCACCACGTGGGCCATCGCCTTGTGGTGGCGCGGTGCGAACATGAAGCCGAAGCCGAGCTCGTCGATGCTGCGGGCGACCTGGTCGGGCTCGAGCTCGATGTTCACCCCGAGTGCCTCGAGGAGGTCGGCGGAGCCGCACTTGCTGGTGTTGGAGCGGTTGCCGTGCTTGGCCACGGCGCAGCCAGCTGCCGCGGCGACAATCGCCGCCGTGGTCGAGACGTTGAAGGTGGAAGGGCCGCCGCCGGTGCCCGCGGTGTCGACTAGGTCGGTGCGTTTGGTCTCAACCGGCGTCGCCAGGGAGCGCATCGTGCGCGCCAGGCCGATCAGCTCGGGCACGGTCTCCCCCTTGGCGCGCAGGGCAATCAGGAAGGCGGCGGTCTGCACCTCGCTGGCGCGGCCTTCCATGATCTCGGCCAGCACTGCGGCGGCGTGATCGGCGGTCAGGTGATCGCCGGCGCAAACCGCGTCGATCGCCCGGGTGAGGATGTCGTTGGGCATCAACTCTCCCCGAGGAAGTTGCCGAGCAGGTGCTTGCCTTGCGGGGTGAGCACCGACTCGGGATGGAACTGGACGCCCTCGGCGGGCAGCTCGCGGTGCCGTGCCCCCATCACCACTTCGCCCAGGCTGGCGGTCAATTCCAGCTCGTCGGGGAGGTCGGGGTCCGCTACCAGGGAGTGGTAGCGGCCGGCGACCAAGGGGCTCGGCAGGCCTGCGTAGACCGTGCGGCCGTCGTGGGCGATCTCGGCCTCCTTGCCGTGGATCGGCTCGCCCTGCACGGTGTGACCGCCGAAGGCCTCGACCAGCGACTGGTGGCCGAGGCAGACGCCGAGCACCGGGGTGCCTGCCTCGGCGAAGCGGCGGATCGCCTCGACCGAGATGCCCGCCTCCGCTGGCGTGCAGGGGCCCGGTGAAACGACGAGGCGATCGGCGCCGCGCCCCAGCAGCTCCTCGACGCTTGCCCTGTCGTTGCGCACCACTTCGACCTCTGCCCCCAGCTCGCCCAGGTACTGGACGAGGTTGTAGGTGAAGGAGTCGTAGTTGTCGATCACAAGGACGTTCATCGCATCAGGGCCAGTCGGGTTGCTCGCAGGCCAGCTCGACCGCGCGGAAGACGGCCTTGGCCTTGTTTACGGACTCGTTGTACTCATAGGCCGGCTTGGCGTCGGCGACGGTGCCGCCGCCGGCCTGCACGTGGATCTGGCCGTCCTTGACGACCACGGTGCGGATGTGGATCGCCGTGTCGAGGTCCCCGTTCCAGGAGAGGTAGCCGATCGCGCCGCCGTAGGAGCAGCGCTTTACCGGCTCGAGCTCGTCGATGATCTGCATCGCCCTCACCTTGGGAGCGCCGGAGAGCGTGCCGGCCGGCAGAGCGGAGCGCAGCACGTCCATCGCGCCGACGCCCTCGCGCAGGGTGCCAGAGACCTGGCTGACGATGTGCAGGACGTGTGAGTAGGTCTCGACCACCATCAGCTCGTCCACCTTGACCGAGCCGTACTCGCAGACGCGGCCGAGGTCGTTGCGGCCGAGGTCGACGAGCATCACGTGCTCGGCGCGCTCCTTGGGGTCGTTGACGAGGCGCTCGGCGAGGCGGCGGTCCTCCTCCTCGTCGGAGCCGCGCGGGTAGGTGCCGGCGATCGGCCGCGTCTCCACCCGGCGGCCGCTGACCTTGACCAGCGGCTCGGGTGAGGCGCCGGCGATCTGGAAGTCGCCGAACTCGAGGAAGTACATGTAAGGAGAAGGGTTGACCGCGCGCAGGCCACGGTAGACCGAGAAGGCCTCGACTGGCGCGGGGGCCGAGAAGCGCTGCGAAGGCACCACCTGGAAGGCGTCGCCGGCGTGCACGTAGGAGACGATCCGCTCGACCGCCGCTTCGAACTCCTCGCGCTCCATGTTGGAGGTGAACTCCCGTGGGGCGGCAATGGCAGGGCGCTCGGGCGCCGGCACCGCGCCGCGCAGGCGGCGGCGGGCGTCGGCAATCGCGGTGGCGGCACGCTCGTAGGCGGCGTCGATGCCACCGTCGTCGTCGGCGAAGGCGCAGGCCATGATCGTCAGCTCGTGGCGCAGATGGTCGAAGACGAGCAACAGGTCGGTGACCATCAGCGCCATGTCGGGCAGGCCGAGCGGATCGGGGTTGGGCTCGCCCAGGGGCTCGACAGTGCGCACCAGGTCGTAGCCGAAGAAGCCGACGGCGCCGCCGCTGAAGGGCGGCAGGCCTTCGACCGGGGCCAGCTGGAACCCGGCGAGATGCTCGGCGACCGCGGCGTAGGGGTCGGGCGCCTCGCGCTCCTCCCCCCCGGTCTCGCTCAGCACCCCCCCGCTCCAGCGCAGCACCGAGCGGGGATGGAAGCCGACGAAGGAGTAGCGACCGACCTGACCCTGCTCGGCCGACTCGAGCAGGAAGCAGGGCGACCCCTCGGGCTCGCCGGCGCGCAGCTTGAGGAAGGCGGAGACGGGTGTCTCGCAGTCGTCGATGAAGCGGGCGCTGATCGGCACGACGTTGCCCTGCTGGGCCAGCGCCCGGGCGTCCTCCAGGCTCGGCTCGAGCCGCAGCTCGGCCTCAGCGGCGACGGCCATTGAGCACTTCCATCGCGGCCGAGTGCGGCACCTCGCGCGAGGCGAGCAGCACGGCCAGGTGGTAGAGCAGGTCGGCGGCCTCTTCGGCGAGACGCTCGTCGGACTCCTCGCGGGCGGCGCGCACCACCTCCTCGGCCTCCTCCTCGACCTTCTCGCCGATCAACTTCGGATCGTCGAGCAGCTTCACTGTGTAGCTACCCTCGGGCCGCTCGACGGCACGGCTGCGCAGGGTGCGCTCCAGCGTCACCAGCGCCTCGTGGACGACCGGAGCAGGCTCGCCGTCGCCATCGATATCGCGGTAGAAGCAGGAACGCTCGCCCGTGTGGCAAGCCGGCCCGGTGGGCTCAACCAAGGCCACGAGAGCGTCCCCGTCGCAGTCGTAGCGTAGCTGGCGCAGCTCGAGCGCGTTGCCCGAGGTTTCCCCCTTGCGCCAGATCTCCTCCCGCGAACGGCTATAGAAGTGCAGCTCCCCGGTCTTCAGCGTCAAGCGCAATGACTCCTCGTTCGCGTAGGCCAGCGTAAGCACCTCACCACTCGCATGGTCCTGGGCCACCACCGGGATAAGACCCCGCTCGTCGAATTTCAGCTCACCGAACATCGGCTCCAATCGTATGCGAGGCAGAAGAGCACGCGACCGTTTGAGGGGAGGGGGATGCCCCCGAACCGGCGGATACTCAAAGTGCCGAGCTAATTAGCTCGGCACTTGTCGGGGCGGGGGCATCCCCCTCCCCTCACTCGATTCCAAGCCGATCGAGCAAGTCTTCATCCCGACGCCAGCGATTGCGCACACGTACTTGCAGATCGAGGTGAACCTTGGCGTCGAGCTCGGCCTCGAGGGAGCTGCGAGCGGCCGTTCCGATCTCGCTGATCTTCTTGCCGCCCTTGCCGATCAGGATGCCCTTCTGCGACTCGGTCTCGGCCCAGATTTCGGCGACGACCGTCTTCAGCCCGTCCTCGCGCTCGGCGATCTCCTTGACCGCCACCTCGACCGAGTGCGGGATCTCGTCGCGCGTGCGGTTGAGCACCTGCTCGCGGATCAGCTCGGCGAGCAGCACCTGGCTGGACTGGTCGCTGTGTTCCTCGGGCGGGTAGAGGTAGGGGCCCTCGGGGACCAGCTCTCCGAGCCGCTCAACCAGGGCCTCGAGCCCCTGCCCGTCGCGGGCGCTGATCGGGAAGACCTCGTCGACGCCCTCGAGCCCGGCCGCCTCGGCCAGCACCGGCACAAGCTCATTCGGCCCGGTGCGGTCGACCTTGTTGACGGCGCAGATCGTCGGCGTGCGGCCACCGGCCTCGGCCAGAGCGCGGGCGATGAAGCGATCGCCGGGGCCGATGCCCTCCTCCCCGTTGACGACGATCAGGGCCAGGTCGGAGTCGGCCAGCTCACGCTCGACCCGCTTCTGCATGCGCTCGGTGAGCACGTCGCGAGGGCGCTGCACGCCGGGCAGGTCGACGAGCACGAGCTGGCGGCCCGCTTCGGTGTCGGTGCGGATGCCGCGGATCGCCCGCCGCGTGGTCTGCGGTCGCATCGAGACGATCGCAACACGGCTGCCGACGATCGCGTTGACCAGCGTCGACTTGCCGACGTTGGGACGGCCGGCGAGGGCCACCAGCCCCGACCGGCGGACGTCCGTCACAGCGTGAATCGCTCGGGCAGCAGCTCGTCGAGCGTGGCCGCGACGAGCTCACCCTCGCGGGG
>DATNHC010000123.1:0-15174 GCA_035605155.1 Solirubrobacterales bacterium
CCGGTCACCTTCAATCGCATGCTCTCGCTCTACGGAGCGACGACGATCTTCTTCTTCGCCCTGCCCCTGGCCCTCGGCCTCTTCTACTACCTGGTGCCGCTGCAGATCGGCGCCCGGGGGACCGCGCTGCCGCGCCTCGGCCAGATCGGCTTCTGGCTCTACGTCGCCGGCGGCGCCGTGCTCTACGCCGGCCTTCTCTTCACACCCTCCGAGGCCGGCGTCAACCCGCTCGCGCCTCTCTCGGAGCTCACCTTCCTGCCCGACAACGGGGTCAATGCTTGTGCGGCGGCCAGCGGCCTGGCGACGCTCGGCTTCGTCTTCCTGGCGATCGACCTGGTGGCGACCCTGAGGCGACGACGAGCCCCGGGCATGGCCTGGCGCCGGCTACCCGTCTTCGCCTGGGCGGCGGCGATCTGCTCCTGGCTGATGCTCGTCATCGGCCCGGTGATGCTGGCGGCGATCGCGATGCTGCTGATCGACCGCAACTTCGACGGGATCTTCTTCGCCGACGGCTCCGGCGGCGCCCCACTGCTCTGGCAGCACCTCAGCTGGATCTTCTACACGGGCACCTACATGCTGATCCTGATCACGGCCCTGGCGGCGATCGCCGAGATCGTCCCCGTCTTCGCGCGCCGGCCGCTGGCCGGGCGGCGGGTGGTGATCGGCTCGCTGGTGGCGATCGCGGTGATCGGCACCCTGGCTTGGATGCAGAACATGCTCACCGCCCCGATCGCCATCGGCTGGATGTACTACGCGATGGTCATGTCCCTGGCGCTGATCGTCCCCTTCGGCCTCGTCTTCTACAACTTGATCGCGACGCTGATCGGCGGCGCCCTGCAGATGCGTGCCCCGCTGCTCTTCGCCGCCGGCGCGATCTCGGCGATCTCGATCGGGCTCGCAGCCGAGATCGAGCACTCGATGGTTGCCGTCGCCTGGCGCCTGCACGGCACCACCGACGCGACGGGCGCCACCCACTTTGCGCTGCTCGGCGGCGCCGTCTTCGGCGGCTTCGCCGCCCTGCACTACTGGTACCCGAAGCTCACCGGCCGCACGATGGGCGAGACGCTGGCCCGCGCCTCCTTCTGGACGATGGCGCTCGGCGCCCTGCTCGCCTTCGTGCCGCTGATGTTCGCGGGCAGCTTCGAGGGTCAGGTCGTCGATGCCTACAAGTACTTCGGCGACACAGGCGTCAGCGGCTACAACCTGGTCGCCTCGATCGGCGCCTTCGTGCTGGCGATCGGCATCGTCATGACGCTGGTCAACGCGATCGTCAGCCGCACCGGCGGCGCCCGCGCCGGCCACGACCACTGGGGTGGAGACTCGCTCGAGTGGTTCACCCTCTCACCCCCCGAGCCGCATAACTTCGACGTGCCGCCCGACGTGCGCAGTGACCGCCCGATGCGCGATATCCGCGAGGCGATCGCCCACGGCACGAGTCGCCGCGAGCAGCCGGCGCCCGAGACGCAGCCGGTAGCCTGACGGTCGTGAGCGGCGCCGAAACCGCGGTCGTCGCGCAGCGCTCCGCTGCGCTCGACGTCATGCGCGACTACCTGACGCTGACCAAGCCGAAGGTGCAGTCGCTGCTGCTGCTGACGACGATCGCGACGATGTACGTCGCCGGCGATCCCTCGCTCGGCCTCGTCTTCCTCACCTGCCTCGGGGGCGCTCTCTCGGCCGGCGGCGCCGGTGCCATCAACCACGCGCTAGACCGCGATATCGACCGGATCATGGCGCGCACGGCGAGCCGCCCGGTGGCCAGCGGCCGGGTCTCTCCCGGCGCGGCGATCGCCTTCGGGGCGCTGCTCGGCTGCGCCTCCTTCGCGCTCCTGGCGCTGACCGTCAACCCGCTGGCCGCGGCCCTCTCGATCTCCGGCCTCTTCGGCTACGTCTTCGTCTACACCCTCTGGCTGAAGCGCGCCACGCCGCAGAACATCGTCATCGGCGGCGCCGCCGGGGCGGTCCCGCCGCTGGTCGCCTGGGCGGCGGTCACAGGCGGGCTGAGCGGCACCGCGCTCTTCCTCTTCGCGATCGTCTTCTTCTGGACGCCGCCGCACTTCTGGGCGCTCTCGCTGCTGATGAAGGACGAGTACGCAAAGGCGGGCATTCCGATGCTGCCCGTCGTCCGCGGAGAGCAGGAGACCCGCCGTCAAATCCTCCTCTACACCGTGCTGCTCTACGCCGTCACCCAGCTGCCCTTCTGCGCCGGTGGCTTCGGAGTCGAGTATCTAGTCGCCTCGATGGCGCTCGGGGCGGGTTTCATCTACTGCGCCGTCCGCCTGCTGCGCAGCGCCGACCGCCGCTGGGCGCTGCGCACCTACCTCTACTCGCTCGCCTACCTGGCGCTGCTCTTCATCGCAATGCCGCTCGACCGGCTGGTCTAGTAGAAATCTGGCCGTGGATCGCGAGAGCGCCAGAGCGAGCATGTCCGCCGGCCTGCTGGCGGCCGGCATCGCCACCGCCGTATTCGCCCTCTGCTTCGTCGCAGCGATGCTCTACATCGCATCATGAGCCCGGAGCATCGACAGATCCCCGAGCCCGGCGAGCTGGTCTACCGGCCACGCTCCTCCTGGGCCCCGGCGGTCTTCGCCCTTGCCCTGGCACTCGCCCTCTGCAGCATCTTCATCAGCTTCATGCTGCCCAACTGGGTCTACGCGATCGCCGGCATCCTCGTCGCCCTCTTCGCCCTGCGCAGCATGGTCAAAGACGCCACTCGCAGCTACTACCGCCTCCCTCGCAAACAGCACGTCCGCGGCGCAGTGCTGCCAGTCGAAACGATCTCCCCGCCGCGCTCGTAAGCGCCCATCCCCGCAGGGATGGGCGCTCAATCCCCGTCCGGAGACATCCCCGAAGTGGCACCCTCGCTTGTCCAAACCCGCATGATGTCTCTCATCGAGAGGACGCCGACCAGCTCCGGCCCGTCGTAGACGACCAAGTGGCGGATCCCGCGGCGCGACATTTCCGCCGCAGCGCGCTCGAGGCTCCAGTCGGGGGAAGCGGCAATCACGCTGTCGCTCATGTGGTCGGCCACTCTCTCGGCATCGGGGTCCTCGCCGCTGCCGACCGAGAGCAGGACGTCGCGCTCGGTGACGATCCGCGGGACGGGCGTCTCATCGTCGCTGACCAGGGCGGCGCCGGTGCCCTTCTCGGCCATCATCGCCGCCGCCTCGCGCAGCGTGTGGCTGGGACCAACGGTCAGGACCACCTCGGACATCCCTTCCCGAACCTCCATTTACCGTCCCTCCTCGCGGTTGCGAAACTTAGTGAGAATCGCCTCAAGCCTACCCCACCTCCGTGCCTGGACAAACGCCTTTCGGGGGGCCCGGGCATATAGACTCCGCCGCGCCGCTCGCCGTATGTCCAAGCCCTCGAAGCCCACTCGCCTGCTGCTCGTGCTCGCCGCCCTTGCGGCTCTTGCGCTGCCTGCCTCGGGCTGCGGTACCAGCAGCGCCGACCCCGAGCGCGGACGCACGCTCTTCATCCAGCGCTGCGGCGCCTGCCACGCGCTGGCCCAGGCCGGCACGGCCGAGGGCGTCGGGCCCAACCTCGACCACGCCTTCGCCGCAGCGCGGGCGGTGGGCGAGACCGACGATACGGTCGAAGGGGTGGTCGAGGCGCAGATCGAGTTCCCACGCCCAGCGACCACCAACCCGTCGGCCTCGATGCCGGCGGATCTCGTCACCGGCCAGGACCTGCAGGACGTCGCGGCCTACGTGGCCATGTACGCAGGGGTCCCGGGTGCCGCGCCGCCCAGCGTCCCCGGCGGTCCCGGAGCCCAGGTCTTCGCCAACAACGGCTGCGGCGGCTGCCACACGCTCGCCGCAGCCAAATCGGGCGGAGTGACCGGTCCCAACCTCGATGAAGTCCTGGCTGGGCAGAGCGCCGCGACGATCCAGCAGTCGATCGTCGACCCCAACAAAGCGATCGCCAAAGGCTATCCCCCCAACGTGATGCCCACCAACTACGAGCAGACGCTGACGCCGAAAGATCTCGAAGACCTCGTCCAGTACTTGGTCGAATCGACGAGCGGCGCCAGCGGCAAGGGCAGCGGCTCGAAGGGCAAAAGCAGCTGATCCCCTCCAGGGCGGCCCGAGGTCTGGTCGCTGGCATCATCCGCTGAGGCAGCATGCGCAACCGCCTCCGGATCACCCCCGAGCTTTACGCCACCGTCGCCCTGATCGCCCTCGTGGCGCTCTCGCTGATCGTGCTGACGGGGGCGGCGGTGCGCCTCACCGGCTCCGGCCTCGGCTGCCCGGACTGGCCCAAGTGCTACGGCCAGACAGTCCCGCCCCTGGAGACTCACGCGGTGATCGAGTACGGCAACCGCCTGCTCACGGGCTTCGTCGGCCTCGCCGTGATCGCCGCCAGCGTGCTCGCCTGGCTGCGGCAGCCCTTCCGTGGCCACCTGGCGTTCTTCGGGGCGCTGCTCCCCCTCGGAGTCGTCGGCCAGGCGATCCTCGGCGCCCTGGTCGTCAAGTACCACCTGGCCCCGGGGCTGGTGATGAGCCACTTCATCCTCTCGATGCTGCTGCTCGACGCCGTCTTCGCGCTCGCCTGGTGCGCCCGTTACGAACCCTGGGAGCGACGGCGCTCGGGCGATCGGCTCGGCGTCTGGGCAGTCCGCGGCCTGGTCCCGCTCGGACAGCTGACGATCCTCGCAGGCACGATCGCCACCGCCTCCGGGCCCCACGCCGGGGCCCACGAAGGTGAGCTCGTGCACCGCTTCGACTTCGAGGGCACCGGCACCCTCGAGTGGGTGGTCCAGCGCCACTCGGCGATCGCCGCCGTGTTCGGGATCGCGGCGATCGGTGTTTTGCTGCTGCTGCGCCGCCCTAACGGCGACAGACGGGCAGCGCGACCGCTGAGCGCCGTCATCGGCCTGCTCGGCGTGCAGGGGCTCGTAGGCGGCCTGCAGTGGTCCCTGGAGCTTCCCGCAGAGATCGTCTGGCTGCACGTGGTCCTCGCCACGCTCACCTGGCTGGCAATGCTCTGGACGGTGGCCACTGCAGGACGGCTCGAGCCGCGAGACGCTGCGGTCCAGAGCCCCGGAGGGCGCGAGACGCACGGTGAGGTGACTGCTCCAGCCTTGACTTCCTAGAGCTGAGTGAGGATCAGACCGGTCTGGGTGGTGACCAGGCCGATCAGGGCGAGGGTCAGCAGGACCGCGTAGCGGCTGACCGTGGCGTGGAGACCAGCGATCGAGCCGTGCAGGTCCGCTATCGAAGCGTGCAGATCAACGATCGACTGCTGCATCGCGTCGAGGCGAGCATCGATGCGCTCGATTCGGCCTTCCACTCGATCGAATCGAGCGTCGACACGGTCGAATCGGGCATCGACGTCCCTGCGAAAATCATCGAGCCGATCGTCTGTCCAACGGGTCGCCGCCACAGCCTCCATGGTGACAGACTCTTGCAGACAGAATGTCGCGGGTAGTGCGCAGAAACGCGCATTGCTGCAAGGACTCGATCAGCGAACCGCGCGCTCGGCGGCCAGGTCGACGACGACATGCGCGATCGGCAGGTCGATCTGCTCTCGGGCCCGCTCGACGACCCCGCGCTCGAGCCAGCCCGAGCGCTCGGGGGGATGGGTCGATATGACGATCTCGTCCGCTGGGAAGACGCGCAGGGCATCCTCGATCGCGACATTGGGATCGGAATCGCCGATCTCTCCCTTGGCCTTCAAACCGAGCTCTCCGATCGCGATCAGGGACAGCTCCATCCGCTGCCGAGCCAACACCATCGCTTCGTCGACGTCCGAGGCCCAGTGGGCGGCACGCGAAGCGGCCAGGGCCGGCGTGACCACGAAGATCTGGCAGTCCCGGTTCCGGCAACGATCGCGAATCTCATCGAGCAGCGCCATGCCTCCGACCGTCTCATTGGCGACCACCAGCAACCGAAACCTGCCATCGCCACCCCGCGTCAAGGCCACATCGCGAGGCAGTGACCCGCGCGCCGCCCGACAGCCGAACCCGACGCCAAACCCGATCAGCGCCGCGGCCCAGATCACCCCGACGACCGGCCGGGTCAACAGCGTCAGCACGATCACCGAGACCGCCCCGGCTCCGATTAGGACAACCCACTTGAATGCGTCAGCCTCTGACCTCAGCGGGTTGTGCATACCTCCAGTTTTACCAAGGAGCTAGAGGATGTAAACCGTGGTGTAGACGACGATCCACATCACGTCGACGAAGTGCCAGTAGATACCTGGCACCTCGACGCCGAGATGGTCCTCTGCCTTGGGCCCGAAGTGGCCGCGGAAGGCGCGGATCGTCGCGAAGCTGAGCAGCAGAAGCCCAACGAAGACGTGGGCGCCATGCAGGCCGGTGAGGCTGTAGAAGATCGAGCCGAAGCCGAGATCGCGAGCGCTGAAGCCGAGGTGCACGTACTCGTTGACCTGGATGAAGAGGAAGGTCGCGCCGAGCAGCCAGGTCAGCACCAGGCCGAGCTTCAGGCCCTTGCGGTTGCCGCGGCGGATCGACTCCAGGGCGTAGTGGATCGTGAAGCTCGAGGAGACCAGGATCGCCGTGTTGACCCCGGCGACTGCCACCGGCAGCTCAAAAGGCTCCGGCGGCCAGGTAGGCGGGTCGACGACCACACGCAGGAAGAAGTAAGCGGCGAAGAAGGCGCCGAAGAGCATCACCTCGGAGACGATGAAGAGGAAGATCCCCAAGGTCTGGCGGTCGATGCGGGAGCTTGCATGCGCCTCGGGCGGCCCGTGGTGCTCGTCGTGGGCGTGGCCCAGGGTGACCGTGGCGCTCTCCATCAGTTTTCCTCGCCTCCCTCGGCGACGGCGGCCGCGACGACAGCGGCCGGGCGGCCGACCTCGAGATGCTCGACGGGCTTCTCGGTGATCTCGCGAACCTTGCCGATCAGGTCGTCCTCGAGCCAGCGCGAGGTCTCACCGGCGAAGGTCGAGATCAGCACCTCGTCGATGCTGTAGTGCTGGATCGCGTTCTGCACCGCGTGGAAGGGGTCGGGGCTCATCGGCTGACCGGTTGCGTCGACGTCGGCACGGTAGAGCGCCGCCAGGGTCGAGGCCAGGTCGCCGACGATCTCAGGCTCGGTCACGTCCTCGGCCCGCGGGCAGATGATCGTGTAGCGGTGCGGGTGCCCGGCGGCGCGCTCCTGGAGCCGGCTCACCAGGTCGGGTGCGGCGACCGTCTGCGTCGCCACCACCAGCGTGTGGCTCTTCTCCCAGCTGACCGAGTCGTCTTCGATCCGCACTGGGATGTGGGTGATCTCCACCTCCGGCTCAAAGCGATTCCTCGCCCACTCGACCAGGTCCTTGCGAGTGATGCCGAAGCGCGTCTCGGCAGCACAGGAGAGCAGCACCTCGCCGGGCTCGTGGGCGCGGACGGCATCGTCGAGGGCCAGGGACGGCTGTGGGTCCATCACCTCACCGACCGACTCGATCCCATATTCGGCGAGGATCGACATCGTCACCTCGACCCGGGCGCGGGCCGCGTCGCGCAGTTCGCCGCTGTCGATCAGCTGGCCGACAGCGGGCTGGTTCTGCGGCGCGACGACGGCGACGAAGGGAACCTCGCCGGCACGCTCCCCGACCGCTTTCAGCAACTTGCGCCCGCCCGCGACCTCGTTGAGGAAGACGAGCAGGGGACGCGCCTCAGCCGTGCCGCTCACGGTGAGGCCACCGTCGTCGTCTGCGCTGGCGCCGGGGCTGGCGCCTCGGCGCTATCGCCGGCCATGATCGCGTGGCGGGCGCCGGGCACGCCGAACTCGTAGGGCCCGCCGACGACCCGCGGAATCTCGTCGAAGTTGAAAACCGGCGGCGGCGAGGAAACCTGCCACTCGATCGTCTTCGCCCGCCACGGGTTTGCCTCGGCCCGCGGCCCGTAGCGCCAGCTGACCACCATGTTGTAGAGGAAGACGAGCTGACAGGCGCCGAGGATGAAGGCGCCGAAGCTGATCAAGAGGTTCCACTCGCCGAACTGGGTCGCATAGTCGGCGACGCGACGCGGCATCCCATCCATGCCGACCCAGTGCATCGGGATGAAGGTCAGCCAGGTGCCGAAGAGGGTCCCCCAGAAATGGACGCGACCCAGCTTCTCGTCGTACATGCGCCCGGTCATCTTCGGGAACCAGTGGTAGACGCCGGCGAAGATCGTGAAGACCGAGCCGCCGAAGAGCACGAAGTGGATGTGAGCGACGATGAAGTAGGTGTCGGAGACGTGGATGTCGATCGGCACCATGCCCAGCATCACGCCACTGATGCCGCCGATCGTGAAGGTGACGATGAAGGCCAGCGCGAAGAGCATCGCCGTCGAGTAGGTGTGGATCTTGCCGAAATAGAGCGTCCCCAGCCAGGAGAAGATCTTGATCCCGGTGGGCACCGCGATCAGCAGCGTGGTGATCATCATCGGCACGCGCAGCCAGCTGAACATGCCCGCGACGAACATGTGGTGGGCCCAAACCGAGTAGCTGAGCACGACGATGCCGATCAGCGCCAGGGCCATCAGCCGGTAGCCGAAGATCGGCTTGCGGGCATGGGTCGAGATGACCTCGCTGATGATCCCGAAGCCGGGCAGCATCATGATGTAGACGGCCGGGTGCGAGTAGAACCAGAAGATGTGCTGGTAGCTGACCACGTCGCCGCCGCCGAGCGGCTCGAAGAACTGCGTGCCGAGGGCGCGGTCGAAGAGGACCATGAACTGGACGCCGGCGATGAACGGCGTCGCCGCGACGACCAGCAGCGAGGTCGAGAGGTTGGCCCAGACCAGCAGCGGCATGCGCCAGAAGGTCATTCCTGGGGCACGCATAGTGATGATCGTTACAAGGAAGTTGAGAGCTGTCGCAATCGACGAGGCGCCGGCGAACTGCACGCCGAGGTTGAAGAAGGACTGCCCCAGCGGCGCCCCGGTCGAGAGCGGCGCGTAACCGGTCCAGCCGGTGTCGAAGGCGCCGCCCGGCGCCAGGAAGCTGCCGATGAAGAGCAGCCCGGCGATCGGCAGCATCCAGAAGCTGAGCGCGTTGAGGCGCGGGAAGGCCATGTCCGGCGCGCCGATCATCAGCGGCAGCACGTAATTGGCAAGCCCGGCGAAGACCGGGATCACGAAGACGAAGATCATCAGCACCGCGTGGGTGGAGAAGAGGCTGTTGTAGGTGGCCGCGTCGACGATCTGCGTGCCAGGCTGCGCCAGCTCGGCACGGATCAGCATCGCCATCAGGCCGCCCACGAAGAAGAAGAAGAAGGTCGTGACGACGTACTGGATGCCGATCACCTTGTGATCGGTGTTGAAGCGGAAGTAGTCCTTCCAGCTGTGGGCCCCGTGCTGAGAGTGATCCTCGGGGATTGTCGGCTGGCCGACCGCCCAGCGCAGCCAGTAGTCGAAGCAGCCGAAGCCGAGCAGGAAGCCGAGCGGCCCGGTGACCAGCGGCACGACGACGTGCGGATAACCGGTCTGCTCGGTCTGGAATGTCGGCAGCCCGGAAATCTCACGCAGGACGATGACGAGGGCGAAGCCGAGCGCGGCGCCGAGCGCGGCGCCGAGCGCGCCCCGAATCCACCCTGGCTGCTTGATCGCGGCGACCATCAGTGCTCCTCCATTATGCCCCGCCCGCCCCGAGTCCTATCGGGTCGGTCTCGGTGTCCTGCTTGATCGTCTCCAGGTAGGCGTCCGGAACGGTCTCCTTCAGGCCGGCGACCCATTCGCGGAACTTCGCCGGCGGCTCGACGATGACCTTGGCCCGCATCGTGGAATGGCCGAAGCCGCAGAGCTCGGTGCAGACAAGCTGGTAGGCGCCGGGCTTGTCGGGCGTGACGATTGCCGTCGTCGTGATCCCCGGCACGTTGTCCTTCTTGATCCGCCACTCCGGCACCCAGAACGAGTGGATCACGTCGAGCGAATGCATCTTGAAGTGGACCTGACGGTCGAGCGGCACGTGCAGCTCGCCCTCCGAGTAGGCGTTGCCCTTGCCCGGATAGCCGAAGCTCCAGGCGAACTGCTGCGAGAAGACGTCGACCGTCATCGAGTCCTTGGTCGACTCTTCGATGTCATTGAGGACCGCCCAGCTGTAGCCGGCGCCGAAGAGGACGATGACAGTCGGGATCACGGTCCAGGCGATCTCGAGCCGGGTGTTGCCATGGATCGGCTCGCCGTCGGACTCGTCGCCCGGCTTGGCTTTGAATTTCCACAGCGCGTAGCCGAGCATCACCATCACCAGCGAGAAGACGAAGGCCGAGAGGACGATCATCACGCTGAGCAGCTGGTCGATCTTCGGCGCCGCGGTCGAGGCCCCCTGGCCGTTCCAGTCGATCGGCAGCATCACGGCCGAGATCGCGACTGTGAGCGCGATCGTGGCGGCGAGCATCTTCGCTATGGGGAGGCGACCCATCATCGGCGGCGCATTCTATGCATCCGGCAGACCGTCAAGCTCGCCCCGCGCAGCGGCGATCACGCCGTCCGCGACGCCCTCCCAGCTCCAGAGCCGCCGGGCGGTCTCTACCAGCGCTTCACGCGCCGCCGCCCGCTCGCGCTCGGGCAGCGCCAGCCACGCGTTGAGCCGCTCGGCGATCGCCTCCACCGCTCCCTCCTCGGCCGGAAAAGAGGTCAAACGCCCGACCTCAGGCGGCAGCGCCTGTGCCAGCTGTCGTGACACCTCCAGCATCCCCGAGTGCCCCGCCGACACCGGCAGTGCCCCGCAGGCGGCCGCCTCCGCCGCAACCATGCCGAAGGCCTCGGGGAAGGTGCTCGGCATCACCAGCGCCTCGGCATCCGGCAGCAGCTCCGCCACCTCGTCGTGCTCGAGCCGACCGACGAACTCGACCGAGCCGGCGGCAGCCCGGGCGGCCTCGGCATAACCGGCGGGCGGGCTGGCGAGGAACGCGGAGAGGATCGGCAACGGCTTCTTCTCTCCCCCCTCGAGCCCCCAGCCCAGCCGAGCAACCTCACGCGCCTCGTCCAAATCTCCGGCTTCGAGAGCCCCTAGTAGCTGCCGCAATCCGACCTCGTACTCACCGAACCCTGCGACCTCCAGCTGCGCCTCCGGGTGCTCTGCCTTCACCAGTGGCCAAGCCGCCAAGAGCAAATCGACCCCCTTCGAGACGATCAGCTTCCCCACGAAGACGACTCTCCGCGGGTGGCGCGGACTCGGGGGGGCCGAGAACGGAGGCCCCGCCCCCGCCCGCAGGCCCCCCCGAGGCCGTGACGGGTCCCGCGGCCGAAACGCCTCGGTGTCGACACCTGGGGGGCCAAGGCGCGTCTTCCCCCGCAGCCCCTCGACGTCCGGAAGCGCCTCCCACAGCGATTCCGCCGTGTGTCGTGAGCCGACGAGGACGCCCGAGGCCGCCTCGATGCCTTCCATCGCATAGGGCAGGAAGCGAGGGTGAGGCTTGACCGTGTACTCCAGCGCCGAGCCGTGAATCTTGGCGGCGAAGGGGGCGACGTCGGCACGGGCAAGGATTGCGGGACCCATGACCAGGTGGTTGGCAAGCGCGACGTCGATGCCGCCCGCCCGAGCGGCAACGTCGCGAACGGCGGCAACGTTGGCCTCGATGTAGCGATCGAGCTCCTCGTCGGTCAGCTCAGGAAACGTCTTCACCTCAAACCCCTCGTAGGGATCCTTGACGTAGACGGGCAGCAGTCCGTGGATGTCGGGATTGTGGATCTCCACGCCCTCGACTCGCGTCTCGCGGTCCTGGCAGAGCAGATGGACCTCATGGCCCAGCTTGGCCAGCGCCCGCGCCAGGTTGGCGTTGTAGATGTTGCTGCCCGTGCCGCGCAGCATGTAGCCGTGAAAGAGGAGGACGCGCATCGGAGCCGCGCAAGCTATTAGTCTTCGCGGCCGTGAACCAGAAGCAGCTCTACCGGATGCGCGCCAAGGCCTCAGGCCGCGAGGCCCTCGCCCACGCCGAGCCCGGCGAGGTCTACCTCGACCGCGATACCGGCGAGGAGATGGAGCCGGTGGCGATCGTCCTGCCGCTCGCCCCCTCGGCCTCCGCCCTGCCGCGCACGCCGGACAACCTGCGTGCCTGCCGCCGCTGCGACCAGCTGATAGGCCTCGACGTCAGCGATTGCCCTTACTGCGGCTTGCGCCAGGAACCGCTCTAAGCGGCTCAGCACCCGCCGCGGTGGCGCCGCGAGTCATTCACGGGCCAGGTACACGTTGGCATTTCCAAACCTTATGAGGTACATGTTCACCTGCCACCAGATTTCAGGCGGGCAGGCGGCTGGCTGGCCAGACAAGATTTTCCATTTCGGCGTGAATTCGATGCTCGTCGGCGTGGCACCGGATCCGTTTTTGATCATCCCAACGAAACCCGACGTGCCGGCGAATTTCGGCACCTTGTATTTGCAGATCGTTAGGATGTCGAATTCCAAGGATATCTGCGGCTCAGCGCTTTTCTTGAAAACGTGGAGGAACCCGCTCGTGGGCTCTTTTGGAATGTGACCCCAGTAGACGAAATAGGACAGGTCGTATTTCAGGTTTTCAACTTTGACGGTGACTGTGGGCCAGCCTTTGAGCGTCGTCGTGCATGCGAAGCCGCCTTTCCCGGTGAACAGCCACGACGAGACGCCGACACCTGGCTTGGGAGATCCATCTGTTTCGAATTCGCCGGCCAGGCCCGCTTCTGCACAGGAGATTTCCCCCTGGAGAGTCGGCCCGGAATAGGCTTTGAATTTGGCCGTTGCGCTCTGGGTCGTGTAGACGAAGCCGCTGTATAGGTTGCCGGCAGGGCATTTGTTGCTCACCGGTTCTGCTTTGCAAAGCACGGTGTACGTTTTTTGCTCTGCCACCTGAGCAGGAACCTGTTCGGCGGCTTCGTTCAAAGCTGTGAGATTGTAATCCGCGTGCAGCGTGACCGAAGCTGGGCAGGACGAGCTACCACTGGTTTTGTTGACTGCGGAGTCAATCTCAAGCCTTTGTTCCAAGTTCTTGAAAGCGCCTGTGTAAGTTTCGCCGCCGCTACCACCGTATACACAGGTCACCGTCGTGAATGCGCAGAAAAGCTTGATGGTCGTTTCGGGTTTCGACAGGACAACTTTCCCCTCGGGAGCGGTGAGGGATTGATAGACGACGCTGGTCGATATCGGCGTGGTCGTTTTCAGTTCTTTGACGGAAGTGCAGCCAAAGATCGTCGTCGAGCAGCCTTTCCCTTCGGCTTCTCCAAAGGTAAAGGGGGCGGTGCCGCCGTTGACTTCTCCTTCCCCTTCCAAGCTGGCTTCGAAGGAGGACGACGTGCAGACGACGTCTCCCAGCGCCGAATCGAATTCGATGTTTCCGCTGTTTTTCCCGATCAGAGTGGCTTCGCTGAGGGTTTCAAATGCTGGGCATCCGAGTACGACTTCTTCCCCTTTCATGGTCCGTGCCGGCTGGACGCCGCAGAGCACGGTCGCCGAAGCCGGCGCCGAGGCGAAGAAGGCGAGTGCCCCAAACGCGGTCGCGGCCATGAGGCATAGGATTCGACTGGCTCGCATAGGTCCTCCGTCTCCTGGCGCCTTCGGCACCAGGGCTTAGCTGATACCTCTTAGCGGACGCTGTGGTATACGAGCCGTACCACGGTCATATATAGGAAGTCAAGGACTTCCCGCAGATGCTTAACGGTCAGGGCTGCTTGACCAGCGTGGCCGTGTAGAGCAGCCGCGCGTTGGAGTAGTAGCAGCCGTAGGTCTTGGTTTTGCCGACACCCTGCTGGGGATGGCCGCCCTGGATGTCCTCCTTGGAGGCGCATTTGCCCTCCAGGCGGCTGCCGCGCCAAGTGTCTTCGTCGGTGACGTTGAAGGCGAACATCGGCGCCCACGTGGGGATCGTCAGAGCGATGACCTGACCACGCAGAACCGTCAGCGGGTGCTCGAGGGCGAAGGTCGGAGTCGTGCCGAAGTGGGGGTTGAGCCGCTCCAGCGGGCTCTGGCGGACCAGGGTGAATTTCGGCGGCTTGGAGCCCTCGATCGGACGCAGGACGCCGATCCGCGCCTGCGAGGGGTCACCGAGGAATTCGTTGAAGAAGCCGACCTCGTCGGTGGTCGTTTTGGTGTCCGCCCGCGAGGGCCGCGCCAGGGTGATCGACCAGGCGACCAGCTTGCCGTCGAAGGGGGCCACGTAGGGATCGGCGACGCCGCCGGCCATTGCCTGGTAGCCGGTCACGTGGCCCTCGACCCGGCAGGGGACGACCTCGACGTTGTTGACGATCTTGCCCGGGCACGAAGGTGGTGGTGTGGTCGCCGTCTTGCCGAGCACGATGACGCGCAGCGGGGCCGAGCCGGCATCGCCCGGCCAGACGGCGACGACGAGGGCGATCAGGGCGCAGGCAAGGCCGAGCGCGACGGGGGCACGCGAGGGTCCAGTTGGGTTTTCTCCTGCTCTCAGCACGGTCTCGAGCTGCAAACCCGGCGTCCACGCCAGGGTTGCGGCTTCGATTCTGCCGTCCCGCCCGGCTGGATGCGGCGCTCCGTGCGGCATTGCACGATCCCGGCCAGGGGGCGTCTGTAGGGTTGCCTGCCGGGATGCCAGCAGCAGATCGAGCCATCGTCGTACAGGGCCTGGAGCGCGCCTTCGACGACATGCTCGCCGTGCAGGGCGTCGACCTCGAGGTCGACGAGGGTGAGATCTACGGCTTCCTCGGTCCCAACGGGGCCGGCAAGACGACCACGGTGCGAATGCTGACCACGCTGCTGCTGCCGACCGGCGGCAGGGCGACGGTCGCCGGACACGACGTGGTCAGCGAAGCACGGGCGGTGCGCGCTTCGATCGGCGTCGCCCTGCAGGAGGCGGCACTCGATCCGCTGATGACGGGACGCGAGCTGATCCGCCTGCAGGCCACCCTCCAGGGCCTGCCCGGCGCCGAGGGACGCCGCCGCGCCGACGATCTGCTCGAGCGGGTCGACCTCGTCGCGGCGGCCGACCGCCGTGTCGGCGGCTACTCGGGCGGCATGAAACGTCGCCTCGACCTCGCCGCGGCGCTGGTCCACGAGCCGCGGGTGCTCTTCCTCGACGAGCCGACCACCGGCCTCGACCCGGTCAGCCGCAAAACGATCTGGGAGGAGGTGCGCACGCTGAACGACGAGGGCACCACGGTCTTCCTCACCACCCAGTATCTGGAGGAGGCGGATCAACTGGCCGACAACGTCTCGATCATCGACCGCGGCAGGCTCGTCGCCGAGGGGACGCCGGAGTCGCTGAAGGCGGAAATCGGCAACCCCCACATCCAGCTGCAGCTCGA
>DATNHC010000124.1:0-25697 GCA_035605155.1 Solirubrobacterales bacterium
CGTCTTGCTGCCTCCCAGCTTCCAGAGGATCTCGCCGGTCGGGCGCCGGATTCCGTACAGCGCGTCGGTGTGGCGGGTCGAGATCACCACTTCGTCCTCTCCCCGCGGCTCGATCGAGTTGAACGCCAAGCCCGGCCTGCGAGCGCTCCCCACCTTCGATCCCGTCCACATAGAGCCGCCTTGTGCCACTGCTCATGCCCGACCGTTACCCGTCCTGCCCCGGTTCGCTCACTTGATCGTCGTCGCACGAAGGCGATCGGACGGCGAGATCGCCGTCCTCTGAGCGGGACCTCATTTCGTGCCGCGATGGGAGATCGCACGGGCGCGCGACGCTATTGGCCGATCGGTGGTTAGGAACTACACCTAGTCGCGTCATCTGCCCAGCCTCTCGCCCAACAAGACCCTCGAGGGGCCGCGAAGGCGGCCTGTCAGGCCGCCTTCTCCGCTTTAGCGCCAATGACGGCAGCTGGGAAGACGGCGCTGCCGTCAGGCGCGGTGAAGTCTTGCGCCCCGGAGATCGCTGCGGCGCGAATCGCCGCCTGATCGGCATCGGAAAGCGCCGCCAGGACGGCTGCCAGCGGTCCGCCGACCTCGCGGAGGCGCTCCCACCACGCCTCGAGCGATTCGTATGTCTGCTCCGCTTGGATCTCGGTTACGCCCACCTTCACTAGCCCCGCCCGCTCGATCAGCTCCTGCAGGTCCCCGGCGTTGCCGAGTGCGAAGGGGCCCGGCGCTCCCGGCTCCGGTGGCGGTGCGTCGAAATGGGCCATCACCGCGGTCAGGATGGTCGACAGCCAAGGGTTCTTCTCCGCGGAGCCCCAAACTGCGAGCACGAGCCGCCCGCCAGGACGAAGCACCCGGACACTTTCCGTTAGTGCCTTCAGCGGATCGGCCATCAGCATGTAGCCGAAGCGACAGAGCACGACGTCGAATCCCTCTGCGTCGCCGGGCTCGAGCTGCTGGGCATCGAGAACCCGCGTCTCGGCGTTCGCAATTCCGGCGCGGGCGATGCGCTCATCGACGGCCTCCACCATCGCCGCTGAGAAATCAGAGCAGAGGACTACCCCGTCAGGCGCCACGATGTTCGCTGCCTGCAGACCGACCCGGCCGGCCCCACAGGCAAGCTCGAGGACTCGCTCGCCGGGGCGAAGGTCGGCAACATCGAGCATCCAGGCGGCGGCATCGGCGGATGCGCCGGTCTCCTCCTCTTCGGCAGCGCGCGCCCAGCTGGGGGCCGAGTCGCCCCAATGCTGCTGGCTTGCCTCCTGAAAATCCGACTCACCCACGCCGACGAACATACCGCGCTGCCGTCTGGCGGCGGGCCCTTGCTCGCCGCCGCGATCAGCCCCGCCCAGCCCGTCTGTTCCACCTTTGCTCGAACTGCCGCATCAGCGCTGGATAGACGATCCAGTAGCGGAACGGCTTGATCAGCGCCATATACGCCCGGCCGAACAGTCCGCGGGGCTTGACGTAGACGGCCATCTGCCCCTGGTGGCGGCTATCGCCCTGGTCGGCCCAGCCGACGTGAACCACGCCGTGCACGGTCTGGTTCGAGACCTCGGCTGCCATCTCGTCGTTGGTCCGGTAAAGGGGGACGAAGGGCAGGGAGCCGAAGTCCATGTCCACCACCGTGCCGCGCAGATCGCCTGGCAGCCGGCCAGCCAGCGTCGTTTCGCGCGTGCCCGGAATCGGCAGGTCCCCCGTGGCGGGATCCGCCCCGCCGGCCGGAACCCGGATTTTGCCGAGGCCAAGCCAGGTCCCGAGGCGGTCGCGCAGCCGCCAGAGGAAACGGGCGGGACGGGACTCGACCTGAGCTGGATCGAAGGAGGTCACCAGCTCGAGCAACGCCGAGAAGTCCTCCCCGCCCCCCCGCGCGGGCAGAGCCCACACGTCCTCGAGGGTGAAGTCAGGCACGATCCCGCGAATGCGCCACGAGGCGGATTCATGCACGGAGCTCGGGAGTCGGCCATTGTCCCTCATGCCATACGGCATCGTATTGGGACTGAGATGACCCGTTCCGTGCTCCTCTACGACGGCGATTGCGCCTTCTGCACGACCTGCGTGCAGCTGGTGGAAAAGAGGATCGAGCCCGACGCCGAGATCGTCGCCTGGCAGCTCGCCGATCTCACTCAGCTTGGGGTGAGCGAAAGGCAGGCGGCCGGCGCGGTCCAGTGGGTCGAGCCCAACGGCGCCGTTCGCTCCGGCCACGAGGCAATCGCCGCGATGCTGAGCAGCGCCGGGCCGTTCTGGAGGCTCATTGGCCGCATCCTTCTGCTGCCCGGGATCTCGTGGACGGCGGCGCAGGCCTACCGAGTGGTTGCGGCCAATCGCCATCGGCTGCCGGGAGGCACACCCGCCTGCGAGCGTCCACCTATGGGCGCTTGAAAGCAGAGCGTCTTCGCGATAAGACGCTAGCGAGCTGGAACGCCAACGCGCCAGATTATGAAGGCATTGCCTCGAGCTATCAATCAGGCGGGATGTTCTGGTTCAGCCGGAAGAGATTGTCGGGGTCATAGCGGCGCTTCAGCGCCTTCAGCCGCTCGTACTTCTTCGCCCCGTAAGCCTCGCGGACCCGCTCCTCGCCCTCGCTCATGAGGAAGTTCACATAGGTGCCGCCGGTCTGGTGAGGCTCGAGGGCGGACCAGAAGTCGCGCACCCACTCGCGCTCCTCGTCGAAGCCGTCGGGACCCGCGGTCGCCGCGGTGATGTTGAAGGTGTGGCCGGCGTTGCGGCCGCTGAACGCCGTCTCCTCGTCTCCCACCCGCGAGATCGCCCCGCCCATCTGCCAGATCGGAAACGCCGTCAGCGGCGAGCGGATGCGCATCGCGTGCTCGGCTGTGAGGTCGATTACCTCATCGCTGAGCTCCGCCACGTCGCAAGCCCGCATGTAATACCACCGGCCGTGGGGGAAGGAGGGATCGAACATCGCCTGGTGCTCGAGGAAGGGCTTCGGCTCGCACAGATCGAGCACGGGCGATCCGAACGCCTTCAGCGGCGCCACCGCCTCTTCCCCCGCCTCTACCGAACCGGCATGGCAGCAGACGACGGCGACGACGAGCTTGCCGTGAAGCTCGGGCGGGATGAACGCAAGCGGCGGCGCCTTGCGGTGGATCACGATCGTCATCAGCTCCTCCGGCGCCGCGGCGATCCAGTCCCTGTAGAAGCGCAGCACGTTCGGCGACTCCTCGATCGGCCAGAACACCGGCCCGGCGACCACCTCCGGACCGAGCGGGTTGAGGCGGAACTCGAACTGGGTGACGACGCCGAAGTTGCCGCCGCCGCCGCGGACGCCCCAGAAGAGGTCGGGGTTCTCGGCCTCACTCGCCCTTACGAGCTCCCCCTCGGCGGTGATCAGATCGACCGACAGGAGCTGGTCGATCGTCAGCCCGTACTTGCGCTGAAGCCAGCCAATGCCCCCACCGAGGGTCAGCCCGGCGAGGCCGGTGTGGGTGACGATCCCGGCCGGAACCGCGAGCCCGAGCGCCTGCGTCTCACGATCGAGCTCTCCGAGGAGCACGCCGGCCTCAGCCCTCACCGTGCGGGCCTGCGGGTCGACGTCAATGCCCTTCATCGGTCCCAGGTCTGCGACGACGCCGTCGTCGCAGACCGAGTGACCGGGGAAGCTGTGGCCGCCGCCCTTGACGGCGAGGGGGATACCGGTCTGCCTCGCGAACGTCACAGCCGCGCTTACGTCGGCGGCAGAAGCGCACCGAGCGATCAGGGCGGGACGCCGGTCGATGGAGCCGTTCCAGATCGCCCGGTGCTCGTCGTAGGCGGCGTTGCCCGGCCGCACGAGGTCCCCGGCGAAGGAGGCCTCGAGTTCGCCAAGCGCTCTGTCCTCGCTCATCGCGTCCACCCTCTACGAGCCTATCGGGCCGTTCGTGAGATCTCCGGCCTAGCTGCTCTGTTCCCAGGGAAGGCTTGAGGTGTGAGCGGGGCAAGGACTAAGATCGTCGCGTGCGCCGCCTGGTTCTCACGCTGGCCCCGGTCGTGCTGATGCTGTTCTGCGCGCCGGGGGCGTCGGCCGCGACGGGCGACCTCACCTTCAAAGACTGCGTTGCGCGGTTCGTCGCCGGCCCGTGCGCCGCGGTGCCGAACCAGGTGCTCGAGGGAGGGCGCGACGTCGCGATCAGTCCCGACGGAAAACTGGTGTTCGTCGCCGACATGCAGGATTCGGTGGTCGGCTTCTCCCGCAGCCTCGCGGACGGCTCGGTGGCCTACGCCAGCTGCCTCGACAGCAGCACCGCCGACGACGTGGGCTGCACCCACCTGGCCGCCAACGTGCTCCTGCAGCCGCGTTCGCTCGCCTTCTCTCCCGACGGCGCGTCTCTCTACGTCGCAGCAGAGACTTCGGACGCCATCGTGCGGCTCACCGTGGCTGCCGGCGGGGGGCTCGGCTTTGGCGGTTGCGTCGAGGACGACGCCTTGCCTGACTGGGATTGCGCCACCGAGGTCGCCAGCCTCGACGGACCTCTCCGCGTCCTGGTCGCGCCCGACGGAGACGTGTACTCGGTGAGCACCGAAGCGACGCTGAACCACTTTTCGGCCAACCTCGTTCAGGAGAGCTGCTACCGCGAGGTGACGATCGCCGGCTGCGCGACGCAGGCCGAGCCACTCGAGGCCCCACACGGACTGGCGCTCAGCCCCGACGGCAAACATCTCTATGTCACCTCGGTCGGCCGCGATGCGATCGTCTGGTTCACCCGTGCCGCCGGCGGCGCGCTGACGTACGCCGGCTGCATTGCCGACGACGATGACGCCACCGCGTTTTCGGACAACTGCGCGGAGGAGTCCGGCGTCAACTACGACTGGCTGAACCACATCACCTTCGGCACGGACGCGAACGCCTACGTCACCGACGAAACCGGACTTGGCGTCGTCTACCACTTCTCTCGCGACGTGACCACGGGGGCGCTGACCCGCCAGGACTGCCTGGCAAACGACATAGACGTCGACGCACCCGGCTGCGCCGAGCTCGACGACGCGACGGGCTCGGGGCTCGCCGGGGTGACCGACGCGGTGGTGAGCCCCGATGCGGCCAATCTCTACACGGTGGCGGCCCAGGACTCGGCGCTGAGCACCTTCGGGCTCGCCTCTCCGGGGGGCGCGCTCACCCATATCCGCTGCCTGCGCGACAACGCGGTGCAGGGGTGCTCCGGCTTCGGCGAGACGAGCGTGCTCGGCGGCCCCTTCGGGGTGGCGATCAGCTCCGACGGGCACGACCTCTACGTGGCGAACGGCAGCGGCGTCCCCGCGCTGCTCCATTTCGAGCGGGAGGCGCCGGGAACCCGGCCTGGCGAAGATCCGGGACCTGATCCGGATCCCGATCCCGGCTCTGGAGGGAGTGGTGGCGCCGGCTCAGGCCCGGGATCCGCTCGGCCCAAAGCGCCGTCCAAAGTGGAAGTGAAATGCAACGGTCTGCCGGCGACGATCGTCGGCACCAGCCGCTCCGAGCCGCTGCGCGGCACCCCGAAACGCGACGTGATCGCCGCCGGCGCGGGCGATGACAGGGTCCAGAGCCTCGGCGGCAAGGACGTCGTTTGCGGCGAGGGCGGCCGCGATCAGCTCGGAGGTGGGGCGGACGCGGACATCCTGCTCGGCGGCCCGGGCAAGGACATCCTCAAAGGCGCCGGTGGCAAGGACCGCCTGCTCGGCGGCCCTGGCTCAGACCTGCTCCTAGGTGGCCCCGGCCTCGACAGCACCAAGCAGTAACGCCCCTTAGCCTCCCTCGGCACCGACCGCGGCCCGCTCGACGTATCGGCCGTCCTGAGATCTCCGGCAATCGAGCGAGCTGGAGCTCCTAGCCGGACAGGGCCACGCACTCGCCGACGATCGCCCCGTAGACGAGATGCGCGAGCAGCGTGACCAGCGGGGTCGCCGCGCCGTAATTGAGCAGCAGGAAGCCCGGCGGCTCGAGCAGGGAGCTGGCATCGGCGGCGGTCGCGGCGGTGCCCATGCGCGGGTGGGCGATCGGCAGGAGGACGTTGACGAGCGCCGTCCCTGCAAAGCTGGCATGGACGAGGCCGAAGAGGGCGCCGAGCCACCAGCTCGCCTCGCCGATCGCCGCGAAGACGGCGAAGTAGGCGAGCGCGAAGAGCATCCCGGCGAGGAAGTGGAGCAGGTAGCCGGCGGCCTTGGCGCGGAGGCGGTCGGCGAAGATCGCCGTACCGAGCAGGAACGGTATGTCCATCCGCGTCAGCTGGAGCTCGCTTGCCGCGCTGAGGGCGCTGGTCAGCACGACCGTCCCGACGAAGCCGCCGACCAGGGCGCCCCAGACAGTCATCGTGCGCTCCACTCCGTCCAGACAACGGCGGCGTTGATGAGTGCCAGGTGAACGAGGCCCTGCGGGAAGTTGCCGAGGAACTCACCGCCGGCGACGTCGATCTCCTCGGCGTAGAGGCCCACGTCGTTGGCGAGCGCGAGCAGCTCCTCCATCAGCCCGGCGGCCTCCTCGAGCCGCTCGCGTCGGGTCAGCGCCTCGACGAGCCAGAAGGAGCAGGCGAGGAAGGCGCCCTCCCGTCCGCCGAGCCCGTCCTCGCCGCGATAGCGGTCAACGAGTGGACCATTGCGAAGCTCGCGCGTGACGGCATCGAGGGTGCCGTCGAGCCGTCGCTCGTCGCCGGGGCGGTATCCCATCAAGAGCCCGAAGAGGAGGCTCGCGTCGAGCTCGGCGGAGCCTGGATGGCGGACATAGCTGCCCCGCTCCTCCGACCAGCACTGCCCCTCCACGAAGGCTTGGATCGCGTCCCTTGCCTGCCGCCATCCGGAGATTCCCTCGTCGGGCAGGCAGCCGGTTTCGGCCAGGCGCGTGGCGCGGTCGAGGGCCACCCAGCACATGATCTTGGACTGCGTGAAGTGGAGCGGCTCGCTGCGGACCTCCCAGATTCCCGAGTCCGGCTCGGCCCAAAGTCGGCAGACCTCGTCGGCGATCCCGGCCAGGCGGCGAGCCGTGTCGCGGTCGAGCCTGTTTCCGCCGTCGACGTAGCGCCACGCGGTCTGCAGCAGCTCGCCGTAGACGTCCAGCTGGCGCTGGGCGCCGGCGGCATTGCCGGCGCGTACCGGGCGAGATCCCCGGTAGCCGGCGAGGTCGAGCCTGCGCTCCGGCGTCCTCGTGCCGCCGCCGAGCGCGTAGAGCACGCGCAGCCGAGGATGCGTCAGTTGCGATGCGTGGAGCAGCCAGGAGAGGTAGGCCTCGGCCTCGCTCGGGCAGCCGAGCGCGAGGAAGGCATCGAGGGTGAAGAACGCGTCCCGCAGCCAGGAGAAGCGGTAGTCCCAGTTGCGCTCGCCGCCGATCTCCTCCGGCAACGAGGTCGTCGCGGCGGCGGCGATCGCTCCGGACGGCGCGTAGACGAGAAGCTTCAGGGCAAGCGCGCTGCGGATCACCGAGTCGCGCCAGGGGCCCTCATAGGAGCGCGATCCCGCCCAGCGGCGCCAGAACGAGGCGGTCGCCTCGAGGCGTTGCTCGGACTCGGCGCGGGAGGGCAAGACCAGTGGCTCGCTGTGGCTGGCGCTGAGCACGAGCAGCGAGCGCGAGCCGGCCGCCGTCGCGAACTCGCCCGAGATCGAGCTCTGCGTGCAGCTCGGCTCGCCGGCGCCCCAGGCAGGCAGGGCGAGGGCGGTGGAGCCAGCCGTCGCCCGCGGCACGCCCGTGCGGCGGTCGACTCGGGTGCGCCGGGCGCCGTAGCCGAATCGCGGCTCCACCCGCCAGCGCATCGGCACCTCGCCCGAGAGGCCCTCGATGCGACGCACCAGCTCGCGCCCGGGGGCGAGCCCGCCGCGGGGAAGCGGCATCGCATCGGTCACCCGAACGCTGCCCTCGGCGGTGGCGAAGGTCGTCTCCAGCACGTTCGTATCCGGCTGGTAGCGTCGCTTGGCGTCGAAGGGCGCGCAGGGGGAGAGCTCGAAGGTGCCGCCCCGCTCGGCGTCGAGGAGCGCGGCGAAGACGCTGGGGGAGTCCAGATCGGGAAGGCACAGCCAGTCGATCGAACCGTCGCGGCCGACCAGTGCGGCGGTGCGCCCGTCGCCGATCGCAGCGTAATCGCGGATCGGCAGGTAGCCGTCGCGACGAAGCCCGGTCACGGATCGCCCGTGGACGCTCAGGCGCCGCTCAGCTCCGGCGAGGGTCCACCGAAGGATCCTGCTCGCGGACGCCGAGCGGGTTGAGCGCCTTGGCGACCGGGGTCTCCGGGCGCTTCAACACGCGGATGCCGTAGACGAAGACGTTGGCGCCGCCGATGTTTCCACCGGCAGCCAGCACGCCCTCGGAGATCAACCCGGCGATGAGCGCCACGACGCGCACCTCGTCCTCGTTGTAGCCGGGGCGCTGGAGGAGCCAGGTGATCGCGAAGAGCACGGTCGCCGCGACCATCACGAAGAGGTGGAGCGTCGCGGCGGATCGCGCCGGCGATTCCCGCGGCAGGTCGAGCCAGTCGAGCAGGCCCGTGATCGCCGTCGGGGCGGCGAGGATCAGGCCGAAGGAGATCGCGATCAGCGAGCCGTGCGCCATCTGCTCCTCCTGCAGCCCGAGCGCGCCGGCGAGGAGCATCGCCACGCCGACCGTATAGGCGCCGATGCTGGCATCGGTCAGCGGCGGATGAAGCGGCTTGCCGGGGGATCCCTTGACCAAGTCGATGGGGTTGCTCATGTCGCCCTCCTATCGCGAGCGCTCCGGAAACACCGGTTTGCTCAGACCTACCCCGGCAGGTCGGCTTGCAAGCGTCTAGGGGAGCTAGCTTCCCTCGGCGCCGACCGCGGCCCGCTCGACGTCCAGCCGCGGCAGGCGTCGCTCCAGCCAATCCGGGATCCACCAGTTGCGGGCGCCGAGCAGCTGCATAACGGCCGGGACCAGCACCATCCGGACCACGGTGGCGTCGAGAAAGATCGCCGCCGCGAGCCCGATCCCGAACAGCTTCAGGAAGACTTCGGGCGAGGCGACGAAGGCGAGGAAGACGACGACCATGATCGCCGCCGCCGCGGTGATCACCCGCGCGGTCTTCGCCAGGCCGTCGGCGACGGCGCGCCGCGTGTTCCCGTCCTTGAGGTACTCCTCGCGGATCCGCGAGATCAGGAAGACCTCGTAATCCATCGAGAGGCCGAAGAGGATGGCGAACATCATCACCGGCATGAACGGCGCCACCGGCACCTCGTGGTCGATGCCGATCAGTTCGCCGACCGCGCCCCCCTGGGCGACCAGGGTCATCACGCCGTAGGCGGCGCTGACCGAGAGCAGGTTCATCACCGCGGCCTTGAGCGAGATCAGCGGAGAGTGGAAGGCGACGAGCAGGAGCAGGAAGGAGAGGCCGACGACGGCGAGGATGAAGAGCGGCATACGGCCGACGATGTAGTCGCTCTGGTCCTCGAGCGCCGCCGTCACCCCGCCGACGTGGGCGGTGACCCCGGTGCCGGCGAGCGCCTCGGGGACGACCGTGTCTCGCAGCTCGTTGACCAGGTCCTGGGTGGCCTCGTCCTGGGGAGAGGTGGTTGGGATCACGGTGATCAGCGCCGCGGTTTCTCCCTGGTTGATCCGTGGCTTGGCGACGAAGCTGACTCCGTCGGTGGCGCGGAGATCCTTCGCCAGACCGTTGACGTCGCCCTGCGCACCCGGGCCAGGCAGCTCCGCGACGATCACCAGCGGCCCGTTCGTACCCGGCCCGAAGCCCTCGGTCATCAGGTCGTAAGCCTGCCGCGTCATCGTGTCCTTCGGGTCGTTGCCGGCATCGGGGAAGCCGAGGCGCATGCCGAGCGCCGGCGCGGCCAGCGCCAGCAGCACAGCCGTGGCAACTATTGCCGCCGTCCAGGGCCGCCGCTGCACGGCGTGGCTCCAGCGTGCGGCGGGCGATTCGCCATCGCCTTCCGCCTTCAGCGTGCGGCCCAGCAGCGGGATCCGCAGGCGGTCGACCTTCGGGCCGAGGTAGGAGAGGAGCGCGGGCAGCAGCGACACCGCAGCGAGCATTACGACGAGCACGGCGAGCGACGCCGATATCGCCACCCCGTACATGTAGGGAAGGCCGGTGAGGAAGAGCCCGAGGACGGCGATCACGACGGTGCAGCCGGCGATGATCACGCTCCGCCCCGCGGTGGTGACGGCCTCCACGACCGCGTCGTGGCGGTCCTTGCCGTCGCCCATCGCGGTGCGGAAGCGGGTCAGCACCAGCAGCGCGTAGTCGATGCCGACGCCGATGCCGATCAGGCCGGAGACCGCCGTGGTCCAGTCGGGCACGTCGAGGACGTTCGCCAGCAGGAGGATCAGGCCGCCGGAGGTGATGCCGAGGCCGATCAGGGCGATCGCCAGCGGCAAGCCGGCGGCGACGATGGACCCGAAGGCGATCAGGAGCACGATCGCTGCGCCGAGGAACCCGAGGCCCTCCGGGCTCGCCCCTTCCTGGGCGCGGTAGATCGGGTCGCCGCCCAGCTTGATCTCGAGGCCGTTGCCGCTGTTGCCTTCGGCGGCGTCGACCAGCTTTTCGCCGTCTGCCTTGGGCACCTCCCAGCCGGGGATCGTCAGTGGCAGGGTGGTGGTGGCGATCTTGCCGTCCTCGGAGACGCGGATCGGCGTCTGCTTGCTGATGTGCTCGATCTGGGTCGCCTCGGCGAGGAACGCGTCGACGCCCTTCCTGGCCGCCGGGCTCATCGCCCCCGCCGGATCCCGCCACACGACGTAGACCTCCTGGCCGGAGTAGCCGCTGAATTCCTGCTCGGTCAGTTCGCCTGCGAGCTTGGACTCCGAGCCGGGCGTGTTGTAGTCGGCTTCGTACTCTCCCTTCAGGGAGGAGCCGAGCCCGATGATCGCGATCGCCGCCACGATCCAGGCGAGGACCATGCGACCCCGGCGGCGGTAGGCGATGTCGGCGAGTCGAGCGAGGTGGCGCGTCATTCGGACTCCTTTCGGCGTGCAGGGGGCGCAGATTCGTTACAGATCTGAATGATTTAGGTCTGCAATCATTTGTAGCAGAAATGGGCCGCGACCGAGCACCCTCGACTCTCGCCTTCCTGCTCTCGCAGGTGGGCATCTACGCCTCGCAGCGATTCGCCCAGCGGCTCGCGGCACTCGATCTTCATCCCCCGCTCTTCCGAGTCTTGAACATGGTCGATGCCGCCGAGGGCCGGTCCCAGCAGGCGATCGGGGAGGCGATCGGGGCGCCGGCGAGCCGCATGGTCGCAATCGTCGACGAGCTCGAGCGGCGCGAGCTGATCGAGCGCCGTCCCCACCCCAGCGACCGCCGGATCCGCGCTCTCTACCTGACCCCGGCGGGTCGTGAGCTCCTCGCCCGCGGACGCGTGATCGCGATGGAGCACGAGGAGGACCTGACGCGAGGGCTGAGCCAAGCCGATCGCAAGCGCCTTGTCGCCCTGCTCCAAAAGCTTGTCGAGAACCAGAAAATCGGCGCGGGCGTCCACCCGGGCCTGCGCGGCCCTGAGCGATGAGTTGACGCGGGCTATGTCAGCATTGTCACCGTGGGACGGTCGCGCACCTGGCTGGCTTTGGCTCTGGGGATCGCTGCAGCGCTGATCGCAGCAGCCCCCGTCTCGGCGACTGTGACCTGCGACGTCCAGAACGGCGGCGGGCTCGACATCCGCGTCACGACCTCGAACGAGGTCGGCTCGATCTCGAGATCTGGCGAAAACATCGTCGTGCGCGAAGGCACGCTGGTCACCTGCCTCGACTTCGCCAGTCAGCCGGTCACGCCGACGATCTCCGGCACTCCCGTGATCCTGATCTCGAGCGAACCAGGCGTCTCCAACGACGCCTTCATCGTCGACGACGCGCCGGGCTTCTCCTCGATCCCGACCTTCGTCAACCTGCGCAACGGGGCGAGCTCACTGCTGATCGTTCGGGTAGGCGACTTTCTGGGCAAGATGGTCTTCGGCACGTCGGGCGTCGACACCGACGCGCAGGCTGACGGCGACCTGGACATAACCGCGAACAACGTCCCGAAGATGGAGGGCGGCGGCGGATATGCGGTGCCGGTCGACGTCACCGCGCAGGGTGGGGGGACGACCGGGGCAGCGTTGACGAACGGGATCGAATTCCTCGGCAGCAGCGCCGCGGACAGCCTCGGCGGCAGCGAGGGCGACGACGTCCTCTGGTCCTTTCCCGACACCGACGGGCTCAACGGCTACGGAGGGAACGACCGCCTCAAGCCCGGCGCCGGCAACGACTCGGTCGAGGGCGGTCCCGGCGCCGACACGGTCGACTACTCCGATCTCAGCGCCGGTGTGGCGGTCGACCTTGCTCTCAGCGGATCGCAGAGCACCGGCGGCGGCGGCAACGATGCGCTCAGCGGGATCGAGAACGTGACGGGGACGACCCTGGTCGACATCCTCCGCGGCGACGGCGCGCCGAACCGCATCGAGGCGAGCGGCGGCATCGACCTCATCGACGGACGAGGCGGGGCTGACGCCATCTTCGCCGGCGTCGGCAACGACGAAATCGAAGCGCGCGACGGCGGTCACGACGTCGTCGAGTGCAGCATCGGCACCGACAAGGTGACGACCGACGCGCCCGGGGTCGACACCCTGACCGAATGCGAGGAAATCGATTTCGCCTCGGCCGCGACGGAGCCGACGACCGGTCAGCCGGACACGCCGACAGCTTTGCCCCCGACCCTGCCGGCTTTGCCCCCGATCCCGCCTGTCGCGCCCCAGGCCACGATCGCCTCCCTCCGCCTCGTGCCCTCGACCTTCGCCGCCCTGTCGAGCGGCCGCGGCGCTCGCAACTCCGGCCACCGCAAGCTGCCGCGCGTCACGACGATCTCCTTCCGCCTCGATATGACGGCCTCGGTCACCTTCCAGGTGGCTCGTCGTCTCCGCCACCCCAAACGGCTCACCCTCCTGCCCGGCAGCTTCACCCGCACGGCCCAAACCGGCCTCAACCGCTTCCGCTTCGCCGGCCGCATCGCCGGCCACGCCCTGCCGCCCGGCTCCTACCAGCTCCAGGCCACCCCGCAGCCGGGCACCGGCGCCATCGCTCGCGCGCCATTCCGCCTCGTGGGCGGCTGAGCGCTCATCCGCCCGTCAGCGCTCCAGCAGGTCACACCAGCGGTCTAGCCAGGCGTCGCGTCCGAAGCCCCTCTCGACCGCACGTCTGCCGGCGGCGCCGAGGTGGGCGCGGGCAAATCTGCTCCGCGGTGGCGAGATTTATGCCATCTGGCAGATGTAGTGGCCACTTGCAGGTCGTAGCGTCGCCTTGATGCCGGCCACTGGGGCTGGCCTTCAGGGAGGTGGCCATGTCTACTCTCGATCTCGTAGCCGCAAACGGTCGGGTTAGCGACCCTTTGACATCATCCGATGCGGGCTGGGCGCTCGGTCGTCCGCTCATCTGGGGAGAAGTGGAAGGAAGCCAGACAGCGACGTTCGCGCTACCGGCTGGCACGGTCACCTTCCTGCTGAGCGACATCGAGGGCTCGACGCGCCTCTGGCAAGACGAGCCGGAGGCGATGGCGCATGCCGTGCCCGAGCACTACGCGCTGCTGGAGGAGGCGGTGGCGCTCCACGGAGGGGTGCGGCCAGTCGAGCAGGGAGAGGGCGACAGCATCGTCGCCGCCTTCTCGCGCGGCTCGGATGCAGTCGCGGCGGCGCTCGAGATCCAGCGTCGCATGGGCGCACACGCCTGGCCCAAGAAACCGCCGCTGCGGGTGCGCGTCGCGCTGCACACGGCGGAGGCCCAGCTGCGCGACGGGGGCAACTACTTCGGGCTGGCGCTGAGCCGCTGCGCGCGGCTGCGCGAGCTTGCGCACGGCGGCCAGGTCCTGCTCTCGCGGGCCACGCACGACCTCGTGGTCGACCGCCTGCCGGACGGGGCTCGGCTGGCCGACCGGGGGGCGCACCGTCTGCGCGATCTCGGCCGACCCGAGCACGTGCATGAGCTCCTCGACGGGGATGCTCCGCAGGAGTTTCCAGCCCTGCGCTCGCTCGACGCGCTTCCGAACAATCTTCCCGGCCAGCTCACCAGCTTCGTCGGCCGGGTCACCGAGCTACGTGAGATCCAGGCGGCGCTGGAAGGCACGCGGCTGCTGACGCTGACCGGGGCCGGCGGATGTGGCAAGACCCGGCTGGCCCTGCAGACGGCTGCCGACACGGTGGATCGCTATCCCGACGGGATCTGGTGGGTTGAGCTGGCCCCGGTTCTCGATCCGGAGCAGCTCGGATCGGCGCTGGCCACGGCTCTGAGCGTTCGCCCGCTGTCCGGCCAGACGCCGCTGGAGGCAGCCGTCTCCCACCTCGCCGAGCAGCGGGCGCTGATCGTCCTCGACAATTGTGAGCACCTGCTGGAGGCGAGCGCCGCCGCGGGGGAAGCCTTGCTCCGCGGCGCACCCGGGGTGGCGATCCTCGCCACCAGCCGCGCCCCGCTGGGCGTCGCCGGCGAGACCAGCTGGCGGGTGCCGTCACTGTCGCTTCCCGCCGAGCGCATGCACGAGCCGGTCGAGGGGCTGGCACAGTCCGACGCCGTCCGGCTCTTCATCGAGCGGGCGCTGAAGGTCCGCCCGAACTTCTCGATCGGCAACGACAACGCGGCTTCCGTGGCCGGCATCTGCCATGCGCTGGACGGCATACCCCTGGCGATCGAGCTCGCCGCCGCGCGGGTACGGCTGATGGCAGTCGAGGAGATCGCCACCGCGCTCGCGGATCGCTTTCGCCTGCTGACCGGCGGGGCGCGAGGCGCGCTGCCGCGCCAGCAGACCCTACGAGCTTCGGTCGACTGGAGCTATGAGCTGCTTGAGGAGGACGAGCGCCGTTTGCTGCGCCGGCTGGCCGTATTCACCGGCGGCTGGACGCTCGATCTGGCAGAGGAGGTGACTGCCGATGAGGACCTCGAGCGCGTCGCGGTGCTCGACCTTCTCGGCTCGCTGGTCGACAGGTCACTGGTTGTCGTCGAAGACGGCGAGCCAAGCACCCGCTACCGCCTGCTGGAGACGGTGCGACAGTACGCGCTCGACCACCTCGCCAAGTCTCCCGACGAGCAGCCGGTGCGCGACCGCCACCGCGACTCGCTGCTCGCCCTCGCCGAGGAGGTCGAGCCGCATCTGGCAATGGCCGATCAGCATCTCTGGCTGCCGAAGCTCGCTGTCGAGGACCCGAACTTGACGAGTGCGCTGGAGCACGCGGCGCAAACCGATCCCCACAAGGCGCTGCGGTTGGCGGTTGCCCTGACGTTCTACTGGAAGCTCGGGGGGCGCTTCGCGGCTGCTGAGAGCGGCTATGCCCAGGCGCTCGGCGCCGCGCCCGCGGACGCTCCCCTGCGCGCGCGGGCGCTGTGGGGCCGCGCCTACCTGATGGTCTACGGCGGCGGTTACGAGCAGGCGGCCGAGTACGCCGAAGAGGCTCTCGAGTTGGCGGAGGGGGCTGGCGACCGCTCGACTATGGCGCGGGCGCTGGATGCATGGGGCACTGCGACGTTCTCCGCTGACCCAGAGGACGCCCGGCGGGGCCTTGAGCGATCTCGTGCTCTCGCGCGAGAGAGCGGCGACGAGTGGTGTGCGGCCGACGCCACCCAGATCTTGGCCTGGAGCTACGTATGGGAGAGTCGACACCAGGAGGCCCTCAAGACCGCCGAGGAGGTCTTTCCCCTGATCGAGCGGATGGGTTACCGGGAGCAACTGGCCTGGCACTGGTGCGTAGCCGCCGCGGGGGCCTGCGAGTCCGCCGACTGGGTGGGGTGTGAGGAGCACTGCCGGCGGGCGAGCTCGGCAGCGCGCGAAGTGGGGGAGCCGGCCACCGAGGGCGCGGCTCAGTGGTTTCTGGCCCGCGCCGATCTGCTGCGCGGGCGTCCCGAGCAGGCACTGGAGCGGCTGGAGACGGCAACCGAGCGCGCTGTCAGGGCAGGCGCCGGCATGGTGGCCGGCCCACTCGGATGCACGCTTGCCCAAGCCGAAGCGGCAAACGGTCGCGGCGCCGAGGCGCTGCAGCGTCTGGAGGTGGAGATCGCGACGGGGCTCGACGATGGCTACGTGCTCGCCTACGCGCTGCAGGTCCAGGCGGACGTCCACTACGCCTTGGGCGATCGGGATCTGGCGGTGAGCAGCGCGCGGCAAGCGGTGGAGGTGGCCGAGCGGACGGATGCCTCTTGGGTTCTCGCGCTGGCCTACATGTGCTTGGCGTCCGTCTCGCTCGACATGGAGCAGTGGAGCGAGGCGGACGGCCACGCGCATTGCGCCCTGGAGGCGATCGATGCCTGCAGCCTGGTTGCCTTGATCCCCGACGCGCTCGAGTTGCTCGCCGAGGTCGCCGGAGGCCTGCATAGCGATGAGGAGGCGGCGCGGCTGGTTGGCGCCGCTGAGGAGGCCCGCACTCGCCACGAGCTGGTGCGCTCGGAGGCACAGGGCCTACGGGTGGCGAGGTTGGAGCAGACGCTGCGCGAGCGCTTTGACAGCGAGGGCATGGAGAGCGCTTACTCTGAAGGGAGCGCCCTGGACGCCCGCGAGGCGGTCGCCTGGGCGCGCCGCGCTCGTGGCGAGCGCAAGCGCCCGCCGGGCGGTTGGGAGAGCCTCACCCCCACCGAGCTCGAGGTCGTGCGGCACGCCGCCACTGGCTTGACCAACCCCCAGATCGGCGAGCAGATGTTCATCGCCCGGGGCACCGTCAAGGTCCACCTCTCCCACATCTACGCGAAGCTCGGTGTGCGAAACCGCTCCGAGCTCGCCGCCGAGGCGGCCCGGCGTCAGCTCGGCACAGCTGAGGGACCGTGATGGCCGATTCCGCGCCCACGGCCGTCGTAGAGCGGTTCTTGAACCACCTTCGAACGGTCACGGACTGCGATGCCGCAGTGGCGCTTCTCGCAGTGGACGTCGCATACGAAAACAGCTGGCTGCCGACTGTGCGCGGCCGTGAGCGCGTACGCAGGCTCTTTCAAGCGCTGATCAGGATCGGCACCGAGGTAGAGATGCACGTACACGCGATTTCGGCGAACGGATCAACCGTTCTCACCGAGCGCACCGACGTCCTCCAGTGGGGCCGCCTACGAATCCAGTTCTGGATTTGTGGACGCTTCGATGTTCACGATGGGCAGATCGTGCTGTGGCGCGAGTACTACGATCCTCTGGCGGTTTTCGCCGCAACCGTACGCGGCCTGCTCGGCACGCTCGTGCCCGCGGCGCGCGCGAAGCCGCCCTCCGCAGTCTGAGCTCACCGCGCCGTTGCCACCTCATCACATCGAAGGGCTCCATCACGATTCGCCCGCCGGAGCGAGCTGCGCCTCGGAGACGTCGACGGTGTCGGCGACCGCGTTCTGTCGCCTCGAGAGGGCGAGGAAGGGCAGCGCCAGAGTCGAGATCCCCGCGCCGATCAGATAGGAGGGCGCATATCCCCACGCGTCGGCGGCCCGACCGAGCAACGGCTGGGTCCAGACCCCGCCGGTGGAGCTCATCATCGAGTCGAACGAGAGGATCGTCGCCCGCTGCCGCGACGGGATCAGGCCGTTGATGTAGGTCTGGCGAATCGGCATCGTGGCCGCGAACAACAGCCCCCAGATCACGATCAGCCCGATCACCGCCCAGAAGCTCTCGACTATCCCGATCAGCCCGAGCGCGATGACGCTGAGCCCCGCCGTGGCGATCAGCGCCGAGGTACGACGGTGGAAGAGACGGCGGATCCGGGGGGCCGCCACTCCACCGGCGATCTGCGCGCCCGCGACGATCGCCGCCACCAGGCCTGCGACCTGGTAGGCGCGCGGGTCGCCGTACAGCTCGAGCAGATAGGGCTGCAGGGCGTAGAAGGCGTAGATGCCGACACCGCCGGTGAACAGGCTCTCGACCATCAGCCACTTGACCGCCGGGACCCGCCAGCCGTACTCGATCGAGTTGGAGGCGATCTTGCGCATCTCGGTCAGCGGCCGTCCGCCCTTCTCGGGGGTGAAGCCGATGTCGCGCATCAGCCTGAACGCGATCCCGAACATCACGATCAGGACGAGGCCCCGGAGCACGAACGGCACACCCAGGCTGGTCTGCCGGGCGACGAACCCTCCAGCCACCGAGCCGGTGAGCATCGCCGCGCCGGTGACGATCTGGCCGTGTCCGAACACCGTCTCCAGCTCTCCCGTGAAGCCGGTCGCGCTGAGCGCGTCGACCAGCCAGGCCTCGACCGCGCCGGAGAAGAACGTGAAGCCCAGACCGAGCAGCATCGAGACGATCGCCCACTCCCAAAACGGAGCCTCGATCTTCCAGAGGAGCACGTAGAGGAAGGTCGACAAGGTCAGGGTCACGGTGCCGAGCAGGTATGAGGTGCGACGTCCGACCGTGTCAGCGACGATCCCCGTCGGCACCTCGAAGAGCACCATTCCGGCGGTGAAGCAGGCGTTGGCGGCAAAGGCCTCCAAGTTCGAGAGGCCGGCGTCGAGCAGGAAGATCGTGTTGATCCCCCAGATGAACGATGCCGCCAGCGTGTTGCCGAGCAGCAGCGTCAGATAGGTGCGCTGGATTGAGCGGGGCGTCGGCATCGGCTCGGGTCGATTTCCGTCGAGACTCTCACAGGGCGACCCCGCAACGACTCCGGCTCGAGCCGCTAATCCGCCAGCTCGCGCGGCACCAGCCCGATCCGCATCATCCGCCCGCTCCGGTCGATCCGCATGCTCAGCTTGCGGCCGATCCTCTCGCCTGCCATCAGACGCTGCAGATCGCCGACGTCCCTGACCACCTCGCCGTCGACCTCGACGATCAGGTCCTCTGGGCGAAGCCCGGCGCGTGCGGCGGGACTGCCCTCGACCACCTCGACTATCTCGACCCCGCGGTCTCGCCCCAGCTCGGCGGCGAGCCGGGGCGGCAAGGATCGCGACCCGCCGGCGACTCCGATGTAGGCACGGCGCACGCGCCCGTTGCCGATCAGTTCGGAGACGATTCGCGTCGTCGTCTCGTCGATCGGCACCGCGAGCCCCAGGCCCACACCCGCCACCGCGGTATTGACCCCGACCATCCTTCCGAGGCCGTCGCCGAGAGCGCCGCCCGAGTTGCCCGGATTGAGCGCCGCATCGGTTTGGATCACGTTCTCGACCAGCCGCGTGGCGGAGCGGGAGCGGGTCGGCAGCGAGCGCCCGAGCGCCGAGATGACCCCGGCGGTCACCGAGCCGCTGAAGCCATTGGGGCTGCCGATGGCGACGACGAGCTGGCCGACGCGCAGCGTCTGGGCATCGCCGAGCGTCGCCGGGATGAGGTCGCGCCCGTCGGCGCGTAGGACGGCAAGGTCGGAGAGCGGATCGGTGCCGATCACCTCGACGGTGAACTCACGCCCGTCCGGAAAGGCGACGCTCCCCTGTCCATCCGCGTCGGCGACGACGTGCGCAGCGCTGAGCATCAGCCCGTCGGGACTGATCGTGACCGCGCTGCCGGCGCCCTCCCGCCTGCCCCGCCGGGTTTGCCGGGCCACGGTCAGATGCGCGACCGAGGGCCCGAGCCGCTCGGCGACCCCGGACACGGTCTTCGAGTAGGCATCGAGGGCTTCGGCATCAGGCAGCCTCTCTTCCCGGAGCCCACCGCCAACACCGTGCTCCGAATCGGATTTCGAGTCGATCAGGCGCAGACTTGCCATATCGGGCGAAGTTAGCAATCGGCTGGCGCGAGCCCAGACGCATGGCTCGCCGATCCGGCAATGGCGTGCCCATTGAAAGTGCCTCATCTCGCGGATCAGCCGTTCTGGCGAGGGTCGGCGATTACCGAACAGAATGAAGGTGCTTGGCGTCTTCCTCGTTCTTCCTTCGGCGCGAACTCGCCGCTACCCGGCTTTCTACTGGGGCAGGGGGACCAACTGCAGCCGGTAGGCCCCGTGCAGGCGACGCACCAATTTGAAGGTGAGCCGTTGGCGCCCGCCCTCGACCTGTCGCCGGATCAGCATGCGCCCGGCATGCAGGAGCCGCGCTTCCCAGGCGCCCGGCGCGAGGCTGAACCGACAGGTCACCTTCGCCCGCCTGGGGTTGGCGAGCGGCTTGGCCGCGCAGCGGACAGAGGTGGCGAAGCGGGGATCCGGCGGTACGGGACGATCGACTACGGGGAGTTCGGGAACGAAGGGGGCGACGCCGGTCGCGGTGAGCGGGACGGGGGTCGGACTCAGCTCGTTGTCGTCGAAGTCGAGGAACGCTTGCGCCACTCCGAGCCGCGCTGGTGTGAAGCGGACGCTGAGCGTGCAGGTCTCCCCGAAGCTGAGTCGGGCGCCAGTGCAGGTGTCGGCGAGGATCGAAAAGTCAGCGGCGTCGGCGCCGCTGAGCGACACGGCGTCGATTTCCAGGCTCCAGCCGCCAAGGCTGGTGACGACCACGGTCACGGGTGCCGCCTCCTCGCCGATGACACGGATGCCGAACTGTCCCCCGACGCCGCGGAGCGCCGCCGCTGGGACGAAGATCTCGGCGCTGGAGCGTGCTTCGGGCCAGGAACCGCCCGAGATCAGGACCTTGCCATCGGGGAGCCTCGCGGCGATCGCATCCGCACGCTCGGTGGTCAATTGGGTGCCGCCTTCTTTCGGCATGAAGGAGAAGCTGCCGGAGCCGGGATCGAGCAGGCCGGACCATCTCCTTGGGATGCCCCCTGCAATCCCCCCGGCGATCAGAACCTGGCCGTCGGCGAGCGCGGCGCCGACCGCGAGGCTGCTCTCGTCCGGCGCTTCCGGGTTGAGCGCGCTGAAGGTTTCGGTCACAGGATCGAAGACTTCGGTGCTGCGCGCCGCCTCGCTTTCGCCGCTGCCACCAGTGATCAGGACCTTGCCGCTGGGCAGGTCGACGCCGATCGCGCCCGATCGTCCCCTCCACATCGTCGCGTTCAGCGCGCTGAAGGTTTCGGTCACCGGATCGAAGACTTCGGCGCTGTTCAGCGTTTCGCCTTCGGCGTACCCGCCGGCGATCAACACCCGGCCGTCCGGGAGCGCCGCCGCCACCCCCTTGATCCGCCCGGTCGTCATCTCGTCCTCGACGTCGGTGAATTTTTCGGTCTCGGGGTCGAAGACTTCCGCGTGGGCGTAGAGGACTTCGTTCGCACCTCCGGCGATCAACACCCGCCCGTCGGGCAGTGGCGCCGCCGTCGCTCTGCTCCGTGCGTAGCGCGTCAGGTTGGGGACCGGTTCGAAGGCGATCTCGACCGGATCGAAGATTTCGGCGCTGCGTAGGGCGAGGTTGTCGGAGCCGCCCGCGATCAGCACCCGCCCGTCGGTCAGCGGCGCGGCCACCGCGCCTTGGCGCCCGTCGACCGTTTCGATCCCGAGTGCGGCGAAGAGCGGCGCTTTGGGTTCGGCCGCCAGCGCCGGAGAGGCGGTTGCCCAGAGTAGGGCGAGCAAGGCCAGCGCGGCGGCGAGCGGCATCGGAGGCCGCCAAGCGTAGAGCCTTCCGTACGATCTGCGGACTTGGCTCGCGGGGGAAGATATTCGGTGCTGCGCATCGTGCTTGTCGGGGCTGCGCTGCTGATTGCGGCGCCCGCGGCGGCGCTGGGGGCGAGCCCATGCAGCATCGTTGGCACCCCACTCGGTGATCGCCTCACGGGGACCCCGGACACCGACGTGATCTGCGGGCGCGGGGGGCCGGACACGATCGTGGGCCGAGCCGGCAGTGACCGTTTGCTGGGTGGCCCCGGCGCCGATGACCTGGTCGGCGGTGGGGGCGATGACATCCTCGGCGGCGGTCCCGGCAACGACGCGCTGCGCGGCGGCCCGGGCGCCGACCGGCTACTGGGGGGCGCGGGCACCAACTCGTGCCTCGATGCGACCGTCGCCAGCACGCGCGGCTGCTTCGTCCCGACCCCCCGACCACCGCTGGCTGGGTCTCCCGCGCCGCCAAATTCCCAGCCCCCGCCTTTCGAATTCGAACCGATCCCTGACACCGAACCGCCGACTCTGCAGTCAGTCGAGTTCGGCAACGAAAACGTCGAAATCGCGCAGGGCGATTGGTGGGTGCGCCTCTCGCTCTCGGCCTGGGACGAGAGCGGCATCGAGTCCGCCGAGGTCACGATCGAAGGGCCGGAAGGCGTGTGGCGGAAAGCCAGCTTCGGGCCGGGCCCCCCGCAGCTGGCGGAACTGAGCACGAAGCTCGACGTCCCCGCGACGACGCCGGTGGGCGAGTACCGAGTCGTCGCCGTGACGGCGGTCGATGCGAAGGGTCAGACCGTCACCCGCGACCTCGCCTGGCTTGACGAATATGGTCTCGACGCCAGCTTCGAGGTCTACGACGGTCCCGACCGCGAAGCGCCGAATGTGGTTGGGATCAGCTTCGGCGCGCCCACCAATGAGGTCGATACCAGCAAAGGCCCGGTCACGGTCCAGATCCCGATCGAAGTCACCGATCCCGGTGTTGGCGTCGAATCGGTCTGGCTGCGGATCGCCCACCCGACCACCAAACCCGGCCAGGAACGGATCTACAGCTCGGCCGCCACGCTCAGCTCGGGCACGGCGCGCGAAGGCACCTGGCTGGCTACGATCGGGCTCCCTGCCGGCGCTACCACCGGCTTTTACAAGGTCGACGAACTGCTCCTTGAAGACACCGACGGCCGCTGGCGCCTCCTCGATGGTGGCACGCTCGAAGACGACGACTTCCCCGGTGGCTTCACCCAGGTGGGCGTTGGCGACACTACCCGCCCGACGGTAACCAGCTTCTCGATCACCCCGCAGGTCATACACACTGCCGCCGGCGAGCGTAAAGTCGATGTCGAGATCGGTGTCGAAGACGACTGGTCCGGTGTCGACGACGACTTCGACCCGATTTCCGGCATCAGTTTCACGTTCACCCCACCCAACTGGCCGATCAGCTGGGGAATGAGCGGCAGCGCTTCGCAGCTCACCGGCACGTACATCGATGGAACCTGGAAGATGAGCCGATGGCTCGAAAAAGAGGCCGGCTTCGGTACCTGGACGGTGCGCTGGATCACGGTCACCGACCGCGCAGGCAACACGACGAGGCTCGAGGACGGCTCGCTTGAAGACTTCGAAGCCGAGGGCTGGGACCTCAGTTTCGAGAACCTTCCCTGACCGCTTGCGCCGTTCGAGTTCGCCAATGCCACCGGCGTCATCGGGGAGCACCATGGGGGTGGATTCCGACGGCTATCGGGGAGGGGGATCTCGCTGTGTAGGGGCTTCCGCGAAGCGAAGCTATGCGGATTCGAACCGCCGACCACCTGGGTGCGATCCAAAAACGCGGTTCAGCGCAGAGACGCAAAAGCGACCGATTTCCAGCGCTTTTGCGAGTCGCATGAAACTGCGCCGAAGACCCAGATGCGCGGGATTAGTGGCGATTAGCGGGGTTTCAGCCACTTCTGGCCAGGGGTGGCTGAAATCGGAAGGGCCGGCTCGACTTCTCAGTGCCTGATAATATTGTCCGACAGAACTATTAGATTGGGTCTGTGGATTTTCAATGGACCAGAGCCGCTACCAAGCACCGGATATCCCGTGAACGCTCCCACTACGTCATTGAGCACTGCGGCCTGCGCTTCAAGCAGGAACCGCCCTCGGACGCTCCGATTGGCGCTAGCTCACGGCTCGTCTTTCTGGGCGATGACCCGGATGGAATCGCGCTAGAGGTGATGGCCGTCGAGCTTGACAACGAGAACCTGCTGGTAATCCACGCGATGCCGCTGCGCGACCGCTATCGGAAGCAGTACGAGGAGGCAACGAAATGGCGAAAGTAAAGAAGGCGACTAAGCATCCAAGGACGAAGGCCGGCGAGGAGATCACTCCCGAGATCGCCGATGCCCTTGCAGTCGAGGCCGAGCGTGGCTATGACCTTTCGAAGGCGAAGCGTCAACGAGTCGGCCGGCCTTCCCTTGCTGGTACCGGGGCATCGCCACGACTGAGCTTCCGCACGACCCCCGACCTTTATCACGCCGCTCAGAAGCGAGCCAAGGAGGAGGGCCGCTCGGTTAGCGACCTCGCCCGCGAGGCAGTAGCCCAGTACATCGCGTCGTAGGCAGCCGACATTTACCTAGGAGTAGTACATCGTGACCGGGCTTGTGATCTTCGACTGCGACGCGTGCTGGTCGATAGCGACCGGATCTCGCTGCGCATCCAGGCAGAACGGATTACTGCACTCGGTTTGGAGATGACCTACGAGGAGTGTGTTCGCGATTTTCTCGGTCTGGGGATGACATCGACGCTGCGGATTCTCGGCGAGCGCTTAGGAAACCCTGTGCCAGAAGAATGGGTAACTGACCTCGAAACCGCAGGACGCGAGGGGTTTCGGCGTGAGCTGACGCCAGTTTCGGGAATTGCCGAAGCACTTGCTCAAATCGAGGTACCGACCTGCGTCGCCTCCAGCGGTAGTCAGGACAAGATGCGCTTGACGCTCGGCCTAACCGGCTTGTATGAGTGTTTTTCTGGACGGATATTCTCAGCTGACGAAGTTCGGCGAGGTAAGCCAGCGCCTGATCTGTTCTTGTACGCTGCGGAGCGCATGCCCGTTTCGCCTGAGCGCTGCATTGTCATCGAGGACAGCCCATTTGGCGTCAAAGCCGCCAAGGCTGCCGGCATGCGCGCTCTCGGCTTCGCGGCGATGACACCGCCCGAGCGGCTTGCCAGTGCCGATGCAATCTTCACGACGATGGGGGACTTGCCTCAGCTGGTGACAGGGATTTCCTGAAGATGACGGGCTGAATCGGCGGCAATCCGCAGCAATCTGCGGGATTTGAGCCACTAGCTGTCCTACCCACGGACGTTGTGAACGCGGCTGATCGGCGGCCGGTCTCCCAGAGAGCTGTGCGGGCGACGCCGGTTGTAGTAGCGAAGGAAGGATGGCATCGACCTCGCCCGCTCGGCTGAGTTGGGCCAGGCGTGGGCATAGGCCCACTCCCTCTTCAACGTCTGGATGAATCTCCACCTTCCCGTTCCAGCGCGGCGTGTAGGGCGGGATCAGGATCTGCCGGGCGCCGTAGGCGGCCAAGATCGCCCCGAAGGCATTGGAGCGACGGTAGGCAAGGGCGTTGTCGCTCATCACCGCCTCGGGCGGCTTCATCCCGAGCGAAGCGAAGTGATCACGCAGTGCAGGTAGACGTAGCCGACCCCCGGCCCGCTTCTCGGCTCCGGTCATGTCGCGGACGCCGGTGACCGCATGCCCAGGGCGATTGAAACGCGCCAGGCGGGCGATGTCGACGTGCAGTAGGGCGCCCGGTCGAGACCACTCATAGCGGCGGTAGCTCTCCCGCGCCGAGCGGTGCCGACGGGAGATGCCGTGGCGGTGCAGCACCTTCCAAATCGTCGAGCGCGCCCGGCGGCAGATGCCGGCCAGGCGTCCAGGGCCAAGGCTCGTCTCGCGGCGCGCTCGCAGGATCGGCTCCTCCTCGGCGGCCGAGAGCCGCCGCGGCTGGCGGTGGGGCCGGGAGGAGCGGTCTTGCAACCAGCGACCGCAACGGCGCTCCTCTTCGCTTGCTCTCCGCCAGCGATGCCACCAGCGGTGGGCTGTGGCCGGCGCCACGTTGAGGGCGGCAGCTGCCGCCCTCAACGTCATCCCCGACTCGATTGCCTGCACCAGCGCGAGCCGTCCCGCTGGTCCGAGAGCGGCGTTACCGTGAACCTTCATCCGGGTCCTCCTCTGCTTGGGCGTCAGAACCGCAAGCGTCTTGGAGGGCCCGGATGGCCTTTCAGCTGTTCAAACGTGTGTGGGCGGGTCACCTAGATGGTTGATTCCACGGCGAAGGCCGTGATCGAGGATTTCAATGCAGAGAGGCCGAAGTCGGCGGTGCTGAAGCAACCGTCGACCGAAAGGCCACGATGCACGCCGACCTCGACACTCTCTGCACCGTCGTTTATTG
>DATNHC010000125.1:0-33876 GCA_035605155.1 Solirubrobacterales bacterium
GACATCCGCATCTACCTCGATCGCTACCAGTTCACCCACAACCCCTCCTCTTGTGCCCCGGGCAACCTGATCTCGACGATCACCGGGGCGGGCCTTGACTTCACCTCGCAGGCAGATGATGCGGGCTCGACCTCCCAACGCCACTTCCAGCTCCTCAACTGCCTCACCCTCGGCTTCAAGCCCAAGCTCGGCATCCGCCTGCGGGGCCCGACCAGGCGCGGCGCCTACCCCGAACTGCGCGCCACCTTCGCCGCCCGCGGCCAGGGTGACACCAACCTGAAGGAAATCAAGGTCTCCCTGCCGCGCTCGGAGTTCCTCGCCCAGAACCACATCAGGGCGATCTGCACCAAAGTCCAGTTCGCCCGCGAGGACTGCCCGCCGGCATCGGCCTACGGCAGGGCCATCGCCTACACCCCTCTGTTCGACGAGCCACTGAAAGGCAACGTGTATCTGCGCTCCTCTGCCAACAAGCTGCCCGACCTCGTTGCCTCGCTCAGAAGTGGAGCGGTGCGGATCGTCGTCGAGGGCAAGATCGGCCCGACCAAGCAGGGCGGCATAAGCGCCCTCTTCAGGGACCTGCCAGACCAGCCCGTCGATCGCTTCACGATGATCTTGAACGGCGGCCGCAGGGGCCTGCTGACCAACTCGGCCGACATCTGCAAGGTGCCCCCAGAAGCGACTGTGCAGGCGCTAGGGCAGACCAACCTGGGGGCCAAATTCACGACCGTGCTGCGCGGGCAGTGCGGAGGCGGAGGGAAGGCAAAGAGACCGCAAACACACCATAAGCGAGGTGCAAGATGAGGATGCTCGGCGACAGGCGATCGTGGTTGGGAGCCCTCTGCGCCGCGCTGGCCTCGCTTGCGCTGGCTGGTCCTGTCCAGGCCGCGCCCGACCCCCTCTCCATCTTCACCCCAGCGCCGCCACCGCCACCAGCGCCAGTTGCCCCTCCCCCCACCGGCAACCTCTACGGCCCCTGCGGACTCGCCGTCGACTCCAGCGGGCGCTTCTACGTCTCCGACTACTACCACCACGCGGTCGACATCTTCAACCCCTCTCTGCCCGCTGTGAGCTACGTCGCCCAGCTGGCGAACGAGGATCCGCTCAACGGCCCCTGCGGACTGGCCCTCGACTCCAGCAACCGCCTCTACGTCAACAACTTCCACAAAGACGTGGTCAGGTTCAACGCCCTGCCTTCCTTTGGCGCCGGCACGGTCTTCCCCCTGCCGGTCGAAGACGCCGCGCACCACCTGCCCACCGGCATAGCTGTCGATCCTGGCTCGGGCTACGTCTACGTCAACCACCGCACCTACATCTCGGTCTTCGATTCCACCGGAGCCCCGGTCGAAGAATCGGGCCAGCCGGTGCTGATCGGCAAAGGCTCTCTGCAAGACGGCTACGGAGTGGCGGTCTCCCAGTTCCCTGCCACCCTCGGGCGCATCTACGTGCCCGACGCGGGCTCGAGCACGGTCAAGGTCTATGACCCGCTGGTCGACAAAGACGACCCGGTCGCCGTGATCAAAGACCCCTTCAACAAACCCTTCGTCTCCCTGCGCGACTCGGCGATCGCCGTCGACAAAGCCAGTGGCGAAATCTACTTCGCCGACCACCTGCAGCCCAACTTCGTCGAGCGCCCGCAAGCCTCGATCTACGTCTACGGTCCTACGGGCAACTACAAAGGCCGGCTCAAATACAACGTGATCGACGCCCTGCCTCCCGGTCTCACGGTCGACAACTCCGCTCAACCCACCCAGGGTCGCGTCTATGTCACCTCGGGCAACACCACCTCGGCCACCGTCTACATCTACGGACCAGGCTCGGCGACTACCGCCACCCCCCTGCCGCCGTTCAATTCCGGCCTGCAGCCACCGGGCTCGAGCAGCGCGACGAGCGACGGCGGCACCCTCGGCGGCGCGGCGCTGGCCCAGAGCCCCGAGACAGGGGCGACGGAAGCCCCCCAGGCATCAATCGTCACCACCTCCACGATCACCCAGGAGGAGAATCTCCGCGTCAACGTCGATGGCAGGCTCGCTCCCAGGAAGCTGCCGAGGAAGGGAGCGGCGCCGATTTCGGTCCAGGTGGGCTGGAGCATCACCACCACCGACGGCACCCCGCCGCCGAAGCTGAAGGGCCTTCGCATCGAGATCAACCGCCACGGTCGCTTCGACACCACCGGCCTGCCAACCTGCCCCTACACCAAGATCCAGCCCGCCACCACGCAAAGGGCGCTCGCGAACTGCCGCGCGGCGCTCGTCGGCAGGGGAAGCTTCTCGGCCGAAATCGCCCTCAAGGGCCAAGAAGGCGAATCCTATGAATCGGGCGGTCAGCTCCTGGTCTTCAACGGCGAAGCCAAGGGCAAGCCGGTCCTCTTCGGCCAGATTTACTCGCCGCGGCCTTTCGCCACCTCCTTCGTCATCCCCTTTGAGGTCGAGAAAATCGGCAAAGGGACCTACGGCACCGGGCTCGGCGCCATCCTGCCCAAGGCGCTCAGAAGCTGGGGCAACCTGACCGCGATCGAGATGAAGCTCTCACGCCGCTACGGCTTCGCCGGCAAGCGCCGCTCCTACATCTCCGCTGGTTGCCCGGCGCCAAAAGGCTTTGCCCTTGCGTCGTTCAAGCTGGCGCGCACGGAGTTCAGGTTCAACGGCGGCAAGCGGATCGAGAGTACTGTGGTCGGGGACTGCAGGGTGCGGGGGTAGAGGCGGGTGATTATCCGCCTGCGTTTCCTCATGGAATCGCCGTCGTCTCTGTCTCGACCCCGCTGCCCTCGATGCGACGTCTGCCCTGCGCTCCCGCAGGCGCGGCCCCTGCTCCCTCTTCCTCGCGCGTCAGCCGGTGCGCCAAGTACACCGGGACGATCGAGATCAGCACGACCAGTACCGCGACGACGTTGACGATCGGCAGCTGATTGGGGCGGAAGAGGTTGCGGTAGATCCAAATCGGCAGCGTTTCGTCGCCGGCGCCGATCGTGAAGGTGGTGACGATGATCTCGTCGAAGGAGAGGGCGAAGGCGAGCAGGGCGCCGGCGGCCAGGGCGGTGCGCAGGTTGGGCAGGGTGACGAAGCGGAAGGTCTGCCAGGTATGGGCGCCGAGGTCGGCCGAGGCCTCCTCGAAGGAGGTCGAGACGCGGCGCAGGCGGGCGACGACGTTGTTGTAGACGACGACGATGCAGAAGGTGGCGTGGCCGACGATCACGGTGAAGAGGCCGAGGTCGACGCCGAGCACCTGGGTGAAGGTGTTGCTGATCGCGACGCCGGTGACGATCCCCGGCAGGGCGATCGGCAAGAGGACGAGGAAGGAGATCGTCTCGCGGCCGAAGAAGCGGTGGCGGGCGACGGCCAGCGAGGCGAGCGTGCCGAGCAGCAGCGCGATCACAGTTGCCGCAGCGGCGGCCTTGAGCGAGGTGAGCAGGGCGTCGCGGGCGCTCTGGCTCTCGATCGCCTTTGGGAACCAGTCGAGGGTGAAGCCCGGTGGCGGCCACTCGAGGATGTTGCTCGAGTTGAAGGCGTAGATCGCGATCACGATCAGCGGCACGTAGATGAAGGCGAGACCGACGGCGACCGCGAGGCGGAGGAGCAGGGCCGATCTGCGTGAGAGCCTCATCGTCCCTACTAGACGTGCTCGAAGGCGCCGAGCCGCCGGGCGACCAGCAGGTAGCCGATCATCACCACGATCGGCACCAGGGCCAGAGCCGAGGCGAGCGGCAGGTTGTTGACGATGTTGTTGAAGACGACGTTGCCGATGAACTGGTCGTTGGAGACCAGGCGCGGGGTGATGTAGTCGCCCAGCGTCAGCGAGAAGGTGAAGATCGAGCCGGCGACGACGGCGGGGAAGACGAGCGGCAGGATCACCCGCCGGAAGGTGGTGGTGGGCCGCGCGCCGAGGTCCTCCGAGGCGCTGATCAGCGAGCCTGGGATGCGCTCCAGGCCGGCGTAGATCGGCAGGATCATGTAGGGCAGCCAGAGGTAGCTCATCACCAGCCAGACCGCGGTCAGGCCGTACCCAGGGCCGTCCAGCCCGAGCGGCGAGAGCGCCCAGTTGAGCACCCCGTCCTCGGAGAGGATCGTGCGCCACGAGTAGACCTTGACCAGGTAGCTCGACCAGAGCGGCAGCAGCACGACGACGACGAGCAGTGCCTTGACGCGGCGGCTCGCCACCTTGGCCATGTAGAAGGCGATCGGGAAGGCGAGGATCGCGTCGGTGATCGTAACCAGGGCGGCGATCAGCACCGTGCGACCGACGATGTCCCGGTAGACCGGTTCGTCGAAGAGCGTCTTGAAGTTCTCGAGCCCGAGCCCGCGGATGACCTCGCCGCTGAGCGGGTCGACGCTCCAGAACGCGGCGATCAGCAGGACGGCGAGCGAGCCGAGGTAGCCGATCACCAGCCAGCCGACCGGGCCCGCCAACAGGGCGCTTACCTGCAGGCGGGGGCGGCTCTGGAAGAGGCCGGCGAGCCTGTGACCCGCCGACCTCCTCCGTAGCGCTGCCTCAGTCGCCATCGATCGGAGCTGCCGGCTCAGCCCTTGATCGTGGTCCAGGCCTGGAGCCACTCGTTGTAGTCCTTGCAGTCGCTCGACCCGTTGCCGCAGTCGGCGAGCGGCGTCTTCCAGTAGTAGACCCGTTTCCAGAAGCCGGGGTTGTCGGCGTGGTACTTGGTGCAGAATTCTTTGTCCACGGTCTGGTCGCAGCTGAGGCTCTGCGCCGGCGCCTCGCCGAAGTATTCGGCGACCTGGGCATTGGCTTTCGGCGAGACGATCCAGTCCATCCATTCGTACATGCAGTTGGGATGTTTGGCCTGGGAGCTGAGCATCCAGGTGTCTGACCACCCGGTCGCGCCCTCGGAGGGCAGGAAGCCCTGGCTCGCCGGGCTGGCAGCCACCGGCTCGCCTTCGCCTTCCAGTTCGAAGTACTGGTACTGCCAGGTGGTGCCGACCGTGCTGTCGCCGTTGGCGAAGGCGGAGATCTGCTTGGCAGCTTCCGACCAGTATTCGCCGACGTTGGGGCGCTGTTCTTCGAGAAGCTTCACAGCCGCATCGAACTGCTCGTCGTTCAGCTCGTAGGGGTCTTCGATGCCCAGGTCGGGCTGGTGGGCCTTGAGATAGACGGCCGCGTCGGCGATGTAGATCGGGTCGTCGTAGGCGCTGATCCTGCCCTTGTATTCGGCGGCCTTTTTCGGGTCGAGGATCACGTCCCAGGAGGTCGGCGCCGGTTTGACCTCGTTGGTGTTCCACATCAGCAGGTTGGCGCCGCGTCCGTGCGGGATTCCGTAGTGGACACCATCGAAGGTGTTGTAGGGCTGGTCCTTGAGGTCGGCGAAGATCGTCTCGTAGTTGGGGACGAGGTCGACGTTGACCGGGTCGACGTCACCGCCCTCGACCAAGCGCGCCGTGGCGTTGCCGGAGGCCGAGACGCCGTCGTACTGGCCGCTGCGCATCAGCTGCACCATTTCGTCGGAGGTCCCGGCGACCTTGTTGTTGACTTTGCAGCCGGTCTTCTGTTCGAACGGTTTGCTCCATTCCGGTTCGACGTAGCCGGCCCACGAGATCAGGTCGAGCTGCCCCTCGGTTTTGCCGACTTTCTCCAGTTCACTGCCGCTGGTCTCGTCGTCGCCGTCGCCACAACCGGCAAGCAGGAGCATCACTGCCAGCAGGCCGGCGACGATCAGCCATGCCGTGCGGGCGGGGTTTGCGTGCGTTCTCACGATGGTTCCTCCTCTGTAGTGGAGCTGCCTCGGACGGCGACCGTGTGCTCCGGGCGCCAACCCACGATGACCTCCCTACCCTGCTCGGAGGCGGCGTCGGGCGACGCACCCTCCACGTTCTGACGAACGACTTGAAGCTCCCCGCCCGCGTCGAGCGCGACGGTGTAGCGGGTGACCATCCCGGCGTAGGCGACGGCGGCGATATGGCCACGCTCGGTGCGCAGGCCGTTGGGAGCGGCCGCCTGTTCCACCAGTTGGACCTTCTCGGGGCGGATCGAGAAGCGCGAGCCATCGCGCTCGATCAGGTTGGAGATGCCGACGAAGCCGGCGACGAACTCGCTCGCCGGCTGCTCGTAGAGCTCGATCGGTGGGCTGATCTGCTCGATCCGCCCCTCGTTGAAGACAGCGATGCGGTCGCTCATCGTCAGCGCCTCGTCCTGGTCATGGGTGACGTAGACGAAGGTGATGCCGACCTCGCCCTGGATCGACTTGAGCTCGACCTGCATCTGCTCGCGCAGCTTCAGGTCGAGAGCGCCGAGCGGCTCGTCGAGCAGCAGGACCCGGGGTCGGTTGACGATCGCCCGCGCCAGGGCAACCCGCTGGCGCTGGCCGCCGGAGAGCTCGCCGGGCCGGCGCTCGCCGTAGCCGGGCAGGCGCACCATCTCCAGCGCCTCGTCACGGCGTCGGGCGCGCTCCCCCTTCTCGACGCCGGCGACTCGCAACCCGTAGGCGACGTTCTCGCCCACCGTCATCTGCGGGAACAGGGCGTAGTCCTGGAAGACCGTGTTGACCGCCCGGTCGTAGGGCGGCACGCCGCTGACGTCCTCGCCGGCCAGCTCGATCGTGCCGTCGCTGGGCTCCTCGAAGCCGGCGATCATCCGCAGCGTCGTGGTCTTGCCGGAGCCCGACGGCCCGAGCAGGGTGAAGAACTCCCCCGGCTCGACCTCGAGGTCGATTCCGGCAACCGCAACCACCTCGCCATAGTGCTTGGTGAGGTTGGCCAAGCGGATGTCGGGTGTAGCAGCTACGTCTTGACGTTATCCGAGTGGTTCAGGAAAGCAAGGACAATCTCCCCCCGGCCATTTGGCCGCGGGGGAGTACGCCTCAGGCGTGGCTCAGAAGCCAGCCGGGTGACGCGAAAGGAAGCCGACGTTGTCGCGCAGGTCTTCGTGCCAGCTGGGTCCGGTGCGACCGTCGCCATTGCCGGAGGTGTCCCAGCGCAGCCCGGCGATCACCGCGTAGGCGTGGCCGGCGTTGGTATAGACGGTGATCCAGCGACCTTCGCCGGGCAGGCCCCAGTTGGCCATCGGGCCCGAGGGCAGCGGGCTTTCAAGGAAGCGGCCCCCGTGCAGGGCGTAGCTGACCGAGCCCGAGCAGTCGTAACCGGCGTCCCACCAACGGGCGTGACCTCCGCCCCAGACATATGGCTTTGAGCGGATCCGGTTGGCCGCGGCGATCACGGCCTTGACTCGCGGTGGCGCCGACTTCGGCGGGATGACCATGCCGTTGTCGAGCAGCCTGGCTTTGGCGGTGGGGGTGCAGATGTCCGTTTCTGCTGGCGAAAGGCCCCCGCCCGCGCAGTTTCCTGATGCTGTGCCTGGGGTAATAAACAGAGCGGCAAGGACCCCGGCAACGGCTATGCCTAGCTTGAGCTTCTGCGTGTTGTTGCGCAAACCGATCTCCTTCGTCGGCCTACGGGGTTAGCTGTCGGGCTGGCGCGAAAGGAGCCTGCGCCCCCACCTGGGTCAGGTGAGTTAGCCCCGAAAACGTGGTTCCCCCGCTCCCGCGGCGCCTCCAGCGCACGGGACTCGGCGTTTCGGTTGTTCGGAACGGCGGCAGTGTAGACGATCGACCGGCCGCTTGCTCATGGAAAACAAACATTTTGTGACCCGTCGCACATAGCATCGTTCGAGATCCATTCGACACGGCGGCTGCTAGCTTGCGCGCTGCGATGGAAATTGCGGGGCAGAGAGCGCTTCTGACTGGGGCCACGGGCGGCCTCGGGCGGGCAATTGCCCAGGCACTGGCCGTGCGTGGCGCGAAGCTCTCGCTCAGCGGGCGCAAGGCTGAGGCTCTCGAGTCGCTCTCGGCCGAGCTGTCGGGAGAGGGACACCGAGTCCTGGCATCGGATCTGGCGGAGGCGGGCGCAGCGGAGAAGCTGGCTGCCCAAGCCGGCGATGTCGATGTCCTCATCGCCAACGCCGGTCTGCCGGCGACCGGGAGGCTGCCGGAGTTCACCAGCGATCAGCTGACCGGGGCGCTGCGCGTCAACCTCGAGGCGCCGATGCTGCTCGCCCGCGCTCTCGAGCCGGGCATGGTCGAACGAGGCAGGGGACACATGGTTTTCATCTCCTCGCTCTCGGGCAAGTCGGCGACGCCGCTCTCCTCCGTCTACAACGCGACCAAGTTCGGCCTACGAGGCTTCGCCCTCGGCCTACGGGCCGACCTCGACCCACTTGGCATCGGCGTCTCGATCGTCTCGCCAGGCACGATCCGAGAAGCCGGCATGTACGCGGACTCAGGAGCCGACCCGATCCCCGGCCTAGGCACCGGCTCTCCGAAGCAGGTGGCCGACGCGGTCATCAAGGCGATCGAGCACAACAAGGTCGAGATTGCGGTTGCCCCCCTCCAGCAGCGCTTGCTAGCTCACTTCGCACTGACGAACCCGGGCATCTCAGTCAAGGTTGCCAGTGGCGACGCGGGCCAGAAAGCCGCCGCGGCTGTCGCCAAAGGCCAGACGGACAAGCGGTAGAAGCTGAAACGCTCCGGGAGGCCGGGGTGGAGTGCCTCTCGAACTGGCGGATACTCAAATTGCCGGTCTCATTAGACCGGCAATTGTCAGGTCGAGAGGCACTCCACCCCGGCCTCCAACTCGGCGCTTCCGACATCCACCACACTGGAGTGGGGCCAATGTCGGATACGCCTAGGATGGAGCTGTGAGCAGTTCCGACTCCTTTGGCGCGGGTTCGACCCTCGAGGTCGGCGGGCGGACCTACGAGATCTTCCGCCTAGATGCGCTGTCCGAGCGCTTCGATGTGGGGCGGCTGCCCTACTCGGTCAAGGTGCTGCTCGAGAACGTGCTGCGGTTGGAGGACGGCATCGCGGTAACACCCGCAGCCGTCGAGGCAATTGCTGGCTGGGACGCGACCGCCGAGCCCAGCGTCGAGATCCCCTTCCAGCCGGCGCGGGTCCTGATGCAGGACTTCACCGGAGTGCCGGCCGTGGTCGACCTGGCAGCGATGCGCGACGCGATGGCCGAGATCGGCGGCGACCCCGAGGCGATCAACCCGCTCGTCGACGTCGACTTGGTGATCGACCACTCGGTCCAGGTCGACGCCTTCGGCAACGCCCGCGCCTTCGCCGTCAACGCCGAGCGCGAGTTCGAACGCAACCGCGAGCGCTACTCCTTCCTCAAGTGGGGCCGCGAGGCCTTCGACAACTTCAGCGTCGTGCCGCCGGCGACCGGCATCTGCCACCAGGTCAACCTCGAGCACATCGCGCAGGTCGTCTACAGCCGCGAGCGCGACGACGTCCTGCAGGCCTACCCCGACACCCTGGTCGGCACCGACTCGCACACGACGATGGTCAACGGCCTCGGCGTGCTCGGCTGGGGCGTCGGCGGGATCGAGGCCGAGGCGGCGATGCTCGGCCAGCCGATCTCGATGCTGCTGCCGCAGGTGGTCGGCTTCAAGCTCGAGGGCGAGCTGCCCGAGGGGGCTACCGCCACCGACCTGGTGCTGACCGTGACCGAGATGCTGCGCGAGCGCGGCGTCGTCTCCAAGTTCGTCGAGTTCTTCGGCCCCGGCCTGGCAACGCTGGGCCTGGCAGACCGGGCGACGATCGGCAACATGTCGCCGGAGTTCGGCTCGACCTGCGCGATCTTCCCGGTCGATGTCGAGACGCTGCGCTATCTCGACCTGACCGGCCGCCCGACCGAGACGATCGAGCTGGTCGATGCGTACGCCCGCGAGCAGGGGATGTTCCACGAGCCGGGCTCGCCCGACCCGGTCTTCTCGGATCGACTGGAGCTCGACCTGGGCGAGGTGGTGCCGAGCATCGCCGGGCCGAAGCGACCCCAGGACCGCGTGCCCCTGGCCCAGGCGAAGCAGGCGTTTCTCCAGGCGCTGGAGGAGTTCGACCCTGACGCGGTGGAACGGGTGAACCAGGTCGACGAGGCGAGCATGGAGTCGTTCCCCGCCTCCGATCCACCCGGGGAGGACCACGACGACGGCGAGGGCAAGCCGCGCCGCGCTGTGAGCGAGGGTGCCCAGGCGACCATCGTCGCCAACCGCAGGGGCGACGAGGTGCCGGTGACGCTCGAGGACGGGACAAGCTTTGAGCTCGACAACGGCCACGTGGTGATCGCCGCGATCACCAGCTGCACCAACACCTCCAATCCCTCGGTGATGGTCGCTGCCGGCCTCCTCGCTCGCAACGCCGTGGAGCGCGGCCTGACCCGCAAGCCCTGGGTGAAGACGTCGCTCGCCCCCGGTTCGACCGTGGTCACCGACTACCTGGAGAAGGCGGGCCTGACGGCGTACCTCGACGCGCTGCAGTTCAACCTCGTCGGCTACGGCTGCACCACCTGCATCGGCAACTCCGGTCCGCTGGCGCCGGAGATCTCGGCGGCGGTCGAGGAGCACGACCTGACCGTCTGCGCCGTGCTCTCGGGCAACCGCAACTTCGAGGGCCGCATCAACCAGGACGTCAAGGCCAATTACCTTGCCTCGCCGCCACTTGTCGTCGCCTACTCCCTCGCTGGGAGGATGGACCTCGACCTGCTGACCGAGCCGCTGGGCGAGGGAGCCGACGGCGAGCCGGTCTACCTGCGCGACGTCTGGCCCGGGGCGGAAGAGATCAAGGAGCTGGTCGGGCGGTCGATCGCCTCGGAGATGTTCACCCGCAACTACGGCGAGGTGATGACCGGCGATGAGAGCTGGCGTGCGGTCGAGGTGCCCGAGGGCGACCGCTATACCTGGCCGGACTCGACCTACGTGCGCCGACCGTCGTTCTTCGAGGGAATGCCGGCTGAGCCCCCCGGCGTCGAGCCGATAGCGGGAGCGCGGGTGCTCGCCCTGCTCGGCGACTCGATAACCACCGACCACATCTCACCCGCCGGGGCGATCAAGAAGGACAGCCCGGCGGGGCGTTGGCTCATGGACCATGGGGTCGAGCCGGGAGACTTCAACTCCTACGGATCGCGCCGCGGCAACCACGAGGTGATGATCCGCGGCACCTTCGCCAACATCCGCCTGCGCAACCTGCTGGTCGATCGCGTCGGCGGCTTCACTCGGCGCTTCCCCGGCGGCGAGGAGACGACGATCTACGAGGCGGCGATGGCCTATGCGGCCGAAGGCGTGCCGCTCGTCGTCCTCGCCGGCAAGGAGTACGGCTCGGGCTCCTCGCGCGACTGGGCGGCGAAGGGGACGAAGCTGCTCGGCGTCCGCGCCGTGATCGCCGAGAGCTTCGAGCGCATCCACCGCTCCAACCTGATCGGCATGGGCGTGCTGCCGTTGCAGTTCCCGGCGGGCGAGACGATCGAGTCACTGGGCCTCACCGGCGAGGAGGTCTTCGACGTCGGTGACCTGCGCGACGGCGAGGCGAAGACGGTAGAGGTCGTTGCGCGCCGCGCCGCGGCTCCCCCGGTCGAGCTCGAGGCGACCGTTCGACTCGATACGCCGAACGAGGTCACCTACTTCCAAAACGGCGGCATCCTGCAAACCGTCCTTCGCAACCTGCGAAATTAGGCCCGAGAGGGCGGTACAGCGGGGCCGCGGGAGGCAGGGGGGTCCGCGCGACCCTCACTGCACCTGCGCGTCGGTAGCCAGGGAGGGATGCCGACGCGGCCGTTCCCCTAAACGGGACTGCTCAGAGGAACAGTCACCTCTACGTATACCGCGGCCGTCCCCACGGGTCAAGCTAGCCTGAGCGAACTACGGAGATTCCGCAACTCTTTGCGGGGAATCCGCAACGCCCCAGCCCCGCCGCTCGATCAGCTCGATCCCGATCACGCTGCCGACCGGCCCGACCGGCGTCAGCGTCGCCGCCAGCAGCGTGTAGGGCGCCTCGCGCTTGCCGCAGGCGACCCAGATCACCAGGCAGAGCAGGATGAACCCCAGCCCGTGCGCCCACCCGAACACCATCGTCTCGGTCTCGAACCCCGGCAGCAGCCAGAACACCATCAGCCCGGCGAACACAACCAGCTCCAGCCACGAGAGCCGCTTGACCCAGACGAAGAGGCGCCCGGGAACCGGCTTGCCAAGGGGATTGGTCACCCAAGCCACGATACCCAGGCCGCTCGCCCACGGGTCCCGTCGATCACGGAAGCGCTCGACCGCGGGTCCTGGCGGGTGTGGGGCGCCCTCGGCGGCCCTGCGCGCTTCTTCGGGCACCGGGACAGAGCGGGCGCAAGGACGAGGCCTCGCCCTCAGAAGCCTCCGGGCTCGGCGAGCGCACCCCACACCCACGCCACCCGCGGAAGAAGCGCCGTCAACCGAAGCGTGTCTGAGCTTAGCCACGACATACCGTGGCTAAGCTCAGACACGTCTTGGGGAAGCGCACGATTCATGCGCTGAAAGCTCACGAAAGCACACCGCGCCCGAGAGCTTCGCCTCGGCTTGAAGCTCTCCCGTCCGACGCGAACGGTTTTTCGCGGGGGGTGGCGCGGATTTGGGGACCACCCCGAGGAAGCTTTAGCTACCGCAGGGGTGGTGGCACCAAATCCGTGACAGGACCCGCCGCGCCAACCACCTATGCGCCGGGCGTGAGAGCCGTAAGCACGATCCGCTCCTGCTCTCGGGCGTGGGAGACGGAGTAGCCCTCGCCAGGGCTGGCACGAATCGGCCGGCCGACGTAGCCGAGCTCGACGCCCTCGGGGAGCAGCTGGGGCAAGCGGCGCGACATCACCTTCCAGGCGCCCATGTTGCGCGGCTCCTCCTGCACCCAGACGATTTCCTTCAGGTTCGGGAAGGTGGCGATCAGCTCGCGCAGCTGCTCCTCGGCGAACGGGTAGAGCAGCTCGACCCGGACGATCGCCACGTTCTCCGCCTGCTCGCGCCGCTCGCTGGCGTCGAGGTCGAAGTAGACCTTGCCGGTGCAGAGCACGAGACGCTCGACCTTCTCCCGGCGCGAGTCCGCGGTCGGGTCGTCGAGGATGAAGTGGAAGTGTTCCTCGCTGAGCTGTTGCGGGGTGGCGGCGGCGCGATCGAGGCGCAGCAGCCCCTTGGGAGTGAAGACGATCAGCGGTCGCGGCTTGCGGATCAGCGCCTGGCGGCGCAGCAAGTGGAAGTACTGAGCGGCGGTGGTTGGGTAGGCGATGCGGATGTTGCCCTCGGCGGCAAGCGCCAGGAAGCGCTCGATCCTGGCGCTCGAGTGCTCGGGCCCGGAGCCCTCGTAGCCGTGGGGGAGGAGCAGCGTCAGGCGGCTGGTTTGGCCCCACTTGGCCTCGCCGGAGGCGATGAAGGTGTCGATGATCACCTGGCCGGCGTTGGCGAAGTCGCCGTACTGCGCCTCCCAAAGGACCAGGGCGCTCGGCGTTGCCGCCGAGTAGCCGTACTCGAAGCCGAGGCAGGCCATCTCCGAGAGCGGGCTGTTGTAGAGCTCGAAGGGAGCGCTGGCGTCGGCCAGTTTCTGCATCGGGCAGTACTCGAGCCCGGTGTTCTCGTCGTGCAGCACGAGGTGGCGATGGGAGAAGGTGCCGCGCTCGGTGTCCTGGCCAGTGAGCCGGATGTGCACGCCCTCGGTGAGCAGCGAGGCGAAGGCGAGGGCCTCGGCATGCCCGAATTCGATCCCACCCTTCTCCAGCGCCTCGACTCGCTTGGAGAACGGTTTGCGCAGCTTGCGATGGATGGTGAAGCTCTCGGGAACCTCGATCAGCGCCTGGTTCAGCTCGCGCAGGCGCTCGGCTGGGACCGTGGTGTCGACCGGCGGGCTGGCGGAGCGGTCGAGCTCGCCGGTGGTGCTTGTCGTCACCGTCGGGTCCTCGTAATCGCCCAGCTCCATCTTGTGACGCAGGTCTTTGAGCGCCGCCGACATCTCGTCGTGGCGCTGCTTGGACATCGTCTCGACCTCTTGCTCGGCGATCGCCCCCTCCTCGACGAGCTTCTTCGCGTAGAGCTCGGAGACCGGTGGGTGGGCCTTGATCTTGGCGGCGATCTGGGGCTGCGTGTAGGCAGGCTCGTCGGTCTCGTTGTGACCGTAGCGGCGGTAGCCGATCACGTCGATGACGATGTCCTGCCCCCAGCGCTCGCGGTAGGCCATCGCCAGGCGCACGGCCGCTGAGCAGGCCTCGACGTCGTCGGCGTTGACGTGGACGATCGGCACGTTGAAGCCCTTCGCCATGTCGGCGGCGTAGGGGGTCGAGCGCGCGTCTTCGGGATCGGTGGTGAAGCCGACCTGGTTGTTCTGGATGACGTGGACGGTGCCGCCGGTGGTGTAGCCCTTCAGCGCTCGCAGGTTGAGCGTCTCGGCGACCACGCCCTGGCCGGGGAAGGCGGCATCGCCGTGCAGCAGCACCGGCACCGCGCACTTCGGCTTGTGCTCGATCCGGGCGCCCTCGAGATCGGACTGGATGAAGCGCGTGGCGCCCTCGACCACCGGGTTGACGAACTCCAGGTGGCTGGGATTGGGATAGAGACGAACGGCGATCTTCTCGCCCTCGTGGGTCTCGTAGACCCCCTGGTGGCCGTAGTGATACTTGACGTCGCCGGTGCCGCCGTGGGGGATCGCCGCCACCGCCTTGACCTGGTCGATCTGCTTGGAGCCCTCGAACTCGGCCAGGATCGACTCCACCGAGCGGCCCAGGTTGTGGGCGAGGACGCTGAGGCGGCCACGGTGGGCCATGCCGAAGACGACCTCCTCGGCGCCGCTGCGGCCGGCGAGCGTGACCACCTCGTCGAGCATCGGCACGATCGCGTCGAGGCCCTCGATCGTGAAGATCTTCTGGCCCAGGTAGGCCTTCTCGATGAAGCGCTCGAACTGGAAGACGTCGATCAGGCGGGCGAGGAGACGTTTCTTCTCGTCGTCGGCGAGCGGCTGGCGGTGGGCGCCGGTCTCGACCATCTCACGCAGCCAGGTGCGCTGCTGGTGCGAGGAGAGATGCTCGAACTGGTAAGCGATCGTGCCGCAGTAGGCCTCGCGCATGCGCGGCAGCGCCTCGAGCAACGTCTCGCCAGGGACGCCGATGCGCAGGATCGAGGCGGGAATGCGCGACATCAGCTCCGGGGTCAGGTTGAGGTTCTCCGGCTGGATCGCCGGGTCGCCCTTGGGCTCGCGGCCGAGCGGGTCGAGCCGCGCGGCGAGGTGCCCATGGGTGCGGTAGCCCTTGAGCAGCGAGGTCGCCGCCTGCACCGCCTGCAGCAGCTCCTCGTCGGGCTGGGTCGTGGTGACGGCCATCTCCTCGGTCGGCGTTGGCGTACCGAGTGGCGGCGCTGAGGCGGAGGCGGGATGAGCGGAGGAGATCGGAGCGCTGTCGAGCCCGAGGTCGGCGGCGACGCTCTCGTAGAACTCGCCCTCGCCCTGCAGGAGGGTCTCGATGCTGCGCAGGAAGGCGCCCGACTCAGCGCCTTGGATCACGCGGTGGTCGTAGGTCGAGGTCAGCGTCATCGTCTTCGAGACGCCGAGCTGACGCAGCCGGTCGGGGGAGGCGTGGGCCCACTCGGGCGGGTAGGCGATCGCGCCGGTGGCGACGATCGCGCTCTGGCCGCTCATCAGGCGGGGGACCGAGGCGACGGTGCCGATCCCGCCCGGGTTGGTGAGCGAGAGGTTGGTGCCCTGGAAGTCGTCGGCGGTGAGCCTGCTCTCCCGCGTCTTGGTGATCAGCTCCTCGTAGCAGCTGTGGAAGGCGGCGAAGTCGAGCCCCTCGGCTCCCTTGATCGCTGGGACCATGAGGCTGTGCGAGCCGTCCTTGCGCTCGACGTCGACCGCGATGCCGAGGTTGACCGACCCGTCCTCGATCGCAAATGGCTTGCCCTCGCGCCGCTCGAAGACCCGCGTCATCACCGGATGCTCCTTCGTGGCCTGCACGATGGCCCAAGCCACCAGATGGGTGAAGGAGACCTTCATCCCCCGCTCCTTCAGCAGCGCATTGAGCGCCTTGCGCTTGGCGTCGAGCGTGTCCACCGCCACCGTCCGGAAGGAGGTGGCGGTAGGCACCTCCTTGCTCTCATCCATCGCCTGAGCCAGCATCGCCGCCGGCCCCCTCAGAGGCTTTGCCTCCCCAGCAGCCGCTGGAGCCACTCCGTTCGCGGCAGAGAGCACGTCCTCCTTGGTCACCTTCGCCCCGGGCCCGGACCCATCCACCGAGCGAAGGTCGACGCCATTCTCCTCAGCAACCCTGCGCGCCACCGGCGTCGCCCGGACCTCGCCGTCAGCTCCGTCAGCTCCGTTGGCGTCGCCGGCGGCTCCTGCGCTTCCTTCTGCGGCAGGCCCCGCAGTCGAGCGGCCTGAGCCCTCACCGGTCTCGCCATCCCCCTCACCCGGCTCCATCTCCGCCAACGGAGCCCCCACCGGCACCTCGTCATCAACGGAGACCAGCAGCTTGGTGATGACGCCGTCAGCCGGAGCCGGCACCTCGGCGTCGACCTTGTCGGTCGAGACCTCGACCACCGTGTCGCCCCCGTTGACGAAGTCGCCCTCGGCTACGTGCCACTCGAGCACGATTCCCTCGGTGACCGACTCGCCCATCTCGGGCATCTGGATCTGCACGGTCGCCGTTTGCGCCATCCTCTGAATGAGTGTATGAAACGAGCGTGAACTACTTCGTCACCGGAGCCACCGGATTCATCGGCCGCAACCTCGTGCAGCGACTCTTGCAGCGCGAGGGCACGATCTACGCCCTGGTGCGGGCCGGCTCGCGCGGGCGTCTGGAGGAGTTGAGGACCTCCTGGGGGGCGGACGGGGCCCGCGTCGTGCCGATCGCCGGGGACCTCTCGCAGCCCAGCCTCGGCGTCTCCGAGGAGGACCTGCTCGAGCTGCGCGGCAAGGTCAACCACTTCTTCCACCTGGCGGCGATCTACGACATGACCGCCGGCGCCGAGGCGCAGGAGATCGCCAACGTCGAGGGCACCCGCCACGCGGTCGAACTGGCCGGCGCGATCGACGCCGGCTGCTTCCACCAGATCAGCTCGATCGCTGCCGCCGGTCTCTACAAGGGCGAGTGGCGCGAGGACATGTTCGAGGAGGCCGAACAGCTCGACACCCATCCCTACTTCCGCACCAAGCACGAGTCCGAGCGGGTCGTGCGCGAGGAGTGCCAGCGGCCCTGGCGCGTCTACCGGCCCGGCATCGTCGTCGGCGACTCGCGCACCGGTGAGATCGACAAGATCGACGGTCCCTACTACGCCTTCAAGCTGCTGCAGCGGGCGCGCCGTGTGCTGCCGGCCTGGCTGCCTGCGCTCGGCGTCGAAGGCGGCGAGATCAACATCGTCCCGGTCGACTACGTCGCCGACGCGATCGACCACCTTGCCCACAAGCCGGGCCTCGACGGCCAGGCCTTCCATCTCACCGACCCGGCGCCGAAGACCGCCGGGGAGATGATCAACCTCTTCGCCCGCGCTGCCGACGCGCCGCAGGCTGCCCTGCAGCTCGACTCAGGGCTGACCGATCCTGCGACATCGCTGGTGCGCACCGGGTTGCGCTTCTTCCCGCCCGCCAAGCGAGCGGTGAAGCTCGGCCTGGACCAGCTCGGCATTCCCGCCGGTGTCCTCAGCTACGTCAACTACCCGACCAGCTTCGACTCGACCAACGCCCAGGCGGCGCTGGCGGGCACCGGCATTGCCGTGCCACCGCTCGAGTCTTACGCCGACCGGATCTGGGACTACTGGGAGCGCAACCTCGATCCCGACCTCTTCAAGGACCGCTCGCTGAGCGCCGCCGTGCGCGGCAAGGTCGTGCTGATCACCGGGGCCTCCTCGGGGATCGGCAAGGCGACCGCGGTCAAGGTCGCCGACGCCGGCGCGACCGTGCTGCTCGTGGCGCGCTCGGTCGAGAAGCTCGAGGAGACCAAGCACGAGATCGAGCAGGCCGGCGGCGTCGCCCACATCCACCGCTGCGACATGTCGGATACCGACGACGTCGAGCGCATGGCCGAGGAGGTGCTCACCTACCACGGCCAGGTCGACATCCTCGTCAACAATGCCGGTCGCTCGATACGCCGCTCCATCGGCCTCGCCTACGACCGCTTCCACGACTACGAGCGCACGATCCAGCTCAACTACCTCGGCGCCGTGCGGCTGATCCTCGCCCTGCTGCCCTCGATGCGGGCGCGAAAGTCAGGCCACGTGATCAACATCAGCTCGATCGGCACGCAGACCAACCCGCCGCGCTTCTCCGCCTACGTCGCCTCGAAGGCGGCGCTCGACGCCTTCAGTCGGGTGATCGCCTCCGAGGTGATCGACGACGGCGTGCACATGACGACGATCCACATGCCGTTGGTGCGCACCCCGATGATCGCGCCGACGCGCATGTACGACGTCTTCCCGGCGATCTCGCCGGAGGAGGCGGCGGAGATGATCGCCGGGGCGATGATTAACCAGCCGAAGAAGGTGGCGACACGGCTGGGGACCTTCGGCGAGCTGCTGTATGCGGTGGCGCCGAAGGCGAGCGACCGGATTCTCAACCAGGCTTATCGATTGTTTCCGGAGTCGCAGGCGGCCAAGGGGAAGGGCGAGGAGGCGCCGGATAAGGCGCCTTCCACAGAGGCTGTGGCGTTTGCGCACTTGATGAAAGGGGTGCACTGGTAGAGGCGGGGTGCCCCTCCCCATGAGGCCGTCGCGCAGCTGAGTCGCGGCTCAGGGTTCAAGCGTGGACACAGAGCCTCCTGGGGAGGGGCACCCCGCCTCTACCGGTGGATAGCTCTCGTGGCGCGGAGGCTCAAGCACTGGGGATGGGGGTACGAGGATCAGGCGCCTTCGCGGGAGGAGCTTGAGCAGGCTGCTGCCGGGATCAGGGAGCGGTTTGGGTTCGGGGGCGAGTTGGAGGAGCCTGTGGCTCTCAATGCGGTTGAGCTGCGCAAGTCGCGGCTCAGGGCTCCGAGTGAGCTGGGAGATCTCTTCACGGATGAGCACTACGAGCGGGTTTCGCATGCTTTGGGAAAGGCCTATCGGGATGTGGTGCGGGGGTTTCGGGGGGAATTTGAGAATTCGCCAGATCTGGTGGCGTTTCCAAGGGACGAGTCGGAGATCGAGGCGGTTCTCTCTTGGTGTGAGGCGGAGGGGGCGGCTGTGGTGCCCTTCGGCGGTGGGACGAGCGTCGTCGGCGGGGTCGAGGCGCGGTTGGGGGATCGGCCGGTGGTCTCTCTCGATCTGCGGCGCTTGGATCGGGTCCTGGAGGTCGACGCGGAGTCGCTGGCGGCGCGGATTCAGGCTGGGGCGACGGGACCGAGGCTCGAGGACCAGCTGCGCGAGCATGGGCTGACGCTGCGGCACTTCCCGCAGTCGTTCGAGTACTCGACTCTGGGCGGTTGGGTTGCGACCCGGGCCGGCGGGCACTTCGCCACGCTCTACACGCACGTCGACGACCTGGTCGAGTCGGTGCGGGCGATCACGCCGCGGGGGACGTGGGAGAGCAGGCGGCTGCCGGGGTCGGGCGCCGGTCCCTCGCCGGATCGGGCGCTGATCGGCTCGGAGGGAATCCTCGGGGTGATCGCCGAGGCGTGGGTGCGGGTTCGCCCCCGGCCGCAGTTCAAGGCCTCGTGCGGGGTCGAGTTCGGGGACTTCCTCGCCGCGGCACAGGCCGTGCGCGAGATCTCGCAGTCAGGCCTCAATCCGTCCAACTGCCGCCTGCTCGACGCGCTCGAGGCGGGCACCAGCGGCGCCGGCTCGGGCGAGAAGAGCCTGCTTGTGCTCGGCTTCGAGTCGCCCCACCTGCCCGTCGACGAGCCGATGCGCCTGGCGCTCGACATCGCCCAGTCCCACGGCGGCACCGCCAACTCGCCGCCACCAGGCCGGACGACGACCAAGGCAGGGGAGCAGGGAGCCGATCGCGAGGCGTCGGCCGTCGAGAGCTGGCGCGGCGCCTTCCTGCTTGCTCCCTACCTGCGCGACACCTTCGTCGCCTGCGGCGTGCTCTCGGAGACCTTCGAGACGGCGATCACCTGGGATCGCTTCGAGGGCTTCCACGCCAGCACGATTGAGACGGTGCGGCAAACAGTCGCCGAGGTCTGTGGCGCGCCCGCCGAGGGTCCCGGGGCCCCGCGGGTCAGCTGCCGCTTCACCCACGTCTACCCCGACGGCCCGGCGCCGTACTTCACGGTTCTTGCCCCCGCCGTGCGCGGCGGCGAGGTCGAGCAGTGGGACGAGATCAAGGCGGCAGCCGGCGAGGCAGTGATCGGGGGTGGCGGCACGATCACCCACCACCATGCCGTCGGCCGCGACCACCGCCCCTGGTACGACCGCCAGCGCCCCGCTCCCTTCGCTGCCGCGCTGCGCGCGGCCAAGGCCGAGCTCGACCCGGCGGGCATGCTCAACCCCGGCGTCCTGATCGATGGCCAGGGAGTGGGCGATACCGAACTCTAGGCTCGGACGAGGTCACCATCGATAATCGAAATCCGTACTGGCTGACGAATCCAAGGGAGTTGCAGATCCTCGCGAACGCCGAGCCGGCTGAGGTAGCGGCCGATGTTCTCGAGGTTGGCAGATTTACTTTCCGTCAGCATGCTGAGAACCGCGTTGGTGAGAACCTCGATGTCCGGCCCTACGACCCACTCCTCTGAGACGTGGTATTCGGCAAGCAGCAGCAGCATCGTCAGCCGGTGTGGCATCCCGTCTGGCAGCGCCTCTCCGAGTGGGTCGATCTCCTCAAGCGCATTCTTCAATTCCGCCGCGCTGGCTAGGGACCCAAGGCGCTCATGCAGGCGTTCCACAGCGTGGCGGATTGGCGAATCTTCTTGCTGCATCCGTCTCGAGAGCAGAGCCCAAGCTGCTTTCTGCATCTGGCGAACACGCTCGGGTGTGACATCAAGTTCGGCTCCCACTGCTGCCAGGCTGGGCCTTTTTCCTGGATCCAGATGGCGACGCTTGAAAGCCAGGAAGCCCCCCGTCTGTTCGAAGCTCGCGAGCGCGTTTGCGAGCGAGCGAGGTTTGCGGGCGGGTATCTCGAGGCCCTTCGAGGGATGTGAGGAAGCGCGACCCTCGGTTTGCTCCAAATAAGCCGATGCCCATTCGGCAATCACAACGCTCAAGATCTCTCTGACCGATTTCTCGCCCACGTTCGGCAGCCGGAGAATCTCCCACGGGCTGAGAGCTGCCAGTGAGGTCAAGGTGCTGGCCCGCACTCGACCAAGGCTGTTGGCGGCGCGAACGCTTAGCCGGTCTGTGAAAGAGGGTGCGTAGACGAGATCCAGGCCGGGAAGCAGCTCACGCAACGTGGCGTGCTGCCAGTCCTCTTGCGTATAGAGCCGAGTGACCAAATTCGAGACAGCAGGACTTGGCTGATCGCAAAGCTCGGTCAATTGCGGTCTGTCGGCGAGCGGATCGGGTGTCCGCCCGATCAGACGTTCCAGGGAACTCGCACACGGCACCGATGAATCTGCTGCCAGCGCTTCGGATCTTTCTGAATTTGGCCTCTGCTGCAACAAGAAATCCTCTCCCGTACCAATAGTCAACCATGCAAGGGGGCATCGATCCATGCGTCCAGTCCGGCGTCCGCCGGCTACTCTCATGCATGTGGCGAGCAAGAAAAAGAAGCCAGGCGGTCTCTGGCGTGCCAATGAGGAGGCACGGCGCCGACAGATCCGCGAAGACGCGCGACGTCCCCTGGGCGTCAATCTCTCCGAAGGCTTGACCCTCAGCGAATTCCTTTCGACTTTCACTGGCGCCGCCCGGAGGCCCTAGGTGCCCGAGCCGCTGCGCCTGCGGCAACTCTTGGAACGCCTGATCGAGTCGGAGATCCGCTTCGTGCTCGTGGGCGGCCTTGCGGTCAATGCTTGGGGCTATATCCGCGCCACCCGGGACATCGATCTGGTCCCGGATCCCTCTTGGGAGAACCTGGAACGCCTCGACCTTCTGCTCAAAGAGCTCGGGGGAAAAGTCGAGGTAGACGATCGCCTGCTCGACTCAAGCGCGATTTCCCCTTTTCTCAGGACCGGAGACCGAACCTTGGTAGTCACCGATCTGGGGCGTGTCGACATCCTGCAGGGGTTGCCTCAAGTGCCTGCCTTTGCGGCACTGGAGGGCGAGGCGACCAATGTCGACATGGATGGTCTGGTCGTGAGGGTCTGCTCGCTTGAGCATTTGTTGGAGATGAAGCGCGCAAGCGAGCGGCCTCGAGACCGCGACGACCTCGATGCGCTCGAGGACGCCCAGGGCGAGGTGGGCCGGGGAGACTGACGACCGGCAGCGCTACCCTGTCGCGACCGATCTTCCCGGTCGCAAGCGGATTCCGGCTCTCGCCCGCCTTCCAGCGTGGAAACGATCACTTCCGAACAACCAACCGTCCCAGCGCCTCCGATGGACCAGCCGGTCGTCCCGCAGCGCTCGCCGCTGCGGGCCGCGATCAAGACCGGGCGGCCGCAGGAGTGGATCAAGAACTTCTTCGTCTTCGCTGGCCTGCTCTTCTCCGGCAAGTTCAACGACCCGCAGGCGGTGCTGGAGGCGACCCTCGCCTTCGTCTCCTTCTGCGCGATCTCCAGCGCCGGCTATTACCTCAACGACCTGATCGACGTCGAGCTCGACCGCAAGCACCCGAAGAAGCGCTTCCGCCCGCTTGCCGCTCGAGAGCTGTCGGAGAGCACGGCGAAGCTGATCGCGCCGCTGCTGGCGGCTTTCGGCATCTGCCTCGCCTTCGCCACCGTCAACTGGGAGGTCGGGCTGATGGTGGTCGGCTACGGCGTCGCCCAGATGGCCTACAGCCTTGGCCTCAAGCAGGTCGTGATCGTCGACGTGATGACTCTGGCGGGGCTGTTCATCCTGCGAGTCGCGGCCGGCGCCAGCGCCGTCGATGCCCATGCCTCGGAATGGCTGATCCTCTGCATGGGGATGCTGGCGCTCTTCCTCGGCGTCACCAAGCGACGCCAGGAGGCGGTTTCCGAGCTGCACGAAGGAACCACCAGCCGCCCAGTCCTCGAGCATTACTCGCTGCCCTTCCTCGACCAGATGGTCGCCATGGTCACCACCGGCACGGTGATCAGCTACTCGATCTACGCCGTCGACTCGCCGATCGTCGGCAACGCGATGATGTGGACGATCCCGCCGATGGTCTACGGCATCTTCCGCTACCTCTACCTGATCTATGACCGCGCCGACGACCGCTCGATCGCAGCCATGGTCTCCAGGGACAAGGGGATGATCGCCGCCGCCGCAACGTTCGTGCTGACTGCTTTCGCCGTGCTCTACGTCTTCAACTGAGCGCTGCGAAGCGCTCCACGAGCTAATACCCCAGCGTCTACTTTCGTCCGTGTCGCTTGCACGGACCGATATCGGCTGTAGATTGCAGGCCGACTGAGCGGATACTCAGAAAATCTGCATTAAGGAGGAGGGAAAGTTCCTATGCCGAGAGCCGGCTCGAAGGCCCTGATCGTTCTCGTTGGTCTGATCGTTCTATTCGCAGCCGCCCTGCCGGCTGTGGCGGCCAAGAAAAAAGGCAATTCGGCAAGCTCCTCCCTGAAGGTCCTGGTTGCGCGGACCAACGCGCTCCCCGACAACGCCTTTGCGCCCGCCAAGCATCGCGCGCTCGAGAAAGCCGCAAAAAGCGCCCGGCTGGCGGCTGCAAAACGTCCCTGTCGGGCCGTCAAGAGCCTCAGCCAGTACCGGCGCATCCTGCTCGGCATCAAGGTCAAGCGGGGCAAGAAAGGACGCAGGCTTGCGGCGCGCATCGCCGCCCTTGGCCCGATATCCCTGAAAGCGAGCAGTGGTCTGCTCGCCAGCAAGCGCACCAAGCGCTGCGGGGGCGGTACCAAGCCGAGCCGGCTTGCGAACACCAAGATGAAAGTCTTGAAGAGCGATGCCAACGGGATGAAGGTCCGAGTTCAGCTCCCGGAGCTTCAATTCGTCGCGCAAACGGGCGCTGGGAAGACCTGGACTCAGCTGGTGCTGCCCAACACCGATGCCCCCGGCGATCCCGGCAAGCCCGGTATCCCGGTCGCAAGCGAGGTGATCGGGGTCCCAGACGGCGCCAAACTGATCGTCAAATCAAGCGACGTCGACTCCTACACGCTCGACGGGGTCAACGTTTTTCCAGCGCAGCCCGACCCGGTCGACGAGATCACCAAAGCGCCCAACTTCAACAGACCCCCGTTTGCCGCCAAGCCCTTCACGATCGACCCCAAGGCCTACAAAGCCAAAGGGCTGACGCCCGCGCAGCCGGCCGACGGCGACCTGCTCGGCAAAGCGCGAGACCTGACGATCGGCAACCTCGTCGTCCCGGCGGTCCAGTACGACCCCAAGGCGAAGAAGCTGAAGGTCCTCACGTCGGTCGACGTCAACGTCGTCTTCCAAGGCGGCACCCACACCTTCAGCGACGAGCTCGTCTCGCCCTGGGAGCGGCTGCAGCGCCGCCTCGCCGGCAGCCTGCTCAACGCGGGCGCCGTCTCCTCCAAGCTCGACTTCATCCTGCGTCGCTGCGGGGCCGAGATGCTCGTCATCACCAACCCGGCCACGCGGACCAGCGCCGACACCTTCGCCAATGCGCGTCGCGCCGCCGGCTACCGGGTCTCGGTGGTCGAGACAGGCGCCGCCGTGGGTCAGATCGGAACGACGGCGGCTGAGATCCAGACCTACATCCGGGCCAGGCTCACGGCGCCGCTCTGCATCCACCCGAGCTACGTGACGATCGTCGGTGACGACGAGCTGGTGCCGACCTTCCCGGGGATCAACGGGATCGTCTCCGACCTGCAGTACTCGATGCGCGATGACACCGACGAGCTGCCCGACGTCGCAGTCGGCCGCATCCTCGGCGCCGACGAAGCGCAGGTCGCCGCCGCCGTGGCAAAGATCATCGGCTACGAGACGACGGCGCCAGGTGGCGCTGCCTTCCTCAACCACGCGTCGCTTGCTGCCCAGTTCCAGGACACCGACGACGTCGGCGAGGTCAACGACGGCCGCGAGGACCGGACCTTCGTCCAGTTCGCGGAGACCGTGCGCAAAGGCCTCGTCAAACGCGGGGTCACCGTCGATCGGATCTACGAGGACTCGCCGACGACGGAGCCGAAAAAATTCAACGACGGCACCGACATTCCCGCCTCCCTGCAGAAGCCGACCTTCCCCTGGGACGGCGACGGGGCGGATGTGACCACGGCCTGGAACGCGGGCCGCTTCATGATCATCCACCGCGACCACGGCTGGTCCGACGGCTGGGGCGACCCGCTCTTCACCACGACCGAGGTGGAAGGCCTGACAAACGGCGCCCTGCTGCCGGTATTGATGAGCATCAACTGCGCCAGCGCTCGGTACGACGATGACGAGACCTCGTTCGTCCAGCAGGCGCTGGTCAAGCCCGACGGCGGCGCGGTCGGCGTCTTCGGCGACACCAGGAACTCGCCTTCCTGGCACAACTCGCAGATCGGCCTCGGCTTCGTCGATGCGCTGCTGCCGAGCGTGCTGCCCTCCGAGGGGCCGGCAACGAATCAGCGGGTTGGCGACGCGCTGATCCACGGCAAGCTCCGCCTGGCGGGATTGGCCCCTCCGGGCAGCGACGGCAACACCCGCAACGAGCTCTACCTCTGGCACTACTTCGGCGATCCGTCGATGCAGATGTGGGGTGGCGGCCACGCGCCGATCGTCTTCGATCCCAGACTGTTCGAGGCGGTCTTCAAGGCGGAGATCGGCCCTCCGAAACCGGAGCCGCCGCCTTACTGGGTCCAGGTCAGCCTGCCCAAAGAGCTCCTCGGGCAGCCGATCAGCCTGCTGCGCGATGGTGAGGTCGTCGGCAAGGCGATCGCCGGCGACGGCTCGGTTGCGATTCCAGCCTCCTTCGGCGACGGCTCGGTAACCCCGGGCGACCTCCAGGTCGCCGTCGAGGCCGACGGCGCCCAGCCGATCAGCGTGCCTGTGACGGGGGTGCCCAAGGCGCCGACCAAACTGGAGCAGAAATGCCCGGCCGGCGGTGTGCCCGGCCGCCCGGTAACCGTGTCGGGAACGCTAAGCGGGGCGCCCGCTGGTTCCACAGTGGAGGTCACCTTCACACCCCCCAGTGGTCCTCCGGAGGTCGTGAAAGCGACGACCGACGCGAAAGGCGCTTGGAAAGCGTCGGTGACGCCGACGGCCAACCAGCCAGGGACATGGTCGGCCTCCTCGCACTACGCGGGGACTGCGGACTACGCGGAGTCCAGTGCCGGCCCCTGCAGCTTCGACGTCGAATTCGAACTCACTTAAGTGAAGCTCCAAACCCATCCACAGGAGGTATAGATGCGTCGCCTAGCCCGACACCGTCCATCGCCAGCGATGATCGTTGCCACGATCGCGCTCTTCGTCGCCCTCGGCGGAGCCAGCTACGCGGCGCTGGAAGTGAACAGCGTAGGACCCAAACAGCTGAGGAAAAACGCGGTCCGCTCACCGAAGGTCAAGGACGGCTCGCTCACCGGGATCGATATGAAGGACGGCTCGATCGCGCTCGCCGATCTGGGTGCAAACTCGGTGGACGGAGCGAAACTGGTCGACGGCTCCGTCGCCCTTGCCGACCTCGCCCCCAACTCGGTGGACGGCTCGAAGGTGGTCGACGGCTCGCTTGGCGGCGCCGACGTCAAAGCCGGCACCTTCCTCGGCGGCACGATCACCGTGCAGCGCGAGGACCTTGCGCTTGCCGACAACTCCACCACGGGCATCGAAGTCGCCTGTCCGGCGGGCGCCACGGTCATCGGCGGCGGCAGCTCGGTCGATCAAAGCAGCTCCGACGACATCCACCTGACCGTGTCCCGGCCGTTCAAGACGGTACCGGGAGCGGAGGGCAGCCTGCCAGTCGACGGAGAGACCTTCGACGCCTGGCGCATCGTCTACCGCAACCCGGCCGGCGGAACCGGAGCTGCGACCGCCCGCGCGTTCGCGATCTGCGCCCAGATTCCGTAGCAGTCGACCCCCGGGGAGCCGCGTGCACCGGCTCCCCGGGGGTCAGTCCGGCTGCACCGGCAGGTCGGAGACCAGCTCGGTCCTGCCGGCCCGCTGGAACTGAAGGTCGATCGTCTCGTTCTTGCGGTAGGTGCCGAATAGGCCCAGGTACATCGCCAACCAGCGGCCGGTGCCGACCTTCTCCTTGACGATCTGGCGGGTGAAGACGATCTCGCCGGCGCGCAGGTTGTAGTCGGCGCCCTCGCGCTGCTCGACGCCGTTGATGAAGACGGCGTAAGGCGCTTCGGCGCCGGCCGGCAGCTCGATGCGGCGCCCGGCGGCATAGCTGCCCTTGGGGATCTCGGTCTCGGCTTCGTTCATCGCTCGAGGCTTGGCGACTTACCCCGCGTATTTGACGGGAAAGTCGCCAAGCTAGGTCTCTTCCAGAGTCTCGCGCACGATGTCGAAGGGGGTGTCGTGGTCGGTGGGGTCGAGCTCCTCGCGACGGATCCCGCCGCGGAACGGCATGAAGGTGCCGTCGCCGCGCAGGTCGATGCCGGCGACCGGCTTGCGTAGCCAGCCCTTGCCACTCAGCTGCAGGCGTGCCTGGACCTGATCGCCGGGGTTGAACTCGCGCAGCGCCGAGACCGGTCTCGCCGGTCCCTGGGCGCGGATCTCCAGCGCCCGCCGACGCATCTCGGCGATTGCCTCGCTCAGGTCGTCGAAGGAGATGCTCGACACATCGGATCCGTGGCGAATCGTCAGCTGCCAGGCGGTCACCGCCGCAGAGTACGCGTTTTGACCGGCATGGCTGGCGGGTAGCGCGAAAGCAGAGGGACCATGGCCGATCCCACCCCAGACAAGCTGGGCAAGCGCGCGCTGGTGGTCGCCAACGAGGCGGTCGCGGGAGAGAAGCTGCGCGACGCCTTGCGCGCGCAGCTTGCGCCAGGGACCGAGTCGGTGTTCGTCGTCGCTCCGGCTCTCGCCGGCTCGGCACTCGAGCACTACGCGGGTGACGTCGACGGAGCGATCCCCGAAGCCGGGGAGCGCTTGCGCGAGACCCTCGAGCAACTGCGCGGGGCGGGGTTCGATGCCGATGGCGAGGTCGGCGACGCCGACCCGATCCAGGCGATCAACGACGAGATCCTCAAGCTCCACCCCGATCAGGTGCTTATCGTCGGCCATCACGACGAGGACGGCGCCTTCGCCGAGCAAGGGCTGCTCGAGCAAGCGCAGCGCGACCTGGAGCTGCCGGTCACCGAGCTCTTCGTCGAAGCTGGGAGCTCGGACCCGTCGGTGCTCGATATCGAGCGAACAGAGCGGGGGGCCGGGCGCCGAGAAGGCTGGCGCCCGTCAGCCAACCTGCCGCCGCTGACCAAGCGCAACATTGCCGGCATCGTCGTCGCGATCGTCGGCACGCTGGTGCTGGCGATCCTCGCTGCCGATTGCGTTGCCAGCTCCACCGGTGGTGCCGATCACGAGGAAAACCGTCTCGCCTGGAACTGTGCCGCCCGGATCCTGATCGCGATCGGCTTCGCGCTGGTCAACCTCGCCCATGTCGTCGGCCTGCTCATCTTCCAGAGCGTCCGCTACGAGGGCCTCTGGAGCCGCGTCTTCGCCCGGCTCAGCCTCTACGGCACGCCGATCGCGGTGGTCGTCAGCCTCGCACTCGGCCTGTTCTAGCTGGCTGGCCGGGCGGCCCGCAGCTCAGGCGCCGCGCCGCGGCCGCTTCGGGCGCCGCGCCGGCGGTCCGACGATCTTCTCCGGCCCCTGGCGCTCGGCGACCGGCACGTAGTCGCGCTCGCGGGCGCCGGTGTAGATCTGCCGTGGGCGGGCGATCTTCAGCTCGGGGTCGTCGTTCATCTCCATCCACTGCGCGACCCAGCCAGCAGTCCGCGGGATGGCGAAGATCACCGTGAACATGTCGGTGGGAACGCCGAGCGCCTCGTAGATGATCCCCGAGTAGAAGTCGACGTTCGGATAGAGCTTGCGCGAGGTGAAGTACTCGTCGTCGAGTGCCTGCTTCTCGAGCTCGCGAGCGATCTCGACCAGCGGGTTGTATTCGGTGGCCTCGAAGACTTTGTCCATGTACTGCTGGATGATTCGCGCCCGCGGGTCGTAGTTCTTGTAGACGCGGTGGCCGAAGCCCATGAGTCGCTCCTCGCGCGCCTTCACCTTCTCGAGGAAGCCGGGGATGTTCTCTACCGACTCGATGCGGCGCAGCATCCTCAGCACCGCCTCGTTGGCGCCGCCGTGCAGCGGGCCGTAGAGCGCCGCGACGCCGGCCGCCACCGCCGAGTAGGGGTCGACGCCGGAAGAGCCCACGCCGCGCACGGCGCTGGTCGAGCAGTTCTGTTCGTGGTCGGCGTGGAGGATGAAGAGCACGTCGAGCGCCTTGGAGAGGCTCTCCTTGGGCACGTGCTTCATTTCCGTCTTCTTGAACATCATCGAGAGGAAGTTCTCGGCGAAGTCGAGGTCGTTGTCGGGGTAGACGTAGGGCAGGCCCATGTTGTGCCTGTAGGAGAAGGCCGCCAGGGTCGGCACCTTGGCGATCAGTCGCACCGCCGCCATGTAGCGCTCTTCGGGGTCGTCGATCTGCTTGGCGTCCGGGTAGAAGGTGGAGAGGGCGCCGACCCCGGCGAGCAGCATCCCCATCGGGTGGGCGTCGTAGCGGAAGCCCTCGAAGAAGTGCTTGAGGTCCTCGTGGACGAAGGTGTGGTGGGTGATGTCGAAGACCCAGCGATCGAGCTGCGGCCCGGTCGGCAGCTCGCCGAAGATCAAGAGGTAGGCGACCTCGAGGAAGGTCGAGCGCTCGCAGAGCTGCTCGATCGAGTAGCCGCGGTGTTCGAGCACCCCCGCCGCCCCGTCGATGAAGGTGATCGAGGAGCGGCAGGCGGCCGTGTTGGTGAAGGCCGGGTCGTAGGCCAGCATGCCGAATTCGTCCTCGTCGACCTTGATCTGGCGCAGGTCCATCGCCCGCACCGTGCCGTCCTCGATCGGCAGCTCATAGGTCTTGCCGGTTCGGTTGTCGGTGATCGTCAGCGAGTCGGCGCCCATGCGGCGCGCATTCTCGCATCTCCCGCGCGCCGGCTCGTTAAAGCGCGGGCAAGGGCTCGAACTGGGTCATCCCATGCAGCTCGGCGAAGCGCTCGTCGATCTCCTCGCGGGTCAGGCTCGCGACCCGCTCGGTGCCGAACTGCTCGACGTTGAAGGAGGCGAGCACCGTGCCGTAGCCCATCGCCCGCCGCAGGCAGGCCTCGTCGAGGTCGCCGTCGTGGCTGTCGAGGTAGCCGAGGAAGCCGCCGGCGAAGCTGTCGCCGGCGCCGGTCGGATCGCGGACGTCCTCCAGCGGGAAACCCGGTAGGGCGAAGAAGCTGTCTTCGGTAAAGAGGGCGGCGCCGTACTCGCCCTGCTTGGCGACGACCGCGCGGGGGCCGAGCGCCATCACGGTGCGGGCGGCTCGGGCCAAATTCGACTCGCCGGTCAGCTGGCGGATCTCGGCGTCGTTGACCACGAGGCAGTCGACCTCGGCGATCGCCGCCAGCAGGGCGTCCCTGGCGGTCTCGATCCAGAGGTTCATCGAGTCCAGCGCGGAGAAACGGGTTGCCTGGCACTGGGCCCGGACCCGGCGCTGCAGATCGGGCTGGATGTTGGCGAGGAAAAGCGTGTCGGCCGCCTGCGAGACGGCGGAGAGCTTCGGCTCGAACTCGCCGAAGACGCCGAGCTGAGTGTCCTCGGTGTGAGCGATGTTGAGGTCGTACTCGTAGCGGCCGCGCCAGAAGAAGGACTGGCCGCCGGCCACCCGCTCGATGTCGTCGACGAGCACGCCGCGGTTTTCCAGCACCTCGAACTCGGCGGCGCCGAAGTCGTCGCCGACGGGGCCAACCGGCCGCACCTCGGTGAAGAAGCTGGCGGCGAGCGAGAAGTGGACGGCAGCGCCGCCGAGCATGCGCTCGCGCTCGCCGAAGGGGGTCTTGACGGCGTCGAAGGCGATCGATCCAACTACTGTGAGTGACATGGGCCGGGGAGGTTAGCTTTTTGCTCTTGGTCGGGGATGGGGCGTCGGCGGCGCGTCGGCGGCGCTGGGTTTTTCGCCGGGCGCGTCGCCTCCCTCGCCGAGTGGTCAGTGCGAAAAACAAGACGCCGCGCCGCCGACGCGCCCCCGACGCCCCTTGCAGGGACCGAGGTTCGTTGCTGTCCAGACGACTATGGTTCGCCGCCGATGAAGGCTGTTCAGATACAGGAGTTCGGGGGGCCGGAGAAGCTGCGGCTGGTCGACTTGGAGGATCCGGTTCCCGCTGAGGGGGAGGTTCTGGTTGACGTTGCGCGGAGTGGGATCAACTTCGCCGACACTCATGCGACTCGGAACGATTATTTGGCCGAGCAGTCGCTGCCGCTGATCCCGGGGGCCGAGATCAGCGGGCGGACTGCCGATGGACGGCGGGTGGCGGCGCTGCTGGGGAGTGGCGGCTACGCGGAGAGGGTGGCGGTGCCAGAGGCGCTGCTGATTCCCGTTCCCGACGGGGTCGACGACGACCAGGCGGCTGCGTTGCTCTTGCAGGGATTGACCGCGATGGCGCTGGTCCACCGCTGCGCCCGGGTCGAGCCGGGCGAGACGCTGGTCGTCGAGGCGGCTGCGGGCGGTACCGGCAGCCTCGCCGTACAGGTCGGCAAGCGGGCCGGCGCCAGGGTGATCGGTCTCGCCTCGAGCGAGGAGAAGCGCGCTCTGGTCGAGCGGCTCGGCGCCGACGCCACGGTCGACTCGCGCTCCGAGGACCTCGGCGCGGCGATCCGCGAGGCCAACGGCGGCGAGCGGGTCGACGCGGTCCTGCACATGAGCGGCGGGGAGGCCTTTGACGCCGAGCTCGGCGTGCTCGCTCCGATGGGGCGGATGGTGGTCTTCGGCATCGCCTCGCGCGAACAGCGCGAGGTCTCGACCGCGGCGCTGCTGCGCGGCTCGAAGTCGGTGATCGGCTTCTGGCTCGTCCACCTCCTGGCGCGCCGTGAGCTGGTTGCGCCGATGATCGGCGAGCTGCTCGGCGCGGTCGCCGCCGGAGAGCTCGAGGTCACGGTCGGCGACGTCTACCCACTCTCCGAAGCGGCCCGCGCCCACGAAGACCTGATCGCCCGCCGCACAAGCGGCAAGCTGTTGTTGGACCCGTCCAAATGACTGCCTTCCGCGAGCTCGGCCTTTCGCCCGAGATCCAGCAGGCGCTGGACGAGCTCGGCTTCGACGAGCCGACGCCGATCCAGGACAAAGCGATCCCCGAGCTGCTCGGCGGGCACGACGTGATCGGCCAGGCCCAGACCGGAACCGGCAAGACAGCTGCCTTCGGCCTGCCCCTGCTCCAGTACCTCGACCCCGACAACGATGAGGTGCAGGCGGTCGTCCTCACCCCGACCCGCGAGCTCTGCATCCAGGTGACCCAGGCGCTGCGTTCCTACGCCGAGCATCTCGACGTCGAGATCGTCGCCGTCTTCGGCGGCGCCCCGATCCGCTCCCAGCAGTCGCAGCTGCGCTCCGGCGCCCACGTCGTCGTCGCCACCGTGGGCCGCATGATGGACCTGATGAGCCGCCGTTCGCTGGTCCTCACCGCGGCCCGCTACATCGTCCTCGACGAGGCCGACGAGATGCTCGACCTCGGCTTCATCGAGGACGTCGAGAGGATCCTCCGCATGTGCCCGAGCGGCCGCCAGACGGCGCTCTTCTCGGCGACGATGCCGCCGCCGATCCAGCGCCTGGCCGAGAGCTACATGTACGACCCGACGACGATCCGGATCACGCCGAAGAAGCTCACGGTCGACGCGATCGCCCAGGCCTACGTCGAGGTTGCGGCCAAGGAGAAGGCCTCGCGCCTGGTCGAGCTGCTGCGCACCGAGGAGCCCGAGCAGGCGATCATCTTCTGCCGCACGAAGATCGGCGCCTCGCGGCTGGAGAAGACGCTGAAGGACAAAGGCCTCGACGTCAAGGCGCTGCACGGCGACATGAGCCAGGGCTCGCGCGACGGCGTGATGATCGCCTTCAAGGACCACCGCGTGCGGCTCCTGGTCGCGACCGACATCGCCGCCCGCGGGCTCGACATCGAGCACGTCACCCACGTGATCAACTTCGACGTGCCGGCCTCCTCGGAGGTCTACGTGCACCGCATCGGCCGCACCGGCCGGGTCGGCCGCACGGGGCGGGCGATCACCTTCGTCACCCCGGCCCAGCGCGACGAGATCGGCCGCATCGAGCGCGACGTGAAGACGACGATCGGCGAGTGGGAAACGCCTGAGGAGCGGCTCGAGCACGCGCCGCGGCCGCGGCGGCGCGAGCGCCGGCCCGAGCGGCCTGAGGTGAGCAGCACCCCGGCCGAGGGCGGGGAGAGCCGCCAGACGCGGCAGGTGGCCAAGCCGGGCGGCCCGGTCAAGCTCTTCATCAACCGCGGCGAGCGCAGCGGCCTCACCGAGGAGGATCTGCGCTGGGCCCTGCGCGAGGGCGCAGTGCTTCCCGAAGAGGCGATCAAGGACGTCAACGTCCTGCACCGCTTCTCCTTCGTCCAAGTCGATCCGGAGCTGGCCGAGCGCACCGTCGAGTACCTCGACGGCACCAAGGTCAAAGGCAAAGAGATCCGCCTCGAGGTGGCTAAGAGCTAGTCAGTTCGGCGATCGCCGCGAAGAGCAGGTCGAAGTCGATCGGCTTGGTGATGAAGCCGCTCACCTCGACGTCGCTGGGGGCGCCGGCGTCCATCTCGTCCTGGTGGGCGCTGACGATCAGCACCGGGATCTCGATACCGCCCGCGCGCAGCTCGCGCAGGGCGTCGATACCCGACTTGCGTGGCATCATCGCGTCGAGCAGCAGGATGTCCGGCTCGGGCCCGGAGCGCAGCGCCTCGATCACCTCGACGCCGTCAACCGCTGTGCTGACCTCGTAGCCCTCCATCTCGAGCCTCGTCCGCATCAGCAGCAGGATCGTCTCGGAGTCATCGGCGATCAGCACCCGGGTCATCGCGTCCCCGCTCCGCTCGGGCTCACGTCAACGGCAGCCCCGGAGCCGAGCGCCGGCAGCCTGACCCGAAAGGTCGAGCCCTGGCCGGGTGTCGACTCGGCCTCGATCGTGCCGCCGTGCAGCTCGACCAGCGATTTCGAGATCGCCAGGCCGAGGCCGGTGCCGCCGACCCGCTGGGTCTCGCCGGCGTCGCCGCGGGTGAAGCGCTCGAAGAT